>JBGTCT010000148.1:0-42845 GCA_041748695.1 Aquaticitalea sp. | reverse complement strand
GCTGAATTTAGTGCCTATTGTTTTCCAATTATCGCTCATTCCCAAAAATCCATGGAGAAAAATAAAGGGTGTGCCTTTGCCTATTATGTTTGAGTGTAAAATCATTTTTGATGTGCGTTTTACGATTGTTGATTTACGATTGCCGATTAATTTAAACCGATTTATGCTTATCTTATTTTAATCGGTGTAAATACATGTTTATCACATTTTCAATTCCCAGATACAGACTTTCAGAAATAAGGGCGTGGCCAATGGATACTTCCAACAGATCGGGAATGTTATTCTTGAAAAATTGTATGTTATCCAAAGACAAATCATGTCCTGCATTAATTCCCAACCCAATGGAATTGGCCAACAAGGCACAATCCGTATATGGCTTTATGGCCATTACATCGCCTATATTATATTGATGCGCAAAGGCTTCAGTATATAATTCTATACGGTCAGTTCCCGTTGCTTTTGCGCCTTCAATTTGATTTAATACAGGGTCTACAAATATGGAGGTTCTAATTCCATTTTTTTTGAATTCCTGAATGACTTCCTTTAAAAAAACCTTATGCATCAACGTGTCCCAACCTGCATTGGACGTAATGGCATCTTCTGCATCAGGAACCAAAGTTACTTGCGTTGGTTTTACCTCCAAAACCATGTCTACAAACTGGCTTGTTGGATTGCCTTCAATATTAAATTCTGTATTGACTATCGGTTTTAGATCATAAACATCATTATAGCGTATGTGACGCTCATCGGGTCGCGGATGAATTGTAATACCTTGGGCGCCAAAATTCTGAACATCTATGGCAAATTGTACCAGGTTAGGCACATCACCTCCTCTTGCATTTCTCAAGGTGGCTATCTTATTGATGTTAACGCTTAATTTTGTCATGGACTTTAACTTTTACGCAACAAAAATACAAAGTAGAACACGCTTTTTGTGGTTATTTTTAATTATTTTGCAACCGATATATTTTCATTATGCATTTACAGGAATTCATTATAAACGATATAAAACCGCTGAACATCCATGACAAAGTTGGTGACTTAAAAATGGTGTTCAATGAGCTGACCTTTTCCCACATTCCGATAGAAAGTGATGGTATTTATATGGGATGTATTTCTGAAAATGATGCACATTGTTTTGAAGCGGAAAAAACTATTCAAGAATGCAACTATGCATTTGAAGGTTTCTTTGTAAGATCATTTACGAATTGGCTTGATGTCCTCGAGGCTTTTGCGCAAAATTCGTGCAACATCATGCCTGTATTGGGAGACCAAAATGAATATTTGGGGTACTATGAACTGAATGATGTCATTGGACTTTTTAACGAAACACCTTTCTTTGCGGAGCCAGGCGGAACATTGATAGTCGAGAAGGGACTGTTAGATTATTCCTTTAGTGAAATCAGTCAAATCGTTGAATCGAATGATGCCAAATTATTAGGTGCATTTATCTCAAAAATGGAGAGTGACATGATTCAAGTAACATTAAAAATAGGAAACACAGGACTCAATGATGTCATTCAAACCTTTAGGCGCTACAGCTACAATATCATTTCGGGCCACGAAGAGGATTCCTATATGGAGAGTCTCAAGGAACGTTCAGAATATTTAAAGAAATATCTCGATATATAGGTATGAAATATCCATAATTAGGAAAAACAAAAAAATAATGAAGATAGAGCGATTTGCTCCAGATAACTGTCAGGAGAACTATAAAAAATCAATAAATATCTGCATATGAAAATCGCCATCTACGGACAATATTATCAAGGAGCTCTGCATTCAAGCATCTATACATTGTTGGATTTCCTCCTTCACAAGAAACAAGATGTTTTTATTGAATCTAAATTTTTTAAGAATTTCCATAATGAAAACAAAGGCACACTTACTTTCAAAGATTTTAAATCCTTTATAAAGCTCGATAATTCTTTTGATTTGCTGATCAGTATTGGAGGCGATGGTACCATCTTGCGCGCTATTACTTATGTAAGGGATTTGGGAATTCCCATTGTTGGCATCAATACCGGAAGATTAGGGTTTTTGGCAACAATTCAAACCAATAATATTGAAAGTAGCATCGACAGCATTCTGGAAAACCAATATAAAATATCAGAACGCACTTTGTTGAGTATTGAAACAACACCCAAAAATAAAGATATTGTGCATACCAATTTTGCGTTGAATGAAATTGCAGTTAGCCGCAAGAACACAACCTCCATGATCACCGTAGAAACGCATCTCAACGATGAATATTTAACCTCATATTGGGCAGATGGGCTCATCGTATCCACACCGACAGGATCCACGGGCTATTCCTTAAGTTGTGCTGGGCCTGTAATTTCTCCAGATGCCAATAATTTTGTATTAACTCCCATTGCGCCTCACAATTTGAACGCCAGACCTCTGGTAATTCCTGATGAAACAGAAATTCGTTTAAAAGTTGACGGCAGGGAAGATGACTATTTAATTTCGTTAGACTCACGCATTGCGACCTTGCACAAATCTACAATTGTGATCATAAAAAAAGCTCCATTCAAAATTAAAATGGTAGAGTTATTTACTGAAAGTTTTATAGATACCCTGCGAAAAAAATTACTTTGGGGAGAAGACAAGCGCAATTAAATCAAACAATAAATCCCTATAAATACTGTTTATCTGTAATACTATTCCTTTCAAATTGTTATGGGGTAATCATATTTGTTATATTTGCAAACTTTTAAAATCTTATGAGATATTTAATCTTAATTTTTTTTGGTATCTGTTTTGCGCAAACTGCTCAATCTCAAATCTATGAGGCCGGATTTTTTTTGGGAAGTAGTAATTTTATCGGCGATGTTGGCTCGACTAAATATATAGCTCCAAAAAATCCAGCAATCGGTGCTGTTTTAAAATGGAACCGAAGTCCTAGACATTCATTTAGGTTAACGGGTATTTTTTCACAACTTGTAGGCAGTGATTCAACTTCTAGCGACCCAAGACGATTAGAACGTAACTATAAATTTGAGAACAATATATTTGAAGTGTCTGCAGTAATGGAGTTTACGTTTTTTGATTTTGACCTGCATTCCGTTGGTAATAAATCCACACCCTATCTGGCAACAGGTATCAGCGCTGCAAGACATCATAATTTCTTCTTTGACAATAACGGAGTTCGAACTTCTGAAAACACAAGAAGCTGGGCCTACGGGATTCCGATGATTCTAGGTTTTAAAACTACGACTACCGATGATTTAATTTTGGCAGTGGAAGTTGGCGTACGCTACACATTCAGTGACGAAATTGATGGAAGCGTGCCAGATGGTAAGTTTAGAAGTCAATTGAGTTTTGGAAATACCAATAGTAACGATTGGTACGTATTTTCGGGAATTACCTTAACTTACACTTTTGGACAAAGACCTTGTTATTGTAGTTATTAAGTGGGAGACATAAAAGATATACATAAAGACAAACTTCCAAAGCACCTAGCCATTATCATGGACGGCAACGGCCGATGGGCAAAACAAAAAGGTCTGTTAAGGGTCATTGGACATGAGAATGGAACAAAATCCGTTAGGGAAGTGGTAGAAGCTAGTGCAGAAATAGGTATAAAATACCTAACTCTCTACGCCTTCTCCACTGAAAACTGGAACCGACCAAGAATCGAAGTCCAAACCTTAATGAAACTATTGGTAAAATCCCTAAAAAAAGAAATCAAGACACTTCAGGACAACAACATTAGACTCTGCGCCGTTGGCAACCTCAATGATTTGCCGAAAAAAGCTCACAACGAATTACTTGAGGTGATTGAAAAAACAAAAGAAAACTCTGCAATGATATTAACTTTGGCATTAAGTTACGGGTCTAGAGAGGAGCTTATTAACATGGTAAAAGAATTAAGCAATAAAGTTAAAAATAATATAATTTCTGTTGATTCTATTGACGAATCCATTATAAATAGGCATCTTTACACGCAAAATTTACCAGACGTAGATTTGCTCATTAGAACCAGTGGGGAACAGCGAATCAGCAATTTTTTATTATGGCAAATAGCCTATGCCGAATTATATTTTACACCCATTTTATGGCCAGACTTTAAAAAGGCTGACCTATATGATGCGTTGATTGAATATCAACATAGAGAACGACGATTTGGAAAAACAAGTGAACAACTTAGCTAACAAGATACTTTTGAAGACACTTCTTAATACCTTTTTTATTGCCTTACTATGTATTGTTTCAAATACAGCTATAGCACAAGACATTAAATTTAATAATGACAAGAAATATACCATAGGTGAAATTACAGTTACAGGTAACACCAATTTTGGCGAACAGACAGTCATTACGTATTCGGGTTTAAGAAAAGGCTCCGAAATATCGATTCCTGGTGAAGAAATAAGTGAAGCTTTAAAAAAACTTTGGAACTCTAAACTCTTTAGTGCCATTGACATTTATCTGGCGAGAACAGAAGGGGATGTCGCCTTTTTAGAAATAAATCTCATCGATCTTCCAGAACTTCACGAGGTGACCATCGAAGGAGTCAAAAAGTCCAAAAAAGAAGGCATCATCACCGAAAATAAACTTACCAAAGGTGCCAAAGTAACCGAAAACCTCGTCACAACTACCAGAAACTACCTCATTAACAAATACAAAAAAGATGGTTTCTATAACACATCTGTTACCATAACCACTACAGAAGTCACCGATTCCATTGAAAAACGTCGTGTTAATATGGCTGTGAATATCGACAAGGGTGAAAAAATAAAAATAAAGAGTATCACATTTAATGGTAACGAAGAAATAAGTGACAAAAAGCTTCGCAAAGCCATGAAAAATACGAAACAAAAAAATATCATTCGTGTATTAAAACGGTCTAAATACGTCCTCGCCGATTATAAAACAGATTTAGTCTCTGTCATCGACAAATTTAAAGAAAATGGCTTTAGGGATGCAAGAATCCTTTCAGATTCCATCATAAACAATAATGATAAAACCATTTCTTTGGTCATCAATGTCGAAGAAGGCGAAAAGTATACATTCGGAAAAATTAGCTTTGTCGGAAACAGTGTCTATACGGATAAACAATTACAAAGCTATTTAAGAATCAATGAAGGAGATACCTACAATGGCGTTGAGTTAAGAAAGCGTATTGCTGATGACACAAAACCTGATGCCGCTGATATTACTAATTTATATCAGAATTCGGGATATTTATTTTCTTCCATAAATCCTGTAGAAGTAAGCGCCGATGGTAATGTTATTGATATGGAAATCCGTATTTCGGAAGGAAAACCTGCCTATTTCAATAATGTTACTGTAGTAGGGAATGATAAAACGAACGACCACGTTATTTATAGAGAATTACGCACACGTCCCGGTCAATTATACAGTAAAGCCAATGTTGTTCGTACGATTAGGGAACTTGGACAATTAGGGTTTTTTGATGCCCAAAAAATTTCACCTAACTTTAAAAATCCAAATCCAGTAGATGGAACGCTGGATATGGAATATGCTGTAGTGGAGGCGGGCGCAAGTCAAATAGAGCTTCAAGGTGGTTATGGTGGAGGCGGATTTATTGGCACATTAGGCTTATCATTTAACAATTTTGCTATTAAGGATCTATTTAACAAGGAAGCTTATAAACCGATTCCTTCAGGAGATGGACAAAGTTTGGCTTTGAGACTGCAAGCAAGTCGATTTTTTCAAACTTACAGTTTCTCGTTTTCTGAACCTTGGCTGGGTGGTAAAAAACCAGTGCAATTTTCAACATCATTGTCCCATACCAAACAGTTTTTATTTAATCCACTAACAAGGGATGCCGATAAATCTAAACGCTTTAATATTACTGGTTTAACCTTAGGTTTAGCAAGACGTCTATCGGTTCCTGATGATTTTTTCACATTATCTCAAGCTATCAGTTTTCAACATTATGACTTAAAAAATTATAATACAGGATTGTTTACCTTTGGTAATGGCTATTCAAACAATCTTGCATATACTGTTGGTTTGAGTAGAAATAATACAGCAAATGACCCTATTTACCCAATTCAAGGTTCTAATTTTGCGATAACAGCAAAACTTTCTGTTCCATATTCATTGTTCAACAGCACAGATTATGAAGCACTAAAAAATGAAAGAGATGGGTTGAATCCAACCGTTGCAGCCGATTTTGCGCGTATAGGCGAAATTGATCAGGAACGCTATAAATGGTTAGAATTCTATAAAATTAAATTTAAGGCTGATTGGTACCAAAGCATCATCAACAAATTGGTGTTAAAATCAACACTTGAATTTGGTTATCTCGGTGCATACAACAATAATCGAGGGGTTATTCCATTTGAAAGGTTCTTTGTTGGTGGAGACGGTCTAGGTAATTTTTCATTAGATGGTAGAGAGGCCATTGCATTGAGAGGTTACCCTAATCAATCGCTTTCATCGCAGGATGGTGGTGCCATATATAACAAATTTTCTATGGAGTTGCGATATCCGATTACCCTTGAAGGTTCAGCAAAAATATTTGCATTGGGCTTTTTGGAAGGCGGAGCATCATTTGACAATTTCAGGGATTACAATCCCTTTAATATTAATAGATCTGCCGGTCTTGGTATAAGAATTTTTATGCCAGCATTTGGATTGTTGGGTATCGATTTTGGGCACGGGTTTGATGCGCTTCCAGGTCAGACAGTTAAGAATGGTTGGGAAACACACTTTATCATCGGACAACAGTTTTAAGTTTGGCACGATATTTTCTAATGTTACATTAATGATTTAGCAGTGCCGTGAAAATTTTTTGGAATATATTTCGTTAATTTGAAAAATATTAACTCAAAATGGCTACTTCGAAATTCAAAATTGTCATTTTAGAAATTTATTGTGTTTACCATAAATCATAAAATTACAAACAGATGAAAGCTATTTGCCTGAATTTTAGAATCACAGCAAAGTCAAAAATGAAAATGTCCCATCTGTACATCAACTCGAACGAATTGACACAGAAAAAATTTAAAGTTCTTTTTTTATTGGCAATTATAGGTCTTTCAAGCGTTATTGCAAATGCACAACGAGGCGTAAGGATAGGTTATATAGATACAGAATATATTTTACAAAATGTTCCAGAGTATCAAGAAGCCACTACACAGCTGGAAGGAAAAGTTCAACAATGGAAGGCAGAGATCGAGCAACGTTTGAATGCAATTGATACAAAGAAAAAACAATTGAACAGCGAAAGTGTTCTTTTAACAAAAGGACTGTATGAAGAGCGGTTGGAAGATATCACCTTTGAAGAAGCGGAAGTTTTAGACTATCAACAAAAACGCTTTGGCCCAAATGGGGACCTAATGATTCAAAAACAACAATTGATTCAGCCCATTCAAGATCAAATTTTTGCAGCTGTACAGGAAATTGCAGGTAACAAACAGTACGATTTTATATTTGATAAATCTGCTGATGTAGTGATGCTCTATTCCGCAGAACGATTTGATATCAGCGAATTGGTATTGCGAAGCATCACACGTTCTTCAAAACGTACACAAGCTGTAACCAAATCAGAACGCAGGGAAGCAGAAAATGAAGAAATTGTACCTGTGATAAACGAAGAATTGGATGAACGGCAAAAAGCGCTTAAAGAAAAAAAATCAGCTCGCGAATCAGCAATACAAGCACGTCAAGAGCAACAAATAAAAACGCGTGATTCCTTAAAAGCAGCAGCGGACGCAAGGCGTCAAAAAATATTAGATGAACGTGCAAAAGCGAAAGCAGAGCGTGATAGCATTAATAGAACACCAACTGATAGTACAGCTGCTCGAAACGCAGACCCAAAATCACCAGTGCAAACGGCTGGCAAAACACCTGCCGAAATTGCAGAAGAAAAAAGACAGCAAGCCATAATTGATCGCGATAAACGACAAGCAGAATTGGAAGAACGGAAACGCAAAATTATAGAAGACCGCAAAAAAGCCAAGGAAGAAAGAGAAGCACAGAATAAAAAGAAAGATTCCGTACCCGATAATAACTAAAAACAATTAATAACAAGTAATTCAAATTTTAAAAAATGAAACAATTTAGAACCCTTTTATGTGTAGTAATCCTGTTTATGGGAGTGACAAGTTTTACATCCGCTCAAACCACAATTGCACATATTAATACAAGCGAATTGATTGAGACAATGCCACAAATGGTTACCGCTAAAACGGAATTGGAAAAACTTTCCAAGACTTATGAAGCCGAAATTCAAAAGATGGCTACAGAGTATCAAAATAAAATTAAGCAATATCAGGCTGAAGTAGATACCAAAACTGAAGAAGAAAACCGCAAAAGAGCTGAAGAAGTACAAACTATTGAACAAAGTATTCGTCAGTACCAAGCTACGGCTCAAGAAGACCTTCAAAAAAAGGAAGGTGAATTAATGAAACCTATATTTGAGAAAGCAAAGACGGCAATTCAAAAAGTTGCTAAAGCACAAGGATTTCAATATGTATTGGATTCTACTCAAGGTACTGGAGTTTTAGTAGCCGATGGTAAAAATCTTTTGGCAGACGTAAAAAAAGAATTGGGATTCTAATCCCTTTTGAATAATTTTTTAAAGAAAGCCGCTTTTAATTAGCGGCTTTTTTATTTTTGTAACCTATGAATACACAACCTATTGGCATCTTTGATTCTGGTATTGGAGGCACCTCAATTTTTAAGGAAATACATGCCTTACTTCCTTATGAAAACACCATTTATCTTGCCGATAGTTTCAATGCGCCATATGGCAATAAAACAGAAGCTGAAATCATCAACTTAAGCATTAAAAACACTGAACTTCTTATCAAAAAAAATGCAAAAATTATTGTTGTTGCTTGTAATACAGCAACAACTAATGCCATAAAAACCTTGCGACGCAATTTTAATATCCCATTTATTGGAATAGAACCTGCCATAAAACCTGCAGCTCTAAATACTCAAACCAAAGCCATCGGAATCTTGGCAACTAAGGGAACCCTCTCTAGCGAATTATTTCATGAAACCACGAATTTATACAGCAATGGCATTCGTGTTATTGAGCAGGTAGGAGACGGTATAGTAAGTTTAATCGAACAAGGGAAAACGGATAGCGATGATATGAGGTCATTGCTTAAGATATACCTTCAACCTATGATTGATGCAAACATCGATTATTTGGTACTGGGCTGTACGCACTATCCCTATTTGATGCCTTCATTGTTAGAAATGCTACCGAAAAATGTAAAAATCATAGATTCTGGTGAAGCTGTTGCTAGACAGACCAAAGCGGTGTTAGAAAAATATCAGTTATTAAATGGTGAAAAATCAACATCAAAAAATCAATTTTTCACAAATGGTGATGTGACAATCTTAAATGATATTCTTAAAAAACAATTTAAAATAGACTATCTGCGGTTTTAATTAAACACTTTTCATTCACATGGCGCTTCAAATTGTTAAAGGAAATACTTCCGCTGTTTATAGTTTTATAAGATTATTTCATATATAGCGGTTCTTAAAGTCTTTATAAAGCAGTATCCAACCATATTAATACTGCAAATTTTTTTTTACTCCTTTATTTTTCAGTCCAAAAATAGCATACATTTATGTGAATTTCTAAATCCAAAATTTTATGAAAAAAACTTTACTATTAGTGACACTCCTAGGTGGATGTTTATTTGTTAATGCCCAATTACTACAATCAGATGATTTTAGCGCCTTGACGTTGGGCAACGTTGGCACTGATATGACCGGAGTTACGCCTGGTCAAGGTGGATATCTGACATTTTCTAACTCTGGGGCAAATTCAGATTGGCAAATTGTTAATGAAGGTGGAACATATGGCAATGTGTTTCAACTTACTGGACCTCCAACATCCACTGTAGCCACAAAATTTATGTGGAAAGATGGTCTGCCTGATTTGTGGACTTCCAGAACATCTGGAAACGACATTATAGAAATTGAGTACGATTTTTTTACGGGTCCAGCAACAACAAGCAAAAACACAATGGATGTGCGTCTATATAATGCATCTTTTCAAGCGGTTGCAGGATTACGATTTGTCATGGAAACAAAAGTGATTACAGGACTGGCAAGATATGAAGACGCTAATAACGCTGAAAATACCTATGTCTTTAATTTAGGTGCTTCGTCAGCTCCAATGCCATTGGCTCCAGACACTTGGGTGAGAATAGGTTTTGCATTTAATAAGACTACAGGTGAAGTTACATGGAGAGGTCCTGGGTTTTCCCGAGTTTTAGGAGGAAGTGAAATGGGTGTGGATCCAGCCGAAGTAGATTTTCTGGCTACAACGGGAACTGGTAATGCGTCAGCAGCTATTGGAAAATTTGACAACCTCACGATAAGAGCAACCGCTTCGGAAGCGCTGTTGGTCGTTGAAGAAATTGAAGCGCCTGTTTCAAATTCCATAAAACTCTATCCTAACCCGGTTAATGATGTCTTAACATTAAATGTTACCAATCTCACAATTTCAAATATCGAGATTATGGATCTCAATGGAAGAATGGTAAAGGTAATTTCAGGTAATAATACGTCTGATGTAAAAATCAATGTTTCTGATTTGAGCGCTGGTGTTTATATGATCAATATCTATTCAGAAAATAACAAAACGACTAAAAAGTTCATGAAAAATTAATTAAGGACTTTTAGGTTTTTAAAAGCTGTCAAAAAAAATTTGACAGCTTTTTTTATGTTTTAAACCACCCAGAATACTTCACATAGTTGTTGGCTATTCTATCTATCTCCCCTGAAATCTGTTCTTGACTAATTTCTTTAACCTTTTTGGCTGGCACGCCTGCGTAGATGCTGCCTGCTTCCACCCTGGTTTTTTGAGTTACTACAGCACCAGCGGCAATGATACTATTGCTTTCTATGATACAGTCGTCCATAACGATGCTCCCCATTCCTATGAGTACATTATCGTGTATGGTGCATCCAT
The DNA here is from genome assembly GCA_041748695.1 of Aquaticitalea sp. GTDB lineage: Bacteria > Bacteroidota > Bacteroidia > Flavobacteriales > Flavobacteriaceae > JBPOFM01. The sequence goes on along the minus strand of JBGTCT010000148.1, from coordinate 31,924 downwards.
GCACAATGGCATTATGTCCTATGGATACGTTATTGCCTATGTTGGTGGGTGATTTTTGATAAGTTGCATGAATGATGGCTCCATCTTGAACATTGACTTTATTGCCCATCTTTATATAATGGACATCACCTCTAATGACAGCATTGAACCAAACACTGCATTCACTGCCCATTACAACATCGCCCACAATAGTTGCATTTTCGGCAATGTAACAATTAACTGGTATTTGTGGCTGTTTTCCGTTGACTGGTGTTATGATTGGCATAATTGTTTTTTGGTTCCTCGAATGTAGTCGAGGGGTTATTTTGTATTTAAAATGCGATGGTAATTCTGATTTCCTTCTTGCAGAACTTTTGATTTGCTTAAAGATACTTAATACCATTAAAACAAAGAAAGCCTTGGATATTAGGCTTCTATTAAATAGTTTAGTTTACTGCCGGACAATCGCATTCATATTTCTCGCGTCTACAATTAAAGTTGTAACCAAGGGTTAACTGGTGAAAACCACCATTATTGAATACCACCGAATTTGATTGATAAGAGTAGGTATAAGCAAACACAAAATTTTTGTAATTAACTCCAACAAATGGCGTAATGTATCGTAGTTTTTGGCTACTCACTTCCGATTCCTGTAAAAATTCTGCTCCATCAAGGCTTCTTCTGTAAGACAATCCACCCCAAATTTTTCCAAAGTCCACATCCCTGTATACCTTACCATTAAAGTCAATTGACGATTCTTTAGTACCATCTCTATATAAAAATAGTATCGACGGTTCATAACTCCATTCACTACCTAATTTTCTGAATGTATTTCCTGCAGAAAACAAGAATGTTCTTAAGTTATCGAATTTGAATACACCATTGGCATTCGAATTTATGCCATCATTATTCAATACATTTTTTACTGTGGCATGTGCATAAAAATTAATAAAATGATAGGAAAATCCAAAATCAATATTAAAATTTGTTGAACTTTGCTCAATTCCCGCAATGATAGGATCAAAACCATCTTGCAAAAAGGTGGTTTCGTCCAATTTGTATTGAATAATTCCCCCACTCAAACCAAATGATAACATATTTAAATCGATTTCGTTTCTTGAGAACAAAATATGATGTGCATAAGTCAATGAAGCCCCAGTTTGTGAATGATATCCGTTTTTATCATTATAAACTATAGCTCCAACTGCAGATGGTGATTCACCTATTCTACTGTTCACGCTTAATGTTTGCAAAGCAGGTGCGTTATCTTGTCCAAACCATTGTTTTCTTGCTGTTAATCTAACCTTTGCGCAATTTGCAACACCAGCCATGGATGGATGGATCAAATAATAGTTGTCTGTTAAGTAATCAGAATATATAGGTAAACCTTCTTGAGCAGTCCCCAAATGCGCAATCAAAGCTATAAATGCTATTAAAAAATACTTTTTTAAATTCATACTTATCTTATCTGTTCAATGTAAAATGCAATCTTAATCGATTCTTATACCTTTGTGATCGTTCCACGCTTTCCGAGTTGAACCAACAATCGCTTTTTGGAATATGTTGTAAACTCGAGGCCCTGCTCCAACCCTGTTCTATTAAGCTGATAAACTTCAACAGCTTTCCAAACCTGTCAAAGATATAAATTTTTGCACTCGATTGGCTGGCAAAGCAAATAATGTTCTGAATTCGATGAAATATCTCGTCACTCATTCATACATATTAATAAAAGTGGATTACCAACAAAAAAAGTGATAAAAACTTAAAAAAATTCATTCGTTAGAGGATTTAGAATGTAAAATAGGCATCAACTCAAAAAAACTATCATTTCTTCAAAGTAAAATTCATTGAATCCTAATAAAAACAAACAATTAGCTTAAGATACACGCCTATGCAAGCACAGGTGATATCAAATGCCATAAAAAAATCCAAATCCAAAAAGGTAAAGATGATATAAGCATCAATCAATTAAACCATAATAAAATAAAATTTTAATTCGTTTTAATATAAGTAGGGAATTTATGAAATTTTAACTGATAACCTGTTCGATTGCTTATTAAAAATAAGAGTTTAACACTCAATGGTTCTTAAAGTGTCCTTCACTGATTCAAGCCTAAATACTCATTAAATAAAGGTTAAATACTTATGGGTGGATATTATAATTTGTAATTTTGCACAAAATCTTTCCAGCAATGAAAATTCAAATCAAAGAAACCAGCAACCCAGCCATCATAAAATTTGAAACCGATTCCTTTTTGACCAATCATGAAAGTTTCGAATTCAATAATATAGACGAAGCCAAATCCTCTCCATTGGCGCAGCAATTGTTTTATTTGCCGTTTGTTAAAAAAATATATATATCGGGTAATTTTATTGCCATTGAACGCTTCAACATTGTCGAATGGAAAGATGTGCAGGAGGATGTGGCAGAGCAAATTGAGGTATATCTTAATGGCAATGGCGTTGTAATTAACGATACAACCGTAAGTAAAAAAGTCCCGGTCACGGTTTATGCCGAAAGCACTCCAAATCCATCGGCCATGAAGTTTGTTGCTAATAAAAAGTTAGTGACCTCCACCCACGAATTTACGTCCATCGATGAAGCCACATATTCGCCTTTAGCAACAAAACTGTTTCACTTTCCATTTGTAAAGGGTGTTTTTATGGACGAAAATTACATCTCTATCACCAAATTCTCCGTTGCCGAATGGAATGACATCACTTTGGAACTGCGCGAATTTATAAGAAAATACATCGAAACTGGCGAAGACATTGTCATTGCCAATGCGCCACAAGTTTTAAAGCAAACATCTGAAAAGCTGGATGAGAATTATGAAGGTCTCGATGACGTTTCAAAAGAAATTATCAATATCCTGGAAGAATATGTAAAACCTGCTGTTGCCAGTGATGGCGGAAACATTCAATTTCAGTCCTACAATCCATCAACCAAAACTGTCCAAGTTATTTTACAAGGTGCTTGCAGCGGATGTCCTTCCTCTACCTTTACTTTAAAAAATGGTATTGAAAATATGCTCAAAGAGATGCTCAAAGATAAAGTTGAATTGGTGGAAGCTATTAACGGTTAATTTCGTATCTTTAAATTTATAACAATTTATTAATTTTAAAAAATCCATACATATGTCAGTATTAAAAGTCATTGAAATATTAGCAAATTCAGATGCGAGTTGGGAAGATGCCACTCGCACCGCCGTAAAACATGCAGCAAAAAGTGTTAAAAACATAAAATCAGTATATGTCAATGAACAAAGCGCTGTTGTAAAAGACAACAATATCACTGAATTTAGAGTGAATGTAAAAATAACATTTGAAGTCAATTAGTCTTCAATATGCAATCAACTAAAGCACTCAAAATTGGGTGCTTTTTTTATGCACAATTATTTCTTTAAATTTGATATATGCATTTTCTAAAAGCCTTTACCTTAAAAATGGTAAGCGCAACCTTATCATAATATTATTGCGATGACACCAGTCCACACCAATAAACTCATTAATGAATCCAGTCCTTACCTGTTGCAACATGCGCACAACCCTGTAAATTGGCATCCTTGGAACACCCATACGCTCGTACTTGCAAAAGAGCAAAAAAAACTCATCATCGTTAGCGTGGGTTACGCTGCTTGCCACTGGTGCCATGTGATGGAGCATGAAAGCTTTGAAGACGAAAATGTGGCTAAAGTGATGAACGCCCATTACGTTAGCATTAAAGTTGATAGAGAAGAACGACCTGACATAGACCAAGTCTATATGAATGCGGTACAACTTATGACAGGCGTTGGAGGATGGCCAATGAATGTAGTGGCTTTGCCCGATGGAAGACCTATTTGGGGAGGTACTTATTTTAAAAAAGCCGAATGGATGCGGGTCTTGCAACACATTCAGGAATTATACGAATCAAATCCTGAAAAATTGAACGATTATGCAGATCAATTGGAACAAGGCATAAAAAATATGGATATTATCGATTTTAATGAAGTTGACACCCCTTTTTCTGAAGAATTTATAGCTAAAACCATCAACATATGGTCGTCGCAATTCGATACTAATAACGGCGGAATGAAGCGTGCCCCGAAATTCATGATGCCAAATAACTATCACTTTTTATTGCGCTATGCCTATCAAATTGGAGGTACGGAATTACAGAAATATGTCAACCTTACCCTAACCAAGATGGCTTATGGAGGAGTTTTCGATCACATCGGTGGTGGATTTTCACGCTATTCGGTAGATGAGAGGTGGCACGTACCCCATTTTGAAAAAATGTTATACGACAATGGTCAATTGGCAAGTTTGTATGCTGATGCCTATCTAATCACAAAAAACAAACTGTACAAAACCGTTGTCACGGAAACTTTGGATTTTATAAAGCGTGATCTCACCGGCCCAAAAGGTAATTTTTATTCCTCATTAGATGCAGATAGCAACAACGGTGCAGGACATCTTGAAGAAGGCGCTTATTATGTTTGGCAAAATAACGAATTAAAATCGTTATTGGAAGATGATTTCGATCTATTCTCCGATTATTACAATGTCAATGAATACGGTTATTGGGAAGCTAAAAATTATGTGTTGATTAGAAAAGAAGATGACACTTATATCACAAACAAATACCAAATTTCGCATGAAATTCTAAACGCTAAAAAACAGTCATGGAAGCAATTATTGCTAAAAGAACGCAACAAACGTGATAGACCAAGATTGGACGACAAAACCCTCACTTCTTGGAACGCCTTAATGTTAAAAGGCTATGTGGATGCTTACAGGGTTTTTAGCGATGCATCTTATCTCAATTCCGCCGTTAAAAACGCAGAATTTATTTTGAAAAATCTAATAAGCGATGATGGTGGATTGTATCATAATTACAAGAATGGAAAAAGCAGTATCAATGGTTTTCTTGAAGATTATGCCTCAACTATTGATGCGTTTTTGGCGTTGTACGAACAAACCTTTGATAAAAAATGGTTATTAAATTCGAGGGATTTGACCAATTATACCTTTGATCATTTCTTTGACGAACAAAGTAAAATGTTCTTTTTCACTTCCAACACAGATGAAAAATTGGTGAGTAGACCAATAGAATATAGGGATAATGTAATGCCTTCAAGCAATTCGATGATGGCCAAGAATTTGTTCAAACTAGGGCAATATTTTGACAATGAACACTATTCTCAAAGTGCCAAAACAATGCTGAATAACGTTCTACCTGCACTACAAGATTATGGCTCTGCTTATTCCAATTGGTTAGATTTAATGATAAACTATAGCGAGCCGTTTTATGAAATAGCCATTTCTGGAACAGAGGCCTTTAAAAGGGTTTTGGAACTTAATAAACTATACTTGCCCAATGTCATTATCGCAGGAAGCACTCAAGATGAAGACTTTCCACTATTGAAGCATCGGTTTGTACGAGATGAAACACACATCTATGTTTGCATTAATAAAACCTGCAAACGACCCGTAAGAACTATTGAAGAAGCGATAAAACTATTAATAACTACAACATGAACACACTCGAAATCATCCTCATTGCACTCATTGCACTTGAACATTTTTACTTTTTGATCTTGGAGATGTTTTTATGGACCACACCAAAAGGTATCAAAACCTTTGGTTTGAAATCAAAAGACTTTGCTGAAGAAACAAAAGTATTGGCTGCCAATCAAGGCCTCTACAATGGTTTTTTAGCGTCAGGCCTGCTATATTCTATTATTGTGAATTATTCATCCTTTGCGATTTTCTTTTTAATTTGTATTGCTATTGCAGGAATTTATGGGGCATATATTACAAAAAAGTTAAAGTTGTTTTATATACAAGGAATTCCCTCTATTATTGTATTAGTTTTAATAATTATATAATAAGACATGAGAACTATATTTTTACGAATTAATATCATATTCACTTTAATTTTTTGCTTATCTGGCTTTTCACAAAACATTGGTAGCGATGTAGCATATTTAGGTCCAAATCTAATTTCGACTTTTGACAAATCAAACAAAACCGTTAAAGGATCTCCTTATATCAATTCTGAGTTTGTAGCTGCAAAAATATCGATCAACGATCAACTAGTTTTAGCTGTTCGATATAATGCCATTAGCGATGAATTTGAGGTAAAAAAAGATGATAAGCAAGTATATTTATTGAATAAATCCCTGAAAGATATTCAATTATATTTGTTGAATGAGAAAAAAACCTATCAACTTATTGATTACGTTGATGCAGAGAAAGAAGGAGGGTCAATAATGTCTGGTTATTTCGTGCATCTCGGAAACCCGAACAACAACATAAAGTTTTTAAAAAAAGAACAAGTAAAGTTTTATGAAGAAAAAAAAGCAACGAGTAGCTACGATCAAACAAAACCAGCGGAATTCAAACGCAAATCTGATGATTATTATGTTAAGATAGGTGATGCAAAGCCTGTAAAATTATCAAGTGACAAAAAAGATTTAGCAGAAATGTTTCCAAAGCAAAAGGAAGAAATTCTTGACTATATAAAATCAGAAAAACTCAAGCTGAACAATGAAGATGATTTTACTAAACTATCTGTATTTATCAATTTATTGAAATAAATAAAGTTAGTTTAATATTCAAAAAAAATGAAATGCGGTTTTTTATAACTGCATTTTTTTTTATTTTTAAGTCAAAATATATTACTGATGGACGTACAAAAATGGATAAATGCTGGTTATGACTTATTGATACTTTATGCTCCCAAAGTCATTGCCGCCGTGCTTATATGGATTGTTGGACTTTGGCTCATAAAGATTTTGCTAAAGACTCTGAAGAAAACAATGGAAACAAGAGACTATGATGTGAGTCTTAAGAAGTTTTTATTGAACCTTGTGAGTTGGGTATTCAAAATTGTCCTTATTGTTGTTGTACTTGGCACTGTTGGAATAGAAACCACCTCCTTTGCTGCAATTTTGGCAGCGGCAGGTTTGGCAATTGGACTAGCGTTACAAGGTTCTTTGGCTAATTTTGCCGGAGGTGTTTTGATTATGATTTTCAAGCCGATCAAAGTTGGAGATTTTATTGAAGCTCAAGGTGAGGCAGGAACAGTAAAAGAGATAGAAATTTTTACAACTAAATTAACATCTCCCGACAATAAAGAAATCATTCTTCCAAATGGAAAATTATCCAATGATAACATCGTCAATTATACCACGATGGATATGCGCCGGGTTGATTTGAAATTCGGTGTGGGATATGACTCCGACATTAAGCAGACAAAAGATATTTTAATGGCTCAATTGAATACACATCCATTGATCCTTAAAGAACCTGCACCTGTGGTACGTTTGTCAGAACTGGCAGATAGCTCGTTGAACTTTGTTGTAAGACCTTGGGTAAAAACAGCCGATTATTGGGGTGTCTATTTTGATATCGTTGAAGGCACCAAAGAAGCGCTTGACGCAGCCGGTATAGAAATCCCTTATCCTCATCAAGTCGAAATACAAAGACAGGGTTAAGATTTCAATCTAATAAATTCTTTTAAATAATAAGGCTCAAAATAAGCGACATCCTCAATGTCGTTTTTTTTGTATTTTTCATAGGCCAATATGCCCATTTCGTTAGCTGAAGGCAATTTGTCCTCAAGAAATATAGCGTTGGGATGTGATAGGATCGTTTTTGCCTTTGGAACTCCATTACCAATAAAATATACGTTTCCTGAATCTAAATATGACTTAAAAGAGGATTCATCAAGAATTTGTGCTTCTGTTTTTCTTATTTCGTTATGATTGGCATTATACACTGCCGAATATACTTCCATACGCCTTGCATCCAACATTGGTATTATATACCCTTCCTTTAGCTGCATCTGATGTGCCAACGACTGTAATGTATGAACTGAAATAAGTGGTTTGTCCAATGCAAAACAAAGCCCTTTTGCTGCAGACACTCCAATACGCAAACCCGTATAGGAGCCTGGCCCTTTACTTACGGCAATGGCATCTAATTGTGAGGTCAAAATATTGGCAGATTTTAATACCGATTCAATAAATACATGAAGGGATTCGGCATGCGAATAATTAATACCCTTGTCTTCTTTTAATACAAGCGAGCGTCCATCTTGCGAGAGTGAGACAGAACAATTGGTCGTTGCGGTTTCAATATTTAAGATATAGGTCAAAATAGAATCTGTTATTTCTCTTCTTCAGTTTTATCGGCTTTTCTCTGCTCTATTTTGTCACCAGATTTTAAAGTCTTCGAAACTATATTGTATGGTCCGGTAATGATTTGGTCACCTTCCTTTAAGCCCGATATTATCTCGATTCTGGAATTGTCCTGTATACCTGTTTCTACTACCCGTAATTTAGCTATGTCGCCACTAACTACAAACACACACTCGAATTTTTGCTCTTCGGCTTTGGTCCCACTTGTTGATACCGCAGGTTTTGAATAGGGTTTATTCATAGAAGTGGTATCCGTTTTAATAACGATTGCGCTAATAGGCACTGCCACAATGTTTTTACGTTGGTTGGTAAGAATATCAACAGTCGCTGTCATACCTGGTCTAAATGGCGAATAGTTTTCCGGTTTACCCTCTCGCAAATCAGCATAAGATTCTTCTAGAATTCGTACTTTAACCTTAAAGTTGGTGACTTGGTCAGCAGTCAAAGCAGCACCCGCTGAATTGGCAATTTCTGTGACCACTCCCCTAAATTCCTTTTTAAGGTAAGCATCGACTTCTACTATAGTCGAATCTCCAATTCTCACTTTTACAATGTCGTTTTCGTTGACATCTATTTCAACTTCCATGTTATTAAGATTGGCCACCCGCAGGATTTCGGTTCCTGCCATTTGTTGTGTTCCAACAACGCGCTCTCCCAACTCTACATCCAATTTGGAAATTGTTCCGCTCATTGGAGCATAGATGGTTGTTCTGTTCAGGTTGTCCAAAGCTTCATTAACTGTTGCTCCTGCACTTTGCACATTATAGTAAGCCGATTGCCTGCTCGCTTGCGCAATTTCATATGATGACACGGCTTTATCCCAATCAGATTTTGAGATGATGCCTTTTTCAAATAACTGCTTACTTCGATCATAGCTCAATTTGGCTTCTCGCAAAGTGGCTTCAGCTTGTGACAAGCCTGCCTTCACGTTTTGATAACTTGCTTGAGACCTGTTCACAGCAGATTGTATAAGATCTGGATTGACCTTGACCAGTAAATCGCCCTTTTTTACCTGATGTCCCTCCCGGAATGGTAATTCAATAATTTCGCCTGAAACTTCACTGGAAATTTTCACCTCCATCTCTGGTTGGATTTTTCCTGTTGCGGATACTTTTTCAACAATAGTTGCAAGAGACACTCTTTCAAATTCAACCTCTTTATAGTTGCCCTGTTTTCCGAACCATCCTGCCTTTTTTCCGCCAATTAATACGATCAACAATAGGACAACAATGGATACAATTATAATTAGTGTTTTTTTGCTCATGACGGTTAATTTAATTCTAAATTATTCAATTTAAAAGTACTTTTGTTATTAAAATTTAAGTTGATCAACTGGTATTCCAAAATACAACTCAATGACTTTCAGCTTGAAAATATAATCATATTTGGCACGATTCAACTCTATTTTCGTGTTATCATATCTTGTTTTCGATTGGCTAAAATCAAAAGCATTTGTCAGGCCTACGTCATATCTTTCTTTTGCATACTCATAGGCCAATTCTTGCGATTCCAATGCCGATTGAGCAGCTTCGTAGGATTTGAGAGCTCCTTTGACATCTACATAAGCCTGATATACGGTGGATTCCAAATCAAGTTGTGCCTGTTCTAATTGGTATTTGGTGCGTTCTAAATTGATTTTGCTACGTTGTACACTTCCTCTTGTGGCAAATCCATTAAGAATTGGAATGCTCAATTGCACCCCATAAGCAATTCCATCGAATTGAGACAATTGATTAAAAAATGGGTCAGCTCCAACAATACGTGTCACGGTATTTGGGAATTGCCCAACTACTGTTTGACCCGTCTCTTGAACAATTCCAATTTCTTCTGTTACGAAAGGCTCATCAGGATCTACAAATTGAGAGAAGGAAACGGCATTCGTAAAACGGGTGTCGTATCCAAAAAATGCAGAGAGCGTAGGTAAATTGGCCCCTTGTGCAATCTCAACATCCTTTTCGGCCAACTCCACACTCTTTTCAGCAATTTTTATTTCTGCCCTGTTTTCCTTTGCTTTATCTATAATTTCGTATACTCCCTTATCAGAGATTCCTTGGGAAACAATTTCATAACCTTCGTTTTCTACATCAAAATTTTGATAATCTTTTATCAAAAGCAACTGGGCCAAACTTATCAAAGAAACCTGTATAGTGTTTTCTGCATTGACAATACCTTGCTTCTCGCTGGCATCTGTAGCTTTTATTTCCAATACATCACCTTGTGGCAATACACCTGCATCCACCAAATCTTGTGTTCTTTGAAGCTGTTGCAATGTCACTTCATTTTGAGATTTCAATACTTCAAGATTGGCCTTATTTAGAATTACCTGCAAATAGTTGTTGGCAACAAACAAGGAAATATCATCCTTCATTTTAGTCAGCCTAAATTGAGCGGCCATTTTAGATATTTTGGCTCGTTGTACTTCCTTAAAGTTTCGTAAGCCATTAAAAAGTGTATATCCAATACTGACTCCTCCCGTGACCGATAAAACTGTGCTTGACTGGGGCTGGTTGGTTATAGGATTAAAACTTAATCCGGTACTTTCAACAGCACGGCTACTCAAATTGATATCGGGTAAAAAACGGCCAATTGCTGTTAAGTTTTCAATGTCAGTCAGTTCTACGTCTAGTTCACTTTGCCTAACTGAAATATTATTTTCAAGGGCATAGGTGACACATTCTTTTAAGGTCCATTTTTTTACTTGACTTTGTGAAGATAAGCCTGTTAAAACAAGAAATAAAATGATTAATTTTTTCATACAAGTGATAGGTCTTTATAATTTTAGAAGTGTTACATATAAATTGTAAAACTTTAAAAAAACCATGAATGTTATTTAATGTGTTCTCTTCTGACGCATGTTAGACTAATTAAACACAAAAATGTTACTTGGTTATGAAAAATTAAATTGATCCCTTTCTGAAATACTTCCAGTAAATCAAAAAACCTAAACCTCCAACCAGAACATAGGGTATAGACATCAAATACACAATGCCATTATTCACTCCTTTGGCAGTGGACTGTCCTTCTTCACTTTCCAAAACGGCTCGGCACATTGCACACTGCGCATTTGTTTCGATAAAAATGAAAAAAGAAAAAATAATGAAAAGCACTTTTTGTTTCATGTTATGCATAATATGGCGAAATCATTAAATAGACAACAACTCCAGTAACCGTGACATACAACCACATCGGGAATGTGATACGCGCTATTTTTTTATGGCGTTCAAAATTGTTTGTAATCGCCCTGACATAGGTTATCAAGACAAAGGGAATAATTACGATAGATAAAAGTATGTGTGATATTAAAATGAAATAGTACACATATCTTACCAAGCCCTCGCCTCCAAAGGGAGTGGAATTACTGGTCATGTGATAGGCAACGTACATTATTAAAAATACAGAGGAGCAGCCTATTGCCGTTGTCATGAGATTTTCATGTAAAACAATTTTCTTATTCTTTATGGCCCATAAAGCTATCAACAAAATAAGAGCGGTCAAACCATTAATAGTTGCATAAATTGGAGGCAAAAATGTGAGCGGCTCCACGTCAAAGCCCAAATCCCTTAAATTAATAGCAAATAAGCCCGCAACAGCCAACGGTATAATAATGGAAAGAGCAACGATCCACTTATTGTACTTTTTATCGTCTTTGACTTCGTTTGTTGATTTCATTATTCTTTTAATAGTTTTTTAATATCCTCTTTTAATAGACTGATTTCTTGCGATTGACCATCTTCATCCGTTAGTTCGCTTTCTGAAATCATTCCGTTGTAATAAATCATGGGATATCCTGAACCATCTTTTCTCGATCGAATAAATCCGTTTTTGTCAATCAAGGCAAAATTGCCAGAATGCTCAAAACCTCCTTCGGCTTCAACATCTTTGGCTGTGTACAAATTGAATCCTTCATTGGCAAGTTTATAGATCATGGTTTCATTTCCTGTCATTAAATGCCAGTTGGGGTTTGTAATGCCATATTGTTCTGCATAGGATTTTAGGACCTCTGGTGTATCGTACTCTGGATTTATGGTAAATGAGGCGACACCAAAGTTTTCATAATCGCTAAAAGCATTCTGAATTTGAACCAAATTGGCGTTCATTCGTGGGCAAATCGTCGGACAGGTTGTGAAAAAGAATTCCACAACATAGACCTTGTTTTTGAAATCCTTGTTTGTAATGGTTTCGCCGTTTTGATTGGTAAAACTGAATGGTGGAACTTTTTTCGGTTTGCCATTGATTTCAATAAACGCCAAATCACTAGTGAACTGTGAGTCATTTTCCGTTTGAACGTTTAACCTGTCATTCTCAACAACAGATTTATTCGTTATCCTGTCCACAATTCTCGGAACAAAAATAATTCCGAATACCAAAATGGTTAAGGCAATTCCTATATATGAATAACTGGTTTTATTGCTCATTGCTACCTTTTAAATCGTCCGCCCTTCGTGATGAAGAGTCAAATTTGCCTTTGCGTTTTTGTCTATATTCTGTAAAAAGAATACGTACATCTTCACTCATTTTGTTCTTGATTTCAGCTACTTCAATAAAGTCATAGGAAATCAAAGGATAAACAGGTTTTGTTGAAGCTACTTCATTATCCGTGCGATCGTCAATACGACCTCTTTGGTTGCGCTCTTTATCAATTATAAAAACATTTTGGGTTGCCAAAGAATCATCAAGCAGTGCATTTGTATCTAAACTATTGTAAAGTTTTCTGATGGTTTTATCGTCTGCAAACACAAAATGCCAATATTTTAATTCTTCATATGAACTAATCTCTTTCTTGAGGTTCACTATCTCATCTTCAGTCCCATTTGGAACGACCATTACGACTTGAAATTTTTTAAAGCCCTTGAACTTGTCATAGATCAACTCCTTTAAATTAGAAGCGCCTATTGCATTGGACATAGGTTGTTTTCCAAGAAATCCCAACACAGTTATGTTGTCTTTCAGCAAAATATTAGCATCAGTATCAGCCACAAATCCATTTAAATCCATGACATTTTCATTTACAACTTCGAGTGCGTTGTAATTATGTTGAGCTGGATATAAAAATAATAGAAAAATGATAGGGAGGAAGAATAAAATTCCCAAAATGAGATTGCGTTTAACTAACTTTTTATCCATTATGCAAAAATAAAAAAGACGGTTTAAATAACCGTCTTTTGTGATGTTTTTAACTTAAAGTTTTGATCTAAAAATCTTGTTTCACAAAACCTGAAGTGTAGACACTTTCTATGTATCCTCCTTCTTGTAAAAGTATGAAAACCAAATAGGCGATTAAAAATACCGCTGTCCAAACGACCATTCGTCTCAAGCTCGCAGTTTCGTCCCTCATGTGCATGAAATCCCAGGTAATATAATAGGCTTTAACCACTGTAAGAATAATAAATATCCAGTTAAGAGCTTTCATACCCAAAACTTGCGCCATCAATGATTGGGGCTTATATATACCTAATACCACCTCAACTGCAGTTATTATAGTCAATAAAATCAATACTCCCCAAATTTTTTGGGTGTTTGATTTGAATTTAACAGTACCTCTAAATATCGATAAGTTGTGTGCGTGTGCCATTTTTTAATACAATTTAATCGTTTATACCAAGTAGAAAAATGTGAATACAAATACCCAAACCAAATCTACAAAGTGCCAATATAATCCGACTTTTTCGACCATTTCATAACTTCCCCTTCGTTCATAGGTGCCCAAAATGACATTAAAGAATATGATGATATTGATAATAACTCCAGATAATACGTGGAATCCATGAAACCCTGTTATAAAAAAGAAAAAGTCAGCAAATAAGGAAGCTCCGTATTCATTTACGTGAAGGTTTGCACCTTCAATAACTGCTTTTCCATTGGTTTTAAGCTGCTTTAATGATTCGTCGCGAGACAAAACAGTTTTCTCACCCTCCGCGGTAAGTATTTGAGTTCTGATCAACAAATCGGGATTAGATTCAAAACTTGCAACCACCTCCTGCAACGTGTATGTTGGAAGTGTACCTTCATCTGAATACCAAATTCCATTTTTATTTTCATGATGCACACGATTGTGTATTCCTGTCATGACAAAATCACCTAATGCTACCCTTTCACCTTCGGTATTGACAAATTGAAGGATGTTTCCTCCTTTTGTCTGAATCGCGCCATAATCACCTTTAATAAAAGTTGCCCATTCCCAAGCTTGTGAGCCAACAAAGATAGCACCACCAATAATTGTCAAGAACATGTAAAAGGTCACTTTTGCTTTGTTCATATGATGCCCGGCATCAACGGCAAGCACCATTGTTACCGAAGACATGATCAAAACAAAGGTCATGAACGCCACATAAATCATTGGGTGCTCTTGACCGTGTAAAAATGGAACGTGCGTAAACACCTCATCAGCGATAGGCCAGGAATCTATGAATTTAAATCTTGAAAAACCATACGCCGCCAAAAATCCAGAGAAGGTCAAGGCATCGGAGACAATAAAAAACCACATCATCAATTTACCATAGCTTGCCCTAAGAGGTTCATTCCCTCCACCCCAAACTTTGTTTTCCGCATCAGTATTTACAACTGTAGTATCCATATTTAGCGATTCGTATTAAGAAAAAATTAAAGTTGCACAAAAATAATCATTTTATTTATCTAATAAAATATAAAAATAAAAAGAGGTATACCCATAAGATATCAATAAAATGCCAGAATGTTGCTGCAAGTTCAAAACCAAGCATATTCGATGGATTGTACTTTTGTTTAAAATGATTATAAATTACGACTAAAAGACAAATCAACCCAACAACCACGTGCAAAATATGAACCATGGCTATCAAATAAATATAAGACATGGTCACGTTGCTGGTAGGTCCAGTAAAATTATAACCCATATCAATGATTCGTTGAAAACCTAGTAACTGGTTAACAATAAAAATGATCCCTAAAATCAAAGTAGCCAATAGCCAAACGGATGTCATCTGTCTATTATTGGCTTTTAAGGCACGTTTGGCCAGAATAAAAGTAAAACTACTGATGACGATAAAAACCGTACTGATCAAAAATTCATTGGGCAGTAGAAAATCCTTTAGCCAATCTTCTCGGCTACTGCTTACAATAAATGCACTTGTCCATCCCATGAATGACATAATTAGAGAGATGATACCGAACCAGAGCATCATTTTTTTTGCCCTGTTGTTTTTTTCTTCAAATGTTCCTTCTGTTAAATCCATTATCTTAAAAATTTATCTGCCACATAAACTATCTGTAACAAAGTGATATATGATACACTTGCCAACATTAATTGTTTTGCGGCTTGTGATGTTCTATTTTTAAAAAGCTGAATGGCATAATACAACATGACCAAGCCTAATGCAAACACTATAATGGCCGACACGATTGATAATTTCAAATCTCCAGTAAACCCAAACACGGGTATTATGGAAACCAAAATTGTCCATATTGTATATAATATGACCTGAACCGCAGTTCCTTTATCCCGTTTTCCCGTTGGCAACATAAAAAAACCTCCTTTTTGATAATCTTCAAACAAAAACCAACCTATGGCCCAAAAATGTGGGAATTGCCAAAAAAATTGAATCGCAAATAGTGTACCTGGCTCAATACCAAAATTATTGCGTGCTGCAACCCAACCCAACATAAATGGAATGGCGCCAGGAATGGCGCCAACAAAAACTGACAATGGTGTCTTTGTTTTTAGAGGTGTATAAACACAGGTGTATAAAAATATCGATATCGCAGCGTACATTGCCGTGCGAGGATTGATAATGTATAAAGTTGCTACCCCCAAAAGTGTGAAGGTCACAGCAATTGCAAATGCAGTGTTAACAGACATTCGACCTGCTGGTACTGGCCTGTTTTTGGTGCGATCCATCAAGGCATCGAGGTCGCGCTCAATAATTTGATTGTAAGCGTTAGATGCACCTACCATAAAATAGCCGCCAAAAACCAATAAAATTAATGTATAAATTTCCACAACTTCAGTCCCGAGCAAATACCCTGCAATGGACGAAAAAACTACACTAATAGACAGTCTCATCTTGGTAATTTCCTTAAAGTCGGAAATCACAGAAGTGACTGTAATTGATGAATCTGTTGTGTTCAATAGGGTAAAATTGGTCGCTTTATATGGCGAATGCAAAGATACTTTGAAAATTGGTTTTTAGCAATGCAAATGAAGAATAATTGTTGCAGCCATTTGATGTGGCTTTATAAATAAATTGTGTCGCTCTCTTTTAAGAATGCATGCATATAACCTATTGTAAAAATATACTAATTATCTATATACCAGTTAAATAAATCTGTACGAACACCTACACTAAACCATACGGTATTGCTCTTAAAAGTGGATGCTGTATCTGCTTCGGGATTAAAGTTTCTAAAACTGATATTTGTAAACAGTTTTAAATGACTTACTGGATTAACTACGTAGCCACCTTGCAGTTCGGCATTAAAGGTATTGGTCTTATTGCCTTGTCCGATTTTGACACCATTGTTAAAAGGTCTTTCGTTATAATTACGGTAAATATCAGCTCCATAACTAAAGGAATCTTCAGTTGTGTTAAAATCAAAACCGCGCATTCCAAAAATAATCTTGGCATCGGCAAACCAGCGTCGATAATCATAGCGCGCAATAAGGATGGCTTCCTTAAAATTGGCACCCCAGAGATGCGCCATTGGCTGATTGTTATGCGCATAATTAAGAACTACCGTGTTATGGGAATAGGTATAAGGCCGTACTTGGTTGTACTCAAACTGCAACAATAGATTGTCAACCTTGAAGGCATCAAAATATTTTATACCGAGTTGATATCCAAATTTGTTCTTCCAACTCTTATTGCCTCCCTTGATGTCTTCAAGCGAAAATTCATCAAGAATAAATTGTCCATACAGATTGATCTTATTATTCCATTTGTACTTTGCGGATGCTCCCAATATGGCATTTCCTGCATCTTGACCTGTCTCAAATTCAATAGCCCTGTAAAAGATAATGGGATTGAGATAATTCAAATCGAAACCTCTGTCATTGGAGTTTGTCCACATTACAGACTCAAACAAACCGATGTTCAACCGTTTGGAGACATTCCAACTTAAATAATGACTGGCAATATATTTAGTTTTAAATGCGCCATCTTCTGTGACTTCCGGCCTTACATCTCTTAACGAAGTCCAGGTATTAGTATACTTGATTTTCCAGAATTTGGTGTTCAATTTTATGTATGGATACGGACTTGATACATCGCTTTGCAACAACGACCGATAACCGTCGCCTATGAAATTCTTGCCGTGACCAAATTGTATATTGACGAAGGTTGCCGGTGCATATGAGAGATACCCTTCAGCAACAGGATAGTCAAAGCCCTGGTCCTTGAAGTTTTTTGAAACTCCGCGTCCCGGTACAATTGCTGGATCGGTTGCGGTTTGTAAACTTCTAGCATACAAATTATAATATTGCGCAAATCGCCCTTGACTCTCAAATAATGAGGTGGAAAAGTTGAATTTCTTGCCTAGCCCTCCTTGTACAAAAATACCGCGGGTATTATTATAAGTAGAACTGAAATCGGCTTCAGTATCTTTTCCAACTTGTAAATCAAACACGGGATCGATAGTAAACCAAAAATCCTTTCCTTGGACTTCTACCAAATGTTGATCCCATAGCTTTCGGGACCACCACGCATCTGTACCTTTGATAAGTGCTTTTTTTTCAGCCTCAAAATCGTAATATGGCGCTACTTCTTCATACACAAAAGGTTTGGCTGCTGTATGACTATCGGTACCCAAACCATTCATTGCACCATCAAAACGTGCATAATAGTGATGCGTAAATGGGATGTTAAGCTGACTACTGTATTCCAAATCTTCATATTTAACGATGCTTTTGTTAAGGCTGTCATATTCTTGTGAAACCGTTTCGTTTAAATCCTCAACTTGTTTAATCGATTTATATACTTCCGTTTCAGTTTGAATGGCAGTTGGATTGAGCAATGGGATTTTTATACCAATGGAGTATTGAAAATAAGTTGGTTTTCCGTTATAGGTGCCTGGTTGCATTTTTGGCAATTCGGTAAAAACGCGCTTTACTTCGTCCTTTAAGTCATCATATACGGCATCGACATAGATTACATTCACCTTGCCATAACTATCGACTTCAAAAAGCACCTTGACATCCCCTCTATAATTCTCGTCCGAAACAATTTGGGGTACTTTAAAATTTTCAAAAATATATAGATTGAGTCGGTTGTTAAAACAGGTCTTCAGGTTTTCAATGGACTCAGATTCGCATCCATGAAAAACGGGTGGCTTTTCGTAGGTTATACTATTCTGAGAAAACCCATAAAACTGTATACAAATAAATACGAATAGGAAGAGTTTCTTCATAAGATGGTCGCAACCTTTTTAACTGTCGAAAGATACCATTTTTTTCAAAATGTGTAAATTAAAAAAACCGTTATCAAGAAAAGATAACGGTTTTAACATAGTTAAGAAAGGATCGTTTAACGAACGTTAAATGCTATAGGCAAATTATAGATAACCGATACAGGAGTATTTCTTTGCATCCCGGGAGTCATCACTGGCACTAGGTTCATGACACGCTCTGCTTCCTTTTCCAATTTTGAATGAGGCGAACGCGTTTTTATATCTGTTACATTTCCTTTACTGTCAATCTTAAATTGCACTTGAATTCTTTGAACTCCAGACAATCCCATATCAGAAGCAAGATCGGTATTAAATTTTTTCTGAATGAGTTTGGACAATTTTTCAGACATACACGCCATGCGTTCTGCATTGTTTGAAGCTAATTCGCATCCTGGAAAAACTGGAACTCTTTCGACGTCCTTCATATTGAAAACTTCAGGTAAAGTAGGCGCGGTTGGGGCAGGTATATCTGGCTTGACGACCTCTACCACTTTTTTAGTTTCCGTGATGTGATCATCTGTCGTAACAATTTTAACCTCCTCTGGCATTTTAAAGTCGTCTGGTTTTACAATGGGTGGCTTGTCTGTAAGCATGGCAACCCGCTTGTCTGGTTGTTTTTCCTCTACAAGTTTCCGCTCAACTATAATTTCTGGAATATAGAACGGGTCGTTATCATCAATTGGATACTCTTTTGCAAAATCTGGCAACAGCATCTTAAATTTCATTTCAAATAAACCATACGTCGCCAATAAACATAATATCACACCAATTTGAAAATACAGGGATGAGTTACTTTTCAAATTAACGTCTTGCTTTTTAGCTATTTCACCTTTTACTTCGTGGTTTTTAGAATTATCCTGAATGTTTTTGATATTTTTCATAAGAATTATCATTTAGTATGTTAATCTGAAATATAATTCTCAATAAACGTACCAAAATAAAAAATCCCACCTATAATATATCAGATGGGATTTACTTATGATTTAAAAACTAAATTTAGTCTTGTACTTGGAATAAGATTGGCAATGAATAAGGGACTGTTACAGCTTTACCTCTTTGTTTTCCTGGTTGCATTTTAGGAAGCAATCCAATGACTCGTTTTGCTTCTTTCTCCAAACCAGGATGTGGGGCTCTTGCTTGAACGGCTATAATATCTCCGGATTTGTCAATTTTAAACATCACATTGATTCGCTGTCTTCCTGAAAGACCTAAATCTCCAGCCAATTCGGTGTTAAATTTTTTATTTACGAACTCAGCAATTTTATCAGACATACATTGTCTTTTGGCATCATTGTTTTTTTGATTTTCACAACCAGGAAATACAGGTACGTTCTCAATAACAGAAAAAGGAATCTCAAGATCTTCTTCTACTTCCTTAACCTTTACTTCTTCTACTTTTACTATTTTTTCTTCTTGGTTAGTTTCAGTAGATTTAATTACGGTCTCTTCCACATCTTCCTCATCCTTAACAACTTCAATCTCTTCTGGGATTGCTGGTGGTGGAGGTGGTGGAGGTGGTGGTGTCAATTGTTGTTCTGTAATTGGAATTTCCTCTTCCAGTTCATCATCCATATTCAACTGTCCAATATCAATGGCTTCCTTGTCGTAGGTTTTGTAATTGATTGCCAAATTGGTCAGTAGCAACATTAAAGCTAAACCAACGGCAAAATAGATAGAGCTATTTCTGCTAACATCTGCTTTCGGATTTTTTTTCGGTTCCATATCTAAAGTGGTTTTAAGGAATGCTAAATTAACCAATTAATTGTTAAATAAGCAAACGATTGTTTTATTTTAACTTTGAATTGTTTTAAACTTTTTCCATTTGCTAATTAAAATGTACTTTTTCGTCTTTCAGTCTTCTTTTTTTGCAGCAACAAAGCCCAGCTTAACAAATAAAAAATACTTCAATAACATATAAATATCCAATTTTTCGCTTTAATGCAAAAATTTAAATCTCTTCTTTATCTTCTTGAATATGATGATTACTATCACTGCCAACAAAACCCCAATACTATTCGCAATAACATCCTCAATATCTTCTTTTCTGCTGGTGGTAAACAACGCTTGAAATACCTCAATAATTATGCCGTAGCTTATGGAGATAATGGCCGAATATAAAATTTTAAATTTATTGAACGTCGTTCTTAATACGTTGAACCATAAAATCGTCAGTAAAAAATAAGCAATAAGATGATATATTTTGTCATCAAATGATGAACCCAGTTTGGGAATTTTATTTAAACTTATGAGACTTAAAAGCGTTAAGGATAACGTATAACCAATTGCAAGTATTAAGGCTAATTGTTTATGCACCAATCAATTTTTTGTAATCATCCGCAGACAATAATTGTGCCATCTGGGATAGATCCGAGCACTTTACTTTTATCATCCATCCTTCACCGTAAGGATCTGAATTTACTTTTTCTGGTTCATCCTCTAGGACAGTGTTGAATTCAATGATTTCACCAGAAATTGGTAAAAACAAATCAGAAACCGTTTTCACTGCCTCTACGGTACCAAATATTTCTTCTGCTTCTATGGTTTCACCAAGTGTTTCCACTTCAACATAAACGATGTCTCCTAATTCACCTTGGGCAAAATCGGTAACACCAATGGTAGCAACATCGCCTTCTAGGCTAACCCACTCATGATCTTTTGTATATTTTAAATTAGATGGTATGTTCATTTTTCTTTAATTTTTTGTTCTGACAAATGTACTTTTTAAATGCCTCTAATTCAAAATTAATTTCCAAAATTATACCTTAATGTAATCCCTGATCGAATGGTGGTTTGCGGGAAAGCGGTTGAAATCGCGTATTCTGAAAAGGTATAATCAAAATAAAATATTCCGGTAAGACTCTTGCTAAAGGCATAATCTGCTCTATATTTTAATCCCCAAATGGTCTGACCTGAAGTTACTTGGTTATTTTCTAAATCTAAATAACGGATGATAGTCTTGTTGTCCCTCAAAGAAATATCGGCAGACATATTTAAATCGCTTTTGATAATTTGATTTGGACCAGCCATCTTGGCACGAATCTTTACGTCCTTAATGCGGTAACCCAAGCCTACAATATATTCCTGACCCTGGATTTCGGTTAATAAATTATTATCAAAACTCAAAGATAAAATTCTATCTCTTTTAATTTCGGTCAATATCTTCACCGAATTTTTCATTTCAAAATCGAGTCTTACTAATGGACTAAATTGCTCTTCAAGATTGATATTGGTAAAGAGGTTTTCGTTTTTGAAATTACCAGATTGGTCCAGTGTATTCTGATTTTGATTTTCGTACGTCAAGGAAGGGTTGGCAGCATTAAAATCTAAATTGGTCCTAAATTGATTGATAGTGTAGCTCGACCTATACCCATGGGTCATTGAAAATCGTTTAAAATTATTTTTAAACCAAGCCATTCTCATAAAACCTGTATATTTTATTTGCCAATTTGGGATTGGAATATCTCTAAAGGCTCCAAGATTAACCTTTTCAGGATTAGAGCCTTGGTAAGCAGATACAAGTGCAGGCAATAATACGCGCTGACTGTTTTTACCAAATCCTAACGGATAACCTTCTGCATCGATTCCATAATTGCCATTGCCATAAAACTTGCGTGCCAATCGATTGGCCACTACCAATCGGTTGCTTCTAAAATCCTCAAATGCAACTGAACGAATTTCATCACTTTGACTAAAGGCTGTTTTAATCAGGGCTGTCGAAATATTGAAATTCCCAAAACTATTACGGATCAAAGAGTTGTATGTATCGCTCAATCCATCTCCGTTGGTGTCTGTGGTGTTAAAGTTTTCCGATAAATTTTCTGCATAGGTACGACTTCCAATCAAGTCGATTTTCAAGTCTTTTAATGGCTCCAGATTAGCGGACACATCTAATATACGACTCGTTACCTCGGTATACTGCTCATTGAAATTTGGGTAAACGGTCAACCATCCATTTCGAGCAACCAAATCCCGAATGTCACTTTGACCACCAAATGTGTAACCTAAAGTTGGTTTTAGAGTTCCAATAAATCCAGGTGTTTGCAAATAACCTGGCAAAAATGTTCCGTTATTTTCGGTATAATTGATTTGAATACGTTTTACCATAGTTAGTACATCAACAGCTGTATTGTATGCTTTTGCCCCTCCATTGTTAGAAGTTTGTTGCCCTTGAGCACCTGCATTTCCTGATTTATTTGCATTTTCTCTATTAACTACTTTTTTGCCTTCATCTGTGGCATCCAGACCTAGTGGCACTGCCGACCGCCTTGCAGGAGCGGCATTATTGCCTTTTGTATTCTTACGTGTTAGTCCAACATACTTATAGAGCGTCTCCATATTTAAAGACGAATTGATCCTGTGAGTATTTGCATTTTGTATGGAATTCCCTAAATTATAAACTGTAGTAACATTAGTATCTACATCGGTTATAGGTAGATTGTTATTTAAGTCTGAACCTTTTTGCCATTGAAAATCACCTGTATATGAATAAGTCGCTTTTAGAAAGTTAAAGGTTGGGATTTTGTAAATTGGAAGTTCATAATTGACTGTCAATTGTTGGTTTTGTATGTTTGGATCTCCAAAATTGAAAAAGCCGTCCCAAACATCGAGGCTAGGGTCTTGCCGTCCATTGATCACATCATTGACAAAATAATTTCTAACAATATTACTGTTGGCCGCCGTAAAATTAAAACTCAATGCCTTCGTCAGGTTATAATTAAGTGCGTATTGAAAATCAAATCGGTAATTTCTTCTAAAAAGCTCTTCTAACCCTATGTTATCTCCCACTAAATCAACTTCCCTGAATTTTTGCTTATTAAATTGGCGTAGAATATCCGTATTGACTGTAAAACTTGTTGGGATAGGATTAAAATTGAAGTCTTTGAGTATTTTCCAATATTTATTCATGAAGATCGAATCATTTTTCTTAAATGGCTCAATCTCCATCGGTGCAAAATTATAATTGTAATTAACACCCGCTCTTACTTTTTGGTCCAAAGAGTTTTCGATTTCAAAGTCGCGATGATCTATCTTATTGTAGGAATAATTAAATGTAAGATTCTCAACATCGTAAAAACGAGGTTTGGTATCGCCAGTACTAATCTTACGAACTCCAATAAAGTTAATACTTTGGCGTCTGGTGTAATTTTCGTTGACTTTTAGAATGGAATCTTGGTTTGTGGTATTATCTAATTGTGTTTGAAGCTTGATGTCGCGATAAAACTCATCATATTCTGGTGTAATGCTTTCTTCTCCCTGTCCATAATTAAATGGAATTTGAATCCCCCATTTTTTTGGTAATAGCTGTCCTAAATTCACATTGGTCACCACATCATATTGTTTGACGTCTTCACGGCTGCGCTCATTAGGTTTTTGCTCAATGGTGCCAAACCCAATAGTACTGCGTCTTCCCGTGGCGCTGATATTGGCAAAGTCGGCAATATTAGTATCCATACTCAACACTGCAGCCCAACCGCCTTCATTTTGCAAATCTGACAATCGCAGCTCGTTAAACCATACCTCACCGCACACATTGTTTGCAGAATTACTCCTAACTCCAACCATCAAGACCCTAATCTCTCCAAAATTTGGATTTCCCTTTATGGCCACTCGTGTTTGACCAATCAAAAATGGTTCATTTGCGCCTATGACTTCAGCACCACTTGATGTTACATTATATACTGTTGGATTGATATTCGCAAGCGTACCGTTATTAATACCAATGGATTTAATTTGTTGCAATATGCTCAATTCCAGATTAATTTCATTTTCAGTTGGCCAAACAACTGTCGGAGAAAGACTTCCAGTAGAAACTGTCAATGGCACCGCAATTTCATAGAAGTTTTGAGTAAAATCATTACCCATTCTTATAAACCCAACCAGATCACCATCATTCAAGGTTCCATTGTCTTGAGGCTCGGCATGCATGAACATTCGCAATTTTTTATATTGACGCATGTCAACACTAATATTTTTAAAAACACCTCTAGAATCTGTTGATTCAAGCTCACAAACCTCCACAACCAAAGACTGTTCATTTTGTCTAACGATATTATTGTTGTTATTTAATTGTTCCAATTGAACACCGGGAGGCAGCACATAGTTGCCGTCGTTTTCTTGTAATCCAATGATGCCGACACTAAACTCAGCATTATTACTGTTGTTGGTTGGATCATTATCCAAATCCAAGGTATAACGTCTCCAATCGCTACGCACCAAATCCAAGGTTGCAAAACGCAGTACTGTAGACTGGGTAAATTCCTTAAGATACATTCGGGCAAATCGTACCGAACGAATATCCGAAATACCGCCAACTGCCCTTGTTGGCGCAGCAATAGGAAGCCTAAATTGATACCAGGTTACCTCCCTCGTCTGACCATTGGGCAATACCACATTTCGAACTTTGATGTCATTGATATTAACATTATTGGCATTAAGCGTTGCAGGTGTGATGTTGACTTCGTACTCGTAGTAGCTGTCAATGGTATTCATCGTGTTGTCGCGATTGATGTCCTCTACATCTGGCTGTGTAGTAGACCCCCTGTTTGTTTCTGTAAAAACCTCTGGAGAGTTGCCTTCCAATCCATTGTATTTTTTATATCTATCGAAAATATTTCCTTCTGTATTAAGGAAATAAGTGTAATTATCATTGGCAGGGTCTGGTCCAAAATTTGAACCATTTGGAAAATAAAGCGCTTCTTCCTCATCATTAAAACCATCATAACCAACATCTTGATTGGTACGTTCTGCGCCAGTGGTTGAAAATGCGTAAATCAAGGATTGATTTCGCGGTACTACTGTACCATAAGTTGTTGGTGGTAACAACGTCGTAATATCCCCATTCTCGGGCAAACCATTTTCATATTGCTTTTTACCATCTTTTAAAACATCTTCAGAAATGTTACCTAAATTAATTGTCAGTTTACCCCCAGGATTTGAAGGGTTATCTAAAAACGGATCCTGTACCCAAAAATCGATATATTCCACATTGGCTTGTTCAAAATCGGTTGATGTTATTTGCCGGGATATTCCAGCCCAACTATTATTTGGATTGGTCAAAGTTCCTTCTGGAAGCGTAATATCTGTGGTTTGAAAATTGTAAGGTCCTCTTTCCGTCGGATAATACGCCAAGTCCAAGGTGTTTATAACGGTGCTCTGACCTTGAACAATATCCACTTGTGGAAAAATTTCGTCTATAAATACGCGTCGTGTGTATAGACTGGAGATATCTTCATCACTAATACCTCCAGGACGTTGATTGCTATAAAAAATAGGATCGATAGTGTACCAATTTAACATCGCCCTATTGAATCCATTTTGTAGACCATTCTCATCCTCATTAGGAGCAATATTAAGTTCTCTAGGTCTACTGGATAAAAACCAAGCTTGAGGCGATAATAAGTCAATGGCTCCTTGTGTGCCTTCAAAATCATCCACATAGGCTGTAGCTTCGCCTTCAAAATCTGTTCCTTTTGGAGCACCTGGAGACAAATAGGCAAATTCCCCTCTTACAGACAGGTTGGAAGGTACATCAGTATCAATATTAGGGAGTTTGTTGACCAAACGGGTTAAGAACGGCACTTCGGTTGAATAATTACCGTTGATTCCAAAAATGGAGTTGTTGATGGATTCAGTATTAAAATTGGCTTTTTGTGTAATCGGACGTTCATTCAAATTAATAAAGGTCGCTCCTAAAACAAAATTTTCATTGAATTGGTGCTCTACATTCAAGCCAGTAAATCGACGTGTTTGTTGCCCAAAAACAGCATTATTTTCTACCGACACATTGATAGGTGTGTTAGATGCTTTAAGTGCTTCATCCAGAATTTGAACACGGCCCAATTGATAATTTACTGTATAATCAATCCCTTCCACAAGCACACGTCCACCAGCAGTTACCACAACAGAGCCTCTAGGCACGTTGAAAGCTCCAATAGGAATCCCATCACCACTTGAAGATTTGTATCGGCCTTTTAACTGAAACTTATTTTTGTCGTTTTGTTCAAGTGCCGCAGTTTTTGTGGTTTTATAAAGGGCGTCGTAGACATATTTTTCCTGATTGGCATTAAAATTATTAAACTCATAATCATTTTTATTATTGCCAGAAATCCCATCATCATCTAATACATCAAATAAATAGCGTCCAAAAGGCTCCACTTTTGAGAAGACGATTTTTCCGTTTTGAGTAAGAACCGTCAGACCGGGAACAAAATCAAAGAAACCATCTCCATTTTGCTGCGGATCGTTATTAAAATTCAAGCGGTCTAAATGAAAAAGCCGTATCAAGGGAGTATCAATGATCTCGCCATCATCGGTTGTATCAAAAGGTGTGTTGTTGTCGAAAGCGGGAAAGGTAGTGCCTTCAACTGGTTTAATATAGTTTAATGGAGATGCTTCAGTATAAAAAATATTCAATTTAAAATCTTCTTCGCTTAACTGGAAAGCCCCTGTATCATAAATGTTTTTCATCATCAAATCCCAAATTGGCTCATTGACATTCGTGATGGCACTTTTCAACATTTTTAATATCAAGTTTTGGTTATTTACAATTTGATTTCCTGTTCCTTGATCAGTTTGTACATCGGTAGCATTGACACCATCATTGGCAAACTCACCAACTTGAAATACCTGGCCTCCTACGGTATATTGAAAGGCAACAGCCAAAATCTCATCATTGAGTAATCGTTGATTTAATGAGATATAACCCAATTGGGTATGAAGTCGGTAATCACTGCCTTCAATCAGCTTTTTTGCATTCTCGAGTTTTCCAAAGTCAAATCCTTCGTTGGCTGGTGGAATAATTCCTTGCTCCACCGTTGTAATATCTCTTACGGCAAGTGTTAATTGAGACCCTGACCCACCAATATTAGTTGGGTCAAAATCATTATTTGAATTTTGCGGCAAAGCCGTTGCCCCTGCATTGACAAAACCAGCAGGTGGATTGTCTAAACCAATAATTCCCGATTCACCTAAATCTTGAAAGGCAGTAACGTTACGAATATTATTTGTCTGATTGGTTCGGTTAGTAACCCAAACCTCAACTCGGGTAATCTGTACGTTGGTATTCAAAAATGGATAGCGCAACATGGTTTCATCGTATTGATTCCTAAAATATTGAGCCAAGAAAAAATGTCTGTTTTCATCGTAGTCCCTTCCGAAGAATTCAAACTCTTCAAGCGTTCCACCGCCTTGTGCAACAACGGAACGCGATTGCGATTTTTGCTCTGAAAATACTGCTGTAACTCTCGTTTTCCCAAACTGTAATTCTGTTTTGACACCAAACAAACTTTGTGCTCCTGTTATCAATGAGCTATTGAGCGGCATACTGACATTACCGACTTCAATCTTGCGAACGATATCATCTTCGGTAGGTGTATATTCAAGTTTTATAAGGTTCTGAAAATCGAAAGTCGATTCTGTATCGTAATTGGCAGTAACCTGAAGACGTGTACCCACTTTTCCCAAAAGGCTCAAGCTGATTCGTTGGTCAAAATCAAACGTGAAATTGCTTTGGTTACGTGGTGAAAATGCGGGGTTTTCCTGTTTGGTGTAGAGTACACCCAAATCCATTTCGACCGACCCTTGAGGAATGACTTCGATGGTATTACTTCCAAAAATAGTTTCAAAAAATCCAGAGTTGACATAAAATTCAGGTAACAGATTTTTCTGCAGTTCCTCACTGCCTTCTTTTTTACCTTCGGCTGCATCGACTTTTTGTTTATAATAACTGCGTTGTTGCTCCAGCAATACCAGTCGTTGATATTCAACCGGAGTTAATATGATAGGGTAATTGATATTGAAATTTCCAACGGTTTCAGTGTAAATATATCTGTCGGAAAGAGGGTCATATCTATATTTTGAAACGATACTATTTGGATTTGGCATATTGATATTACCAAGCGAATATCCAGTTTTAGTAGAATCTTGAGCTGTAGGATCTTGAGCAAAAGCCAAAGTACTGACGAGCACAACACAGGTAAGCAGAAAAAAATGTAAGGATTTTGGTAAAGTATAGCTAATTGTACTCAAAATTATTATAAGTTTTTTAAGGCTTCTTTGATAATGGTTTCCACATTAGCATTTGGCTGGTTGGTCACAATTCTATCTACAACACGTTCTGACTGTTTCCTAATGAATCCTAGAACTTCTAAAGCAGATAACGCCTCATCTTTACTAGTATTGTTTTTTACTGATGAAAGTTCATCAATATCATAAACTTTTAAGATTTTATCCTTTAAATCAAGTATAACCCTTGCTGCTGTTTTGGCCCCAATCCCTTTTATGGATTGAATCAGTGCAATATCGCCATGAGCAATGCCTTCCCTAACTTGTTTTGGTGTTAATGAAGACAGCATGGTGCGAGCCGTACTTGCGCCTACGCCACTTACCGAAATGAGCATTTTGAAAATTTCGCGTTCAGCCAAGGAGGAAAAGCCAAACAATGTATGGGAATCTTCCTTTACAATTAAATGAGTATACAGTTTTAAATTTTCCTGCTCGGGAATTTGTGAGAAGGTATGCAAAGAAATATTTAGCATATAGCCTACACCATTACAATCGATAACAACATCAGTCGGATTTTTTTCAACGAGTTTTCCTTGAATGTGTGTAATCATTTAGCGGCTTTTGATAAAGTCTCAAATGTAATAAAATTATTTGCATTACAAAGCCGATTCCCTTTGTAAAGCTGCTTTAAGTTCTAGCTCCTTTTTTTCCTTTTGTTGAGCGTCAATTACAGCAATTGCGGTCATGTTTACAATTTCATCAACACTTGCTTCCAACTGTAAAATATGCACAGGTTTGCGCATCCCCATCATTATAGGACCGATGGATTCTGCTTTATTGAGCTCTTTTAGTAATTTATAAGTGATGTTTGCCGATTCGAGGTTCGGAAAAATCAAGGTGTTGACTTTTTTTCCTACCAATTTAGAAAATGGGAATACCTCTTGAAGCATGTCGCTGTTCAGGGCAAAATCGGTTTGCAACTCGCCATCAATGATCAATTCCGGATGTGATTCGTGCAACATGGCAACTGCTTCCCGTACTTTTGTGGAACGCGGACTTGGGGACGATCCAAAATTGGAGAAAGAAATCATTGCAATGACAGGATCCATACCAAACATACGCACGGTTCTGGCAGTCATCAATGCGATTTTTGCCAAATCTTCTGCGGAAGGATCGATATTGATGGATGTATCGCTCAAAAACATCGGGCCTCTTCGGGTCATCATCAAGTTGGTCGCTGCAGCTCTTGTAGCACCTCTGGCAAGACCAATCAATTCCAACATGGGTTTAAAAACAGTAGGATAACTTCGGGAATAGCCAGAAATTAGCGCATCAGCATCGCCTTCATTGACCATCATTGCAGCAAAATAGTTGCGTTCCCTTAATAATTTTTGAGCTGAATATAAGGTCACTCCCTTTCGTTTGCGTTGCGACCAATATTCCTTCGCGTAACGGTTACGTCTAATTTCTTCATCGTCTGATTTGGGATCTATGATGTCGACCTTGCCATCAAATTCAATCTCATTCATAAGCGATAGTATCGTTTCCCTTCTGCCCAATAAAATTGGAATTGCTATGCCTTCATCGCGTGCAATTTGCGCGGCTTTAAGTACATCGATATGATCTGCTTCAGCATACACCACCCTCTTGGGATCTATTTTTGCCCTGTTGGTTAGCAGTCTGACGATTTTATTGTCAGAGCCCAAACGTTCTAAAAGCGTTTCCCTATACTTGTCCCAATCTGTAATTGGTTCTTTTGCCACACCACTTTCCATTGCAGCTTTTGCGACCGCTGGAGGCACTTCGGCAATTAAACGTGGGTCAAAGGGTTTTGGGATGATATATTCTTTACCAAAAGTCAAACGTGTTTCGCCATAAGCAATGTTGACCTGCTCTGGTACGTGTTCTTTAGCCAAGTTGGCCAATGCCTTGACTGCTGCCATTTTCATGGCTTCATTTATTTTTGTAGCTCGAACGTCCAGTGCGCCGCGAAATATAAATGGAAATCCAAGCACATTATTTACTTGATTGGGATGGTCAGAACGACCCGTTGCCATAATAATATCCTTCCTTGTGTCAATAGCCAATTGGTATTCGATTTCCGGATCTGGATTTGCCATCGCAAAAACAATTGGATTTTTAGCCATTGACAATAACATTGCGGGTGTTACAATATTGGATGTTGATAAACCAATAAAAACATCGGCATCAATCATCGCTTCGTCAAGGGTGTCTATTTTGCGATGGGTCGCGAATTCTGCTTTTTCTGATGTTAAATCCAATCGGTCTTGACGAATCACACCTTTGCTATCTGTCATGACAATGTTTGCACGTTTCGCTCCAAAAGCTTGGTATAAGCGTGTACAAGAAATTGCTGCTGCACCAGCACCACTGATAACTATTTTTACATTGTCAATTGTCTTTTTTGAAATTTCCAAGGCATTCAACAAAGCAGCCGCTGAAATAATTGCAGTACCATGTTGGTCATCATGCATCACAGGAATGTCTAATTCTTCCTTCAAGCGCCTTTCGATCTCAAAGGCTTCAGGTGCTTTTATGTCTTCGAGATTGATTCCTCCAAATGTTGGGGCAATCATTTTTACGGTTTGGATGAACTCCTCAACATTTTCGGTATTCACTTCGATGTCAAAAACATCAATATCAGCAAAAATCTTGAAAAGCAGACCCTTACCTTCCATGACTGGTTTAGAAGCTTCTGGCCCAATATTGCCCAATCCGAGGACCGCAGTCCCGTTGGTTATCACTGCTACCAAATTACCTTTTGCAGTATACTTATAGACGTTATTGACATCTTTAGCAATTTCCAAACAAGGCTCTGCGACTCCAGGTGAATATGCAAGGGATAAATCTCTTTGGGTGGCGTACTTTTTTGTGGGTACAACCTGTATTTTGCCTGGAGTGGGTTTTGCGTGATATATCAATGCCTCTCGGCGCTTGCTCTGCTTGCTCATAATAGGTTCTGCTTAATTAATTATGCAATGTTTTTTTATACAACTAGTGGAATAGCAAAGGTAAGGGATTTGAAAGAAAAGCATCTATAAAATTGGTAATGGAACCATTAATTTAAATTGATAAATCTATTTCGAAATTAAGCCAACAATAATCTATATTTGAGTCGCTTATTTCCAATAGTTTGTTTAATCGCCTCATTCAAGCATGAAATTAAAACAACTTACATATATCACTTTGATTTTGTGTTGCTTAAATAGTTATGGACAAACTGAACCTTCCAAAAAAGACTCCATCTCCATGTATGAGAAGTTGGAAAATTATTCGAAAAAAAGAAAATCAACCAAATTCCTTCACAAGCTAATTTT
>JBGTCT010000147.1:0-13497 GCA_041748695.1 Aquaticitalea sp. | reverse complement strand
AGGCAGTATTTTTAAATCTATTTAGTCGTTCCTATTAAATGGCTATTTATAATCTTAGTTACCAATTATAAACCAATGATCAGATAGTTATCTCAGGTTACAAGAGCGCTATTACTTCCTAATAGAATGATTTTAAATTTTAAACCGTAATTTTCATTGAACTATTATCTTTTTACTTAACTGAAATTTCCTTAAGTGAAAGAATAGTGTGTTTTGGCAGATAATCAGCTTGAAGATATTTAAAGGTGTCAAAATGGATGTTTTTACCATTGTCAACAAGCCCTATAGTGTCCCAACCCAAAGCATTAGGGGTTACAAAATCCTTTTTAAAATTGTCCGCTATATAATAAAAATTACCCGCGCCAAATTGTTCTTCAAAAATTATATAATTGTTTTTGTGTGGCTTTTCGGTTCCTAATTCTTCAGATATAACTAGCAAATCCAAACAGTCCATAAGTCCCAACGCCTTAATTTTATTTCGTTGTGATAGTGATCTCCCATCGGTGAGAACGCCAATTTTACCTTGGTTCTCCTTTATCGTCACTATAAGATTGATTGCACCTTCAAATAAAGTGATTTGTGGTCTATGCTCGCGATAGGTTTTTATAAGAATTTCTTTTGGCGTTCCATACTTATCTGAAATATATTTAAATACATCAATGCCCGATCTGTATAGTGAAATTAAAGTAGCATATAAAAGTTTCCAATTCTCGTGATCTACTATTTGGGCTATTTCACAATAGGCTGACTTGAGAAAATCCAATTCATTATAAAGGGTATCATCTAGGTCAAAGACCATTATTGAAGTGTTATCAATCTTTATATCCATGAACCAGAATTTCGTCGTCGTAACGGATCATTAACAAATCTGCTTCCCAACAATCAAAATTTTCAACCACCTTTTTATCTAAAAGGTACTCTTCGATAATCCATTTAGGAAAGTTGGCACCTGCCAAATAAGAAAGAGGATAACCTCCACCAAATCTCGGGTTAATTTCAATACCGCAGATGGTATTATCTGTTTTGTGTTTAAAAAATTGCGCTGTTAAGCAGCCAACAGCGCCATCAATTTCTCCTAAAAGTCGACGTATATATGGAACCAATTCATTGTATTGAGTGACGCCTTTATTGACTTCTCCATCTCTAACCTCTATTCGTTTTCTTGGCACTACGCATTTTAATCGGTGGGTTTTATCATAATACAAATCACAAGTAAATTCTTCGTAATGTTTAGGACTTAAATATTCTAAAAACATCAGTTTATCATTGTTAAAATGGATATCCCTTAAATCCTCCTTCTTTTTTACTACATATGTGTCTACACTCCTGCTACCATCATAAGGTTTAAGAAACATGGGGAATTTATAATCATCTCTATTATATTCTAAAGCTATCTGGATACCTTTTTCTTTAAAATAATCATGAATATTCCGCTTATCTCTACATATTGTTATAAATTCTAGAGAGGATACTACTGGTATTATCCCGTTTTCAATAAGTAATTGTCTGTGTTGGGCAACAAACGCAAGACCAGTATCAATGGTTGGGATAATTAAGGATATATGATGTTTTTTGCACTTTTTAATTAAAGAAGCAATATAAGTGGGACTATCGAAACGAGGCTCTTTAAAATAGGCATCCGCAATTTGACAGGCAGCAGAAAGCCTTGGCTCTGAATCGGAGGCGACCACCATGCCATCAGGAATCAATTTTTTTAGCTCTGTCTGAAATGATTTTACCAACGAAACACGCCTACCCGCAGAAGTTATGAGTATATTCATCCAACGAAGGTATAAAAAAATCTAAAAACTTTGATAAATGGGTTAATTAAAGATTTGTTATTAAAAATAAATACCAAAAAGGAATATCTAAAACCATGATAATCGGGGCCCAAAAACTTGTTTAAGGGATAGGCATCAATTTTTTTGAAGCTGGAAAGCATTTTTGGAATTTTTTGTACCGAAATATCTGATTTCATTAACCTAACGAGCAAGAAAAAAACAAATGACTGTTGTCGCGTTTTTAAACGTTTATGGGCTTCTGAATATGCTTCGTGTGCTTTAGGAAGTGATTCCATCAAATCTTTAAATACTCTAGCCACATATGCATTGTCATAAATCACATTTTTATAATGTTTAGGACTTTTATTGCGCATTGCGGATGTGGGCAATAAACGATAGCGATGCACATTTAATTCTAGATGAGTCATTCTGCCTGTAACACAAAACAGTTGGGCTGTAAGAATGGCATCTTCCATCCACCTCCCTTCTATAAAACGTATTCCGGTATTTAGCAAGAATTCTCTGTTAATAATATACCACCAAACTTCATTTCTATATTTATTTTGAGATATATAAGTAATCCCATCAACCACATTGATTGGAGTATTTTTAATTTCCGATTTGGCTATTGGAGAGGATATCTTTTTTGTAACCGATTGAGTATTGAATGTCAATATATCTAATTGGTAATCATCCAATATTTTGAGTAAGATTCCTAAAACATTTTCTTCTATAAAATCATCAGGATCCAGAAAGTAGATATAGGTTCCTTTGGCTTTATCTAGACCAGAATTTCGAGCAGCCCCTACACCTGCATTTTCTTTATCAATGACTTGGATACTTGAATATTTCTTTTGATATTCAATAGCAATATTCAATGTAGAATCTTCGGATCCATCATTTACCACAATAATTTCATAATCATTGGTAGGAATATCTTGCTCGATTAGACTGTCCAAACAGTCTGGCAAATACCTCTCCATATTATAACAGGGCAATACGATGCTGATTATCAAATTATTACAATATTTTGATGTGATATTGTGCTGTACGTTGTTTGGGCGCAAATAATCAATCTAATTAAGACAATTTCTCATATCGAAATGAACCGATCTTCAAATTTAATTTTTTTTATCAGAACCTTACAAAAAGTATGCAAAACCTTAATCTATATTTTTAAAACGGTATACATATTTTTTCCTGATTATGTTATCATTTATTTGGTTAATAATATCTAATGATCACGAAAATATTCGTCATTTAGAGGCCATTCAATATGATGAAAGGAGTCGATGAAGTACAGAACAATCAATGATAAAACCAATGCTGCATAATTTTATTAGAGAATATAAAATAAATTTGTAATTTGAGTTACTAATTAAATCTTCAATGAGCAAACAGCTATCACCTTTTACAAGAGCACAATTACTTCCGCAGGAAGAACGATTGGAAATTTTTAATAAAAAGGGAGACCTGTTCATCGGTATTCCAAAAGAAACTTATTTTCAAGAAAAAAGAGTTTGTCTCACTCCAGATGCGGTATCGGCATTGGTGACCAATGGCCATAGAGTAATGATAGAATGTGGTGCTGGCGAAGGTGCCAATTTTAAGGATAAAAGTTTTAGTGAAGCTGGCGCAGAAGTGACAAATGATACGGCAAAAGTATTCTCCTGCCCTATTATCTTAAAAGTAGAGCCGCCATCATTGGATGAGATCAAACTTATCAACCCACAAACTTTACTCATTTCAGCTTTACAACTCAAAACGCAAAGTAAAAAATATTTTGAAGCCTTGGCGTCCAAGCGTATTACGGCTTTGGCATTTGAATTCATAAAAGATGAGGATGGTGCTTATCCCGCGGTAAGGGCCTTGAGCGAAATAGCAGGAACAGCTTCTATTCTTATAGCCTCTGAATTATTATCAAATGTTAATGGTGGAAATGGTTTAATGTTTGGAAATATTAGTGGTGTTCCCCCTACCGAGGTGGTCATCATTGGTGCCGGAACGGTTGGCGAATTTGCGGCTCGATCTGCCATTGGACTTGGGGCGAACGTCAAGATTTTTGATAATAATATTAGTAAACTTCGCACTGTACAAGCCAATCTGGGGCAAACCTTGTACACATCAACGCTTCAGCCAAAAAACCTTATTAAAGCTCTTAAACGATGTGACATCGCTATCGGTGCCGTAAGAGGCACGAATAGGGCGCCTATCATAGTCACAGAAGCGATGGTTAATTGCATGAAAGCTGGTTCTGTCGTCATTGATGTCAGTATTGATATGGGAGGCTGTTTTGAAACTAGTGAAATCACCACTCATGACCATCCCACATTTGACTACAACGGTGTAACGCATTATTGTGTGCCCAATATACCGGCGCGCTATTCCCGAACCGCTTCAGTTTCGATCAGTAACATCTTTACACCGTATCTTTTAAAAATTGCTGATGATGGCGGCATCGAAAATGCCTTGCGTTTTGATAGAGGTTTAAAAAATGGGTTGTACTTTTACCACGGAATTTTAACAAGTAAATCGATTGCCGATTGGTTTGATCTCAAATATAGTGATGCCAATCTGTTAATTTTCTGATTCTAGTAAATCCTTTTTTTTTTAGATGAAATTTATACATCGTCTTGGCTACTATCTAGGTGGTTTTTCTATCGGCCTGATCATTCTCGCTTTTTTTCTCCAAGGAAAGAAAACATCTTGTGATTATGGTCCCAATGCAAGAACTACTAAATTTTTATCGAAGTTGTCCATAACCTACTCTGAAACTGCAGAACAATTTATAAATGATAGAGTCATAGATTCGACTACCATAAGCCATTTGATAAAATATGGCAACGTTGATTTTAAAAATAGTATCACTAAAACCAGTCCTTGTAAAACTTACTTTATTGATTCAAAATTGAAGGAAGAATCGATTCGGCTACGCATTGAAAATTGCGGAGAAAAAGCCGAGATTATTTCTATTGAAACCGATAATCTCTTCGGCGAACCATTGGAGTAGCAGTCTACCACGGCTCTGTCAGGCGGAACGGATCTTTGGTTTGGACGTACTGCAAGCTTTTGGGATAGTATTTTATTTAAAACCTAAACTATTTCAATACGGAAAAAAACGTGTTTTTGTATTTGTAAATAGTTCGAAACCGAGGAAGCTGTGAAACAAATAGATACTCCGAACTTAACAATACATCTTTTCATCTATTTTCAAGCTAATTCGTAAAACAACAAAGTTTGGTAAAATATTTAGAGGTTTTTTGGGTAAAGAACATCTAAATCACGAAATCCAAGCAGGATAGGTAGGCTGGTAAAAGAAAAGCATAGATCGATACAGATAAGTACCTCCAATGTTTTTGTAAGCCATTTATTGTTACTATACTCAAATTAGATAATCTTAAGGTGGTTTTTAAATGCGTGATTGGTTCTTAAAGAAATTATTTTTAAAAGATTTACTCGAAGATTTTGTGGATATTCATAACCACATACTTCAGGGCTTAGATGATGGTGCCAGAACAACAGAAGATTCGGTGGCCTTAATAAGCAATAAGAGACAACTGGGTATCAAACAATTTATACCAACGCCTCTCGTGATGAACGATTTTTATCTAAATACTGATGATAGCATTGGCGATGCATTCACACGGTTGTTAGAAAGTTTAGACACATAGACACGTTCAAATATGACAATTAATCCGGCGCCGGAGTACATGTTAGATATTCATTTTGAAAACTTTGTGAAAAATAAAGAGATATTCATTTTAAAAAGTAAGTAGGTATTAGTTGACTTATCTTATTTTTAAACGCCTATAAATTTTGAAACGCTTATTATCAACCTAAAAAATAAGGGTTATTTACCCATTTAGTCCCACCAAGAGCATTATTCGTATAACCATACGTATTTGGACTATTAAAGCCGATTAAAAAGTATGAGTTGTTTTTTTAGCTTAATTTACTGTCGTTGACTACGTATTCAGGGAAAAACGTAGTGAAAACAGCTTTGTATCTTATAAAAAATGCGTTCATAGATTTTATCGGAACCGATATTCACAATGTAGATCACGTTGATCGATTAGAAGGCCTCACCTTAAACAAAAAGCTTTATCAAAAGCAAACGTTATTTTTAACACCACCAACACCATATTTACTGAAATTTAAGCCTTCAATCTGTTAAAAAAGCCCTTTTTAACAGGGGCACCGTAATAACCATATTTCGCCCCATAGCCAAAATTAAATTGTTTAACATCGTTTATAACCAGCATCATACCGTTAAGTTTTTTAGTTTGATGCAATTCTTTGGCGAAATTCAAAATTTGCTTTTCAGTATAGCCTGCCCTAGTAATGTACATGGTATGACCTGCAAATGGAGCAATCAATAAAGTATCTGTAACTAACATAGAGGGTGCTGTATCTACAATAACATAATCGTATTGATCGGATACCGAATCAAATAATTCTTTTACGCGCATGCTCAATAATAACTC
Organism: Aquaticitalea sp.; assembly: GCA_041748695.1. Classification (GTDB taxonomy): domain Bacteria; phylum Bacteroidota; class Bacteroidia; order Flavobacteriales; family Flavobacteriaceae; genus JBPOFM01. The sequence goes on along the minus strand of JBGTCT010000147.1, from coordinate 7,232 downwards.
TGCCGGATTTGGTGGCACTTGCCCAGATAACAATATATCTAACTTAATTTTATTAATTTCATAAGAATTTATGGTATCACCAACCATTATGGATTTGTCCGCTAAAAATTCTGTGAAACCCCATTTTGCGTCCGAGTTCTTTTTATTAGTGTTAATGGCTGCAAAAATTTGGGGATTTCTAATATCGGCACCTATTAACAAAACTCTTTTATTGGTGTTAGCAATGGTTAAAGCCAAATTTAAACTAAAGAACGATTTCCCTTCACCGTTAATGGTAGAAGTTACAAAAACAACATTGTCGTAATTTTCAACATTCCTACCACGTTTTACAAATTCAAAGTTGGTATTGATAATTCTGAAAGATTCTGATAGAATGGATCTGTCATTTCGTTCAACCAACAGTTTATCTTTATTCGAAACTTTAGGTACCTCTCCAAGTACTGTGATATTTTTAATTTCCTGTTCTAAATCTGCTTTGTTGTGAATTTTATTGTCTAATAAATTTTTAATGTAAATAGTACCGAAAGGAATGAACAATCCAAGGAAAATCGCCGTGATGTAAGCAATTTTTTTGTTTGGAGAAACAGGTCCACCAGTAGTATTATAAGCATCATCTATGACCTTGGCACTTGGAGAGGTAGCCGTAAGCGATATGGTGGCCTCTTCTCTTTTTTCCAACAAATATAAATATAACGATTCTTTAATACCTTGACTTCGTTCAATTGATCTTAAACGACTTTCCTGCCCGGGTACTGAATATATTCTGGAGTTAATCCTTTGCGTCTGGCCTTGTAAACTACCTACTTGTAATCTTAATGATCTGGAAGAATTCTCGATGCTCTGCCCTAGTGAATTTCGTATGCCGGTAAGTGTTTGGTCTAACTGCTGTACTACAGAGTTTTGTTCACCGGCACTTTGAAGCAATGATTTTCTTCTTTCAAGGATTTCGTTATATCTAGCGGACAAACCACTTATAGTCGGATCACCCATCCCTAAATTTGCAGGAACAGGTTGATATTTTGACGAATCGTCACCCAAGGCATCTTTCATGGTATTTAAAAGACTCAATTCCATTTTTGCTTGGTCCAATTGCTGCTCGTTGAGAACACTGGAACTTAAATACTGACCAGCTTCAGAACTGACATCTGTAATTTTATTTCCGGTTTTAAACCTAACAATACTATCATCTACGTTTACTAAATCTGCCGCTATTAATTCAACACGTTCGTTAATAAAATCGGCTGTATTTTTAGATATTTCGTTCTTTTTCTCAATGGTAGAAATATTATATTCCACTATCAAAGTATTTACAATGTCTATTGCTTTTTCGATAACCGGATCCACATAACTAATCCATAACACTTTTGAAGATTTACCTGATGGCGAAATGTTCACACCCGATTTTAATGATTCCGCTAAATAGTTTATCGGTGTTATTTTAACACGAATGTCATTCCCAATAAAATTTTCAAAATACCCAGTTTTTGGAGTTATAATCATTCCTCCAAAATGCGTTGGTATGGTTTCACCAAAGGCATATTTCTTCGGAATATCTTCATCGTTTAATCGATAATTAAAAGTGCTATTGGATAAAATTTCAGCTTGGAAATTAAAGCTTGTTTTATTAATAACCGAATCCGATTCGATAAAGTTTATCGCAATGGGAGCATTTTTATAAAGTTCCGATTCGCCAACACGTCCTTGAACGTAATAAGTTATATTTAAATTTAATTTCTTTATGATATTTTTTAAAAAACTTCTGGATAAAATCACTTGTATTTCATCTTCTACCATGGCATCTTCGGCCTCAGAAAAAAGCGCTAAATCTTTGAGTGCACCTGCAGAATTATCTTTTTCGTCCAACAGCATTATTTTAGCTACTGCCATATATTGTGGTGTAGTATACCTTAAATTAACATAGGTAACTGTTAAAAAGACAACACAACTTAAAACGAACCATTTCCAATGTTTTAAATAAGTGAAAACGGCCTTTCGAAGATTAATATTCAAACCTTCGTTGGTATTTTTTTCTAAATCCTTATTTTCAATCAAAGCCATAAAATCTTCTTATCTTCTAGTTATCAATATAAGTGCAGTGGTAACTAGGAATGAGGTTATAGATAAAATGGTACCTAATCTGGCATCACCCGATGCACCGCTAATTGCGGATTTATTCGGTTCTACATAAACATAATCATTTTGAGTTAAATAGTAAACCGGTGAGTTAAAAACTTCTTTGTTTGTTAAATCTATCCTAGTAAATATTTTAGCACCATTAAAATCCCTAACAACCAAAACGTTATCCCTTTTCCCTTTAATGGTTAAACCTCCAGCCATGCCAAGTGCTTCTAATATGGAAACCCGTTCTCCAGAAACGGGGTAAACGCCTGGTCTTGATACTTCTCCGTCAATAGTAACTCTATAATTTGACAAGCGAAGGATAATAACCGGGTCTTTTAATAAGTCACCATCTTCAAACTTCTTTCTAAATAATTCTCGAGCTTCTTCCGCTGATAATCCACTAAGTTTTATTTTTCCCAATACTGGATATTCGATATTACCATCTACATCAATCAAATAATCTATCAATTCGCCCTGAACCCCTCCCGTAGATTTCACTAAATTGTAAGGTTGGGTAACGGCTAAATCTAACGTTGACACATAAATACTTATAATATCACCTACTTTAAGTTTTGCTGTAAACGTTTCTGTATCAACGATAGTTTCAAAATTCTTGACATCTTGGAAATAAATGATATCTTTTTTTGATGTGCATGATGTAAATATTAGCCCCAACATTAGAAAGGCATAATAATAACCGAATTTTAGTGATATATTCATGTAATCATAAATTTAGCGAAAAGTAATAAAATTAAATCAATTTACTAGAACTTGGTGTAAGTTTTGATGTTTGGCGTGTACTCGACTCGATTTGACTATTAATCGATATAATCTTATTTACGTTGTAAATTTAGTAATTGATGGACAGCTAGAATACGAGAATACTGTTATTTCGCTAAAACAGTTATTAAAATCGGTTAACGGCCAAGGCATATTTAAATAAAAGTAAATCTGTGCAGATCATCGATTAAGTCGTAAAAATAAAAGGCAAAATCCGCATAAAAATCAATTATCTTTAGTCAACTATCGGGGAGTTAATCGAATAATGGTTTAGCAATTGGATGCCGAAAATCTTTTTTCCCTTCCCGATAGCTATCGGAACCAAAGGGTGATTATGTTTCTAGATTGGCAAGGTTTATTAATTTTTATTTTGGTGTTGGAAAATAGAATAATTAGAACTGTTGCTAATTCTTTATTTAAATTATACTAAAATTGAAATGACTAGATTAATCGACTCTTTTTACACTTTTGTGAATTTCATCGGTAAAAACGAATCCTTAATAAAATTAGTTTCAGGGTTACAGTTAATTTTCTGATATTCGCTCCAACAAATTACCAACCCCAAATTGAGATGACAAAACAACAATTACATATTTTAACCGAAAAACATGTTTCGGTTACCTGTAGTGTAAAATTCATCTGGTATGGTTCATGTGCTCCATTATATAATGATTTTGCTATTTACAAAACTACTTTAGATACAAACATTACATATGAAAAATGTGTTGCCGTTCTTCCAAAAACAAGTGGTATAAAATGCAATGAAGATATTTTGGTAAGAGGCTACTTGCCAGCAAACATTAAAGTTACCAAAACTCCTAATTTAGGCATTACAGCTGTGGACAACTGCCCCGACGTGCGCAATACCAAAGCGGTAGATGTGACTAACCACTTAAAAAGCTATGGAACAGATATAACCATATACGATCTCCGGGCAAACACCCAGGAAGTGATGCGTAAATATAACCTAGAAACCGAAAACCAATTACCAAAGACCAAATTCGACGCAATCATACTAAGCGCACCGCACAACCAATTTTTAAACATAAATTTAACAGAGATCCTTTACGTACAACTGTAAATCCAATCAAAACCTAAAATAAAAATCGTGAGCCAGTTAAAAAAAGGAGCTTTTCTTAATTACACAACTATATTTTTAACAAATGCAGTCGGCCTTTTTATCACACCTTTCATTTTAAATCATATAGGTAAGGCCGAATACGGTATTTACACCGCTATTGGAGCGCTTGTTGGCACCATTTCGGTTTTAGATCTTGGGCTTAACAATACCATAGTTAGGTTTGTAGCAAAATATAAAGCCGAAAACGACCGCAAAGGCGAAGAAAACTTTTTAGCGACCACGATGCTCATTTATGGGCTTATTTCATTTACGGTAGTGCTTATTGGTGTCCTATTTTATGGCTATATAGACTCGTATTTTACAAAGATGGATGCCGAAGAGATTCGTATTGCAAAAACCATTTTTATACTCCTTATCTGCAATTTAGCCATTGGCTTGCCTGGAGGTAGTTTTACAGGTATTTGCTATGGGTATGAAGCTTTTGTATTTCCTAAAACAGTTAATATCATACGTTATATATTACGCACTATCACTGTTGTAGCTGTATTGACTCTAGGTGGAAAAGCCATCGCACTTGTTATAATCGATACGGTATTTAACATTGTTATTATAGCAATCCAAGCTTACTACGTATTTGTGAAACTAAAAGTACGTTTCAAATTACACGAGTTTAAACTGACCTATGTAAAGCAAATTTTTGGCTATTCACTTTGGATTTTTGTGTTCGCAATAGTTAGCATGTTTCAATGGAAGGCAGGCCATTGGATTTTGGGCAGCATCGCTATACCTGAAGTGCTTGCCATATACGGGATTGGTATCGTTCTGGGCACCTATTATGGGTCGTTTTCAACCGCCATATCCAGTGTGTTTTTACCCCGTGCTACCAAAATGACGGTTGGTAATGCCTCTGGTGAAGAATTAACCTCTATGATGATAAAAATTGGCCGCATTTCTTTTATTGTACTCATGTATATTTTAATGGCGTTTATTTTATTTGGTGAGCAGTTTGTGAATTTATGGGTTGGTAAAGAATTAGGTGTGGAAGGCAGTCACGAAATATGGGTGATAGCCTTATTAATAATGTGCGCCTATACCCTACCTTTGATTCAAGGCTTTGGAAATTCTATTTTGGAAGCCAAAAACAAATTATCCTTTAAAGCCATTTTATATATCAGTTTTTTGTTTTTAGGAGTTGTATTAGGTGCTTTCTTAGCAAAAACCCATGGCGCTCTGGGTATGATAACAGGCACAGTTACGGGCTGGCTTATCGTGCAAAATGTTATGAATTTTTACTACCACAAAGTAATCGGGCTTAACATTTTTAGATTTTTCAAAGAACTCTCTCATAAAACCATCATAACTGTCTTAATAATAATAAGTTTAAGTTATTTAATAAATTACATACCCGGGCAAGGCTGGATTAATTTTATTGTAAAAGCAATCAGTTATTCTATTCTGTATGCGCTTTTAATGTATAACTTTGGACTTATTCGTTTTGAAAAGGAATTGTTTAAATCGTCATTAGCACCAGTTTTAAAAAAATTTAAAGTATAATGCTTACTCTTAACAACATCATATTTGAAGAAGATGGTAAAAAAATAGCTTATAGCTATAGTTTAACCCCGCAAATTACATCGTATTTCAATACAAAAAAACCTTTTTATGTGTTATACGATCAGGATGTTAGCCAAACACCATTGAGCTTAGCCGTTATTCCTTTTCTGGCCAACATCATGCCCATAGCATGGTTTGTTGGGTTTGATGTGCATGTAGATGAATTGGATGAAACATTTCTTAATTCATTAAAAATCCTAAAAGAACAATTTATAAAGTTCCACCCTAATAATACCATTAAAGGGGAAATACATGTAAAAAAAATAATAATAAATACATTTAATGGTTACAACACCTCATTACTATTTAGCGGTGGTTTAGATTCGTTTGATTCATTAACAAGGCATTATCATAAAAAACCATATCTCATATCCATTCACGGGGCAGATGTGGCTATTGATGATACCGTCCGTTGGCATGAATTTAAAAAATTCAATACAGAAGAAACCATACTAGATCAATCAAAGTTGTTTTATTTAGAATCCAATCTCCGTGAATTCTATACCTATAAAGTCGATTTACTAGTCGAGCATTTAGGTTGGTGGGGTATGGTACAACATGGCATGGCGTTATTAGGGGTTTTAGCACCACTAACCTATAAATACAACATAACCGATGTTAACATAGCAGCTTCTGCAACCAACGAAATAACATACAGTTGGGGCTCATCACCGTATATTGATGAGAATATGAATTGGGCAAATACCAAAGTAACCCACGATGGCTACAAGTTCCGGCGTACCGAAAAAACACAAAACGTCGTTAACTTTGTTAAACAAACAGGACATCATTTTAAATTACGTGTTTGCTTTGCCGACGAGCGTACAGGCTATAACTGTAACAAATGCCATAAATGCCAACGTACCATCTTAAGTTTAATACTTTCAGGGGCAAACCCTTCAGAGTATGGTTTCACAGTGCCTAACAATTTTTACGACCTTATATTCAAAAATTTTGGAGACGATTGTATAATGACTAAAGGAATCAAATACCAATGGTCTTGCATACAAGACTTGGCAAAAACATCAACCTCATTTTTTGTCCTTAACAACGAGCAGGAAGAAAAAATAGCCATCCAAAAATTTATAGATTTAGATTTAGATAGCATCGTAAATAAAAATGAAGCCGCTGTTCAACAAAAAAGAAAACAGAAGTTTATTTTAAAGCAAAAATTCCCATTACTATTCAAATTATACAAAAAAATTAAAAATAGATAATATGCGTTACGGATTATTAACTTACAAAGAAGGCAAAGAAAAATACAATTTAGGCGACTATGTGCAAAGTTTAGCTGCTAAACAATTTTTACCTAAAACCGATGAGTTCATGAATCGGGAAGCGTTAGGCGATTATAAAGGTGAAGCCATAAAGTTAATCATGAATGGTTGGTTTACCCATAACATACACCACTGGGTACCCGTCGATAGCATTGAACCATTATTTGTGTCGTTTCACATGAATAATACGGCGGCTCCTTTTATGCTAAGTGATAAAGGTATTGCTTACTTAAAAAAACATGCGCCTATAGGTTGCCGCGATAAATTTACAGTTCAAATTCTACAAGAAAAAGGCATCGATGCTTACTTTACTGGCTGTTTAACACTAACGCTTGATAATTATAAAGTGGATGATGCGC
>JBGTCT010000146.1:0-6938 GCA_041748695.1 Aquaticitalea sp. | reverse complement strand
TCCCTGTTACAAAGTACATCAGGATTTGGCGTGCGGCCTTTTTGATATTCATCGAACATATAATCTACAATACGTTCTTTGTATTGCTCACTCAAATCAATGGTCTGAAAAGGAATTCCCAATTTATCGGCTACCAACATCGCATCATTGCTGTCATCCAACCATGGGCATTCATTACTTATTGTCACAGAATCATCATGCCAATTTTTCATGAACAAGCCTATGACTTCATAACCTTGTTCTTTTAAAACATAGGCCGCAACGCTCGAATCAACACCTCCAGAAAGACCTACTATTACTCTCTTCATGCTGCAAAATTAAGAAATAAAAAATAGCAACCCATATGAGTTGCCATTATAAATTGTTATTCATTAAATAGATAATCCCTATTGCTTTTTTGGGTTTTTGCTATACGTTGTGTAATCCTTCTCTTCAGTTAGATCACCTTTTTCATAATACTTCCAAATTCCATGTTTTTTGTCATTTTTATAAACGCCTTCCGCTAATAATTGTCCGGCTTTGTCATAATATTTTGCCATCCCATGTAATTGACCATTATTATAGGTGAATTCTTTTAATAGTTTACCTTCCGGAGAATACCATGTGGAGATTCCCTCAATTAAACCATTCACATAGACTGCTTGTTCTGCTACCTGCCCATTTTCATAATAGACTAACTTCTCTCCTTCCAAAACACCTGAATCGTTGTAATTCTCTGTCATCAGGATACCTTTGACTTTATTGTGATAGTAAATCCACTTTCCGACAAATATCTTATCCCTCATCATCCCTTCGCTGATCAATTTTCCTTTAGATGAAAAGAATTTCACATTGATCATATCGCTATCTGGAAGAAATTCCCGTGTAGCACTTAAGGAACTTTTTCCTGAAACAAGTTTATAAAATTTAAAAGTTCCGACTTCTTTACCATGCTCAAAAACACCTTCATATTTAGGCTGGTCAGTTTTTTCAAAAGTCTTTTTCCATGGTCCATGACGCTCACCATTTTCATCTAACTGATTGACAACTTGCGCGCTAACATTTGTTAAAATAAATGTTAAAATTAAAAAGACAATAAAATTTTGTTTAATCATTTTATATATTTGTTGAACAAAAAATTAATATTAACTCTATTTAAAACTCAAAGCAATGAAAATTATTTCAAATTTAGCAAAGATTATACCAATACTTTTGCTGATTTTGGTTTTTTCGTCTTGTAGTGACGATGATGACGCAATTCCAATTTCATCGGGTGAACTAACAATTGTTGAAAACGCAATTGCAACCCCATCCTTAAGTAGTTTGGTAGCAGCTTTAGGTGCAGCAGACGGCAATTTAGTATCTGTATTAAATGGTAGTGGTCCATTCACGGTACTTGCTCCTACAAACGATGCTTTTGCAGCATTTTTAGCTGTTAATGGTTTTACAAGTCTAGATCAGGTGCCAACAGATGTTTTATCTCAAATTTTATTGAATCATGTAGTATCAGGGAATGTAACCTCATCTGATTTGACAGGTTTAGGATCAGGTTACACTACAACAAGTGCCACAGGAGCGGGTGGAAACCCAATGAGTCTATATTTTAGTACTTCAGATGGCGTTAGATTTAATGGTGTGTCTTCCGTAAGCACCGCAGACATTGATGCTTCTAATGGTACTATTCACATTGTAGATGCAGTAATAGGTCTCCCGAGTATTGTGACACATGCCGCAGCAAATCCTAATCTATCAAGTTTGGTTGGAGCTCTAACTACGGGAGGTAATACAACCTTTACAGATTTACTATCGAGCAATTCAACGCAATTTACAGTATTCGCACCTAATAATACTGCGTTTAGTGCATATACCAACCCAAATGGTTATGACATTAATACTGTTTTAGCTAACCATGTGATCGTAGGTGCTACTGCCACATCAGGTGGTTTGACAAATAGTTATGTTTCAACAGCTGCAACCAATATGGATAGTGATGCATTAAGTCTATACATCAACATTGATGATGGCGTTACTATAAATGGAACATCGGATGTGATCGCTGCAGATATTATTGCTTCAAACGGTGTTATTCATGTTGTAGATGCTGTTATCGATCTCCCGACAGTTGTGACGTTTGCCCTTGCTAACCCTGGATTGAGCAATCTCGTAGCGGCTTTGCAGTCTGCAGATTCACAGAGTCCGTCTCCTGATTTAATTGGAACACTGTCTGGTGCTGGTCCATTTACTGTCTTTGCACCAACAGATACTGCTTTTAGTGATTTATTATTGGAATTGGATCCAACTGGAAATACAGGCTTGGGTGATGTGCCACCAGCAGCAGTTCAGGATATATTATTGTACCATGTCGTAAGTGGCAATGTAAGATCAACTGATTTATCTACCGGTCCTGTAGCCACTTTAGAGGGAAGCGTAACGGTTGATGCCACCAATTTTACAATTACAGATTCTAATAGTAGAGTAAGTAACATTATCACTTCGTTGGTAGACATTCAGGCTATTAATGGTGTTGTTCACGCAATTGACAATGTTATTTTACCACCACAATAATTGAAAAAGAAGTTTTTTTATTTTTATTGATTAGATTAGTTAGATTAGTTAGACGAAAAAGCCTCCTGATTGTGGAGGCTTTTTCAATTTATTAAATGATATTATTTTTTTCTCTTTTGCTGCGCCTGTTTTTGCTGTTCGGCCTGTTCCATCATTTCTTGCATCTTTCTTTGGAATTTGCTTTGCTTCTTGGGTTTTGCCTTATTCACCTGTATCTGTGCGTGAATTTTATCCTCATCTAAAATATAATTTTTGATGACTAACATGATTCCGATACTGATAAGGTTGGATATAAAATAATACAAACTCAATCCGGATGCATATTGATTAAAGAAAACCATCATCAAAATTGGTGAGAAATAAATCATGTACTTCATGATTTTACTCATGTCTGGCATACCTTCTTGTGTAGGTTGTGCAGCCATTTGATCGCCTGTGGTCATTTTCATATAAAAGAAAATAGCAATCGCCGCCAATATCGGGAACAAACTCACATGACTACCATATAACGGAATGTTGAATGGCAACTGTGCAATGGCATCATACGAAGACAAATCGTCTGCCCAAAGGAAACTCTTTTGCCTTAAATCAAAAGCCGTCGGAAAGAACATAAATAAGGCATAAAACACCGGAATCTGCATCAAACCTGGTAAACACCCACTAAAAGGACTTGCACCCGCCTTATTCTGTAAGGCCATGGTTTCTTGCTGCGCTTTTAGTTTGTTGTCTTTATATTTCGCTCTAATGGCATCCAATTCGGGTTTTAATACTCGCATTTTAGCTTGCGATAAAAATTGCTTGTACTGAACAAAAGACAAAACGATTTTTATAAGAATGGTCATTACGATAATGGCAATTCCATATGGCATCATCGAGCTTAAAAATCCGAATAGGGGAATAAAAAGCGCCTTGTTGATCCATCCAAAAATCCCCCAACCCAATGGAATACTTTTTTCTAAATCATGATCATATTTTTTTAGGATTTTGCTGTCTGTAGGGCCAAAATAGAATTTTAAAGGTGCCGAAATTTCACCAGCTTCAACATTTAAAGGTAATTTGGACCTAAACTGTTTGGTAAACACTGTATCGATCTCTTCATCTTCCACCAGGTTTTTAGAGCTAATGCTTGCTGTTTTGAAGGGTTTGTCTGCTACCAAAATTGAACTAAAGAAGTGTTGTCGATAGGATAACCATTTCATATCCTCTTCCGTTTCTTCATCATCGCTTCCCTCGGAAAGCTTGTCTATTTTATCGCCATTTTCGTACTGGTAAGTAAGTCGTGTATAACGATTTTCATAAGCAATACTTTGGTCATGACGGAAGGTCTTCATCTTCCAATCGATTGTTACCTCATTGGACGTATTGATGACATCATTTAAACCTTGTGAACGAATGGTGAAATTCAGCATATAATCATCGGGCTGAATCTCATAACGGTATTCCAAAAACTTACTTTCAGACACTTTCAGCTTCATGGAAACGACCGTATTCTTTCCATTTTGAGTTACAGTAGGTTCAAAATACAACTCTTGAGTGTTAAGAGTTCTATTATCCGTAGTGCCAAAGGTTATGTTGAAATTTGTATTCTTATCGTTTATCAAATAAATAGGCACCGAATCAAAATTCACATACTTATTCAATTTTACTTCGGATAGAAACCCACCTCTATTGCTAAATTTTAAAGTCAACAAATCGGTCTTTACCTCTGTAGTTTCATCAGTTGCTGAAGGTAGGGTTGACGCATAAGCAAATGCGCCCAGCTTACTTTTTAATGCCGCAAGTTTTGTTGAATCTGCCGATGACCCACTAGGAGAATCAATAGCCGAGGTTTCAAATGTATCCTCCTTTTGGACATCTGCCTTGACGTTTTGATCCTTGGCCAATTGTTCCTGTTTGGCTTTTTCTGCAGCTTGTTCTTCTGGAGTTGGCTTATTTTGCCATAGCATGAATAGCAATATTCCAAAAATAAGGACAAAACCTATAATGGAATTTAGATCTAATTTTTTTTCTTCCATGAATTAATTGTAATTGGATGATCTGATAATAGTTTCAAAACTTCAAACTCCCAGTATTTGGTTTTGATGGATTTGAGAATACAAATATGCAACCATTATTGGTTTTGTGCCATACTGACACGAATTTTATCTTTTTTAAAGTTTAAGGCTGCTTTAACGAATGCAACAAATAACGGATGTGGACTGGCTACAGTACTTTTATATTCTGGATGATATTGCACACCTACAAACCAATTATGATCAGGAATTTCGATGATTTCCACCAAATTGGTGTCGGGGTTTAAACCTGTTGCCATCATTCCTGCTTCTTCTATCTGTTGCTTATATGAATTGTTAAACTCATAACGATGTCTATGGCGTTCTTTCACGCGATCTCTTTTATAAATGCTTTTAGCAATACTTCCTTCCATTAAATCACAGTCCCAAGCTCCGAGACGCATGGTTCCTCCTTTGTTGGTCACTGTTTTTTGGGATTCCATCAGATCAATGACCGGATTGGATGTGTGTTCGTTCATTTCAGTGGAGTTAGCGTCATTCAAACCCAATACATTTCGGGCATACTCGATGACTGCCATTTGCATTCCTAAACAGATTCCAAAAAATGGTATGTTGTGTTCGCGAACATATTTTACAGCTTCGATCTTACCCTCAATGCCACGTTCCCCAAAGCCAGGAGCAACCAAAACACCGTGAAGGTGTCCTAACTTTTTCGCAATATTGTCTGGTGTCATATATTCTGAATGAATAGGCTCTACCTTCACTTTCACTTCATTTTCAGCACCTGCATGTATAAATGCTTCCAAAATGGACTTATACGAATCTTGCAATTCCACATATTTGCCAATTAGACCAATGACGATTTCATCTATAGGATTTTTATGTCGTTGCAAAAATTGATTCCATTGTGATAAATCTGGTGTGGAACTATCTAATTGCAATTTCTTAAGGACCACTTTATCGAGACCTTGCTCCAACATTAAGTTTGGTACATCATAAATGGTGGAAGCATCAATCGATTGTATGACCGCTTCTTCGCGAACATTACAGAATAATGCGACCTTACGTCTCAAATCTTGTGGGAGTTCATGCTCCGTTCTACACACCAAAATATCGGCCATCACTCCGCTTTCCATCAAAGTTTTGACGCTGTGTTGGGTAGGTTTTGTCTTAAGTTCGCCAGCGGCAGATAAATAAGGTATCAAGGTTAGATGTATGACAATCGCATTGTGTTCGCCCAAATCCCATTTGAGCTGACGCACAGCCTCGATATATGGCAAAGATTCAATATCTCCAACTGTGCCTCCTATTTCGGTAATAACTATGTCGAACTCTCCCGATTTGCCGAGAATTTGTACGCGGTTTTTAATTTCGTCTGTAATATGTGGTATAACCTGTACGGTTTTGCCGAGAAATTCGCCACGACGTTCTTTTTCTATGACACTTTGATAAATACGACCTGTAGTTACGTTGTTGGATTGACTGGTAGGGACATTTAAAAAACGCTCGTAATGACCTAAATCTAAATCGGTTTCGGCGCCATCATCTGTTACATAACACTCGCCATGTTCATAAGGATTTAAAGTTCCTGGATCCACATTGATGTATGGGTCGAGTTTTTGGATGGTAGTTCGGTAGCCTTGAGCCTGAAGCAACTTTGCCAATGAAGCAGCAATAATGCCTTTACCGAGTGAGGAAGTTACGCCTCCTGTAACAAATATGTATTTTGTGGTCGTTGTCATGTTGCGTTGTTAAACGCAGGCAAATTTACAAAATTTAAATAGAGTTTAAGGGAATTGTTTTTAGATATTTCTTGAGATCATGATGCTCAATAAATTTGATTTAAATATGATGAGAATTCACAGTTAAACACCTAAAATCATCATCATTTTTACAAAAAAAAGAAAGAATTAATAATTCTGAAAGGTTTTTCTATTAATTGAGGCTTTACTTTGAATAGCGTTTCCTGATCCCATAAATCAACTCCTCCAAGCCATTGAGTTTGATCTCATACATCTGCTGCATCATATCGCCCAATTGGCCTTTTGGGAAGCCCTTGCTTTTGTACCAAACATAATAATATTCAGGAATATCTATCAGGTAGCGGTCTTTATATTTTCCGAAGGGCATCTTTGAGTGTGCCAATTTAATGAGGAAATCTTTATCGGGCTGTAGCACTTATTCGTTGGATTTGTACTCTTTCAGATATTCAAGTTCTTTTTGAACATAGCCATTCCATTTGTCCTGAAACTCTTGAATAAGGGAATTATTGGTTTCCTCATCATACTTTTTTTGAGTGGTCACCAATTCTGAATTGATCTTTTCGTGCAAGCTTTTCAATTGTTCCCTGATGGTATTGGAAACTTTAAGCTGATCTATTTC
>JBGTCT010000145.1:0-3304 GCA_041748695.1 Aquaticitalea sp. | reverse complement strand
TCAACTGGATCATTTCAATGTGATTCTTAAAATATGACCTTGCTTTTATGAACTTTTTGTTTTTACTAATTTTGAGTAAGCTCATAACATTAATATTATAACCAGAGCTTTAACCGCTATTCAATAAATCTATTATCTATTTTCTTTATTTTGTTGTCTAACTCCGTCCTTGGATTTTGATTCCTTACCCAACATTATTAATTATTTACATTCAAAAAAATCAAAAATCAGCAATCGATAATCGTCAATCGCTAATCAATTCCTTATCTTTGCCAATTATTAAAAACACAACTAAATGTCTTTAACATCACTCAACGCCATTTCCCCAATTGACGGTCGCTACCGGAATAAAGTCAACGAATTAGCGCCCTATTTTTCGGAAGAAGCACTGATTAAGTACCGCGTCCAGGTAGAAATCGAATATTTCATCGCTTTGTGTGAATTGCCTTTACCTCAACTATCGGGTTTGGAGGTGAGCCATTTTAAGAGTTTGAGAAGCATTTATACGCAATTTTCAACCGAGGATGCCTTAAAAATCAAGGACATTGAAAAAGTGACCAATCACGATGTGAAGGCTGTTGAATATTTTTTAAAGGAACGCTTTGACGAATTAAACATATCAAAATTTAAGGAGTTCATCCATTTTGGACTGACATCTCAAGACATTAACAATACAGCCATTCCTTTAAGTATCAAAGAAGCGATGAATGATGTCTATGTCAAGGAATATACCATCATACTCCAAAAACTGAAAGAACTTTCAAAGGAATGGGATCACATCCCGATGTTGGCTCGTACGCATGGTCAGCCAGCATCACCTACGCGATTGGGCAAAGAAATCGAAGTTTTTGCTGTTAGGCTGGAAGAACAATTCAACTTACTGAACGACATCCCGAGTGCCGCCAAATTTGGAGGTGCCACAGGTAATTTCAATGCGCACAAAGTAGCGTATCCACAGATTGATTGGAGAGCTTTTGGACGTAAATTTGTTCAGGAAACATTGGGCTTGCAACATTCATTTCCCACCACACAGATTGAGCACTATGACCATATGGCTGCGTTGTTTGACACTTTGAAACGCATCAATACCATTTTGATTGATCTCGATAGGGATATTTGGACCTATGTTTCGATGGATTACTTTAAGCAAAAAATCAAGGCTGGAGAAGTAGGAAGTTCAGCGATGCCTCATAAAGTAAACCCTATTGATTTTGAAAACAGTGAAGGCAATTTAGGAATAGCCAACGCACTTTTTGAACACCTTTCTGCTAAATTACCTGTGTCGCGTTTGCAGCGCGACCTTACCGATAGTACGGTTTTGCGCAATGTAGGCGTACCTTTTGCCCATACCTTGATTGGCTTTAAATCTACCCTAAAAGGATTGAACAAGTTGGTTCTCAATGCTCCCAAATTTGCGGAAGATCTGGAAAATAATTGGGCCGTAGTAGCAGAAGCCATTCAAACCATTTTGAGACGCGAGGGGTATCCAAATCCGTATGAGGCTTTAAAAGGACTCACGCGGACCAACGAAAAAATAAACCAAAAGACAATTTCTGACTTTATAGCAACATTAGACATTTCTGAAGACATCAAAGCGGAACTCAAACACATCACACCAAGCAATTATACCGGAATTTAATATGGTTACAAAAAATCAATTCATGCTTTGGTTTACAGCCTTTAATGTGCTAGCTTTTTTTGTAGCAGGTGTTTTTGATGTATTGGATTATTTTATTGTGAAATTGATTTTGTTTGCTTGTTTTTCATTTGTAGTAGCCAATATATATTATGTGTTGTTTACTGAAGAAAGCAAAAAATCACCCGAAAAGGATTTCGAGTGATTTTATAAATTTTTTTTCGCCTTAAACGACGAAAGGTATATTGGTTTGAAGAAGACCTTTTCTTATTTGAAAAAATCCATCATTTGTTTTACTTGCGAATCGTCGACATTACTTTTATCCAAAATAGATCCTAATTTCATGATTTTGCTGGGATCCATATCATTTCCCAAAATCCTCACCACAGCAAAACCCATTTCATTAGAGCTACCAAAAAGAATAAATTCATCAATATCATCATCTTCTCCAATATATTTAAGAATAAACCTTCCATCTTTGGCGTTTCCTCCGCGTATCAATTCTTCATATTTTTTATCATCCAAAATGCTTTGGACTTTTGCAAGTTCTGCTTTAAAATCAGTTTGATTAAGACTGTCTGTTTTAAAAGCCAACATATTGAGTTTTTGCACTGAATTGTAAGCTTCTTTCTGTTCGTCGTTCAATTTTGTTTCATCAATTTTCAACATCGATACTGGGATATCGATCGATAGGAAATTATTTTTTTCTTGATTGTCGACAAAATAGGTTTGCAATGACGGATTTTGGTCACAACTGTTTAAAGTTGTTACCAAAACCACCGCCACTATTATATATTTGATTAATGATGTCATGTTTTAAAATTTTACTGTTTTTTACCTTTTCCAGCTTTTTCAAGTTGTTTGCCCCCTGGGACATTCATTTTTTCGGTCATTTTGGATATTTGTCGCAAGTCAATATCACCTGTCAATGATAGCAATACGGTTTCAAACTCGCGTTTCTTGCCATTGATACTAATGTCTTGATCTTTGCTTATTTCTTTAAGACCATTAATGACCATCAACAATTCTTTGACGTGGTTTTCATCCTTTCCTTGTTTGACATAAAACTTGACGGTTTGATTCCCATCTTTCATACGCATCAACTCTTCAAGGTTGGTGCTGCTCAAATATTTTTCTACACTTGCATTCATGTCAGCCGATGTTTTTTCACTACCAGTGGTAAAGACCTTCAACCCTGTGATTTTTTTGGCCATGTTCATAAAAGCCTGATCTTCTGGATCGTCCATATTCACATCGATACTTGCCAACATGCTGAACATTTTTTGGTTGATCACAAACGATGTGACACTTTCATCTGACTCGTATTTGTCAAACAAACCTTGACCAAAGGACATGATTGGTGCAATAATGATTGCCATTGCTATTACTAACTTTTTACTCAAAGAACTTACTTTGAATTTTTGCTCGTGGAAATTTTTCAAATTTTTCATGGTTTCTAATTATTTGTTTACTTGTTTTTATTTGTGTTTATTAATTCTTTAAAAGTTTATTGGTTGTTTTAGAAAATTCGTTTACATATTTTACTTGTTCTACCCCTTTATCCAATTGGTTTCCAACCACACCCAGAACACTCACATTGGAGGCACCTTGACTGAACTTTGAAGACAATAGGTTAAAGGCTTCTTTGGTTTGGTTGTAGGCGATCAA
>JBGTCT010000144.1:0-1770 GCA_041748695.1 Aquaticitalea sp. | reverse complement strand
CAATTTGATTGAGTATAATCCTATTGACGATGGTCAGTTTAAACAAGCAGGTACTAGAGCAATGGATATGTATATTTCCATGCTAGAAAGAAATAACATCACAGTAACTGTTAGACGATCAAGAGGAAAGGATATTGATGCCGCTTGTGGGCAACTGGCGAATAAATCATAAAAAAAGAGCTACAGGAACAAGTAGCTCTTTAAATTTGATAAAAAATGAAATATTTATTGTTTTAAAAGTTTTACTGTTTGCACTTGGCCTTCAATTGTAACTTTCGCAATATAAACACCATCTTGCATTTCAGCTAAACTTATGGATTCAATTGTATCAGAAAGTCCTTTTCTCAACACTTCTTGTCCCAATACATTGAACATTTCTATGTTGTCAAGTGGAAGATTTGAAGAATCCAAGGTTAAAACATCTGTATCTTTATTATAATAATGTTTAAAAACGTTATTATTGAATTCATCCAATCCTAAAGTAGCGGTAACTGCCAAATCATCAATGTTGAGTACAAATTCATCGGTAACGTTATGATGTCTAAAAGCAATATATACCATTTGTCCCGCAAAACCCGAAATGTCTAAACTTCGATCAACAAATGTTTCACCGGCGCCACCATTTTGACCTATGATTTCATTAAATGTTACTGTGCTTGCCAGAAAATCTGTAATATCGTTTCCGGTGGCAACGTATACTGTGTAGTTTTCATCCGCAAAATTCATATCAAGCCCTCTTGCCTTCCATGTTAATGTTTGAGAGCCTTCTGTAGCATTGGTCAAATCAATCGCTTCCGTAATAATCCAATTGTCAGGTGTTAAAGGAGTAAATGAATTATTATCATATGAAAAGGATGCCAATGTTGGATTTCCATCTGGACTGCCATCATCATCTAAATCAAAATCAATAACTTCCCAGTTAAATCCATCTCCATCATTATCAATTAAATTCCAGCATACTGGTACTTCGTTAATATTAGAAAAATCTTCTGAATACGGAGGAGTATGAGGGCCAGGGGTACATGAGACCAATTCTTCAGTTAAGGTAAAATCAAATCCTAAATCAGACCATCGATCATCCCAAAGAATGTAATAGCTGACACCAGTGTTTACAACAAAAGTTAAAGTAGTTAAAAAGTTAGAACCGCTAATATCATCTGAAGCTGCCTGACAAGTGAATGCCCCACAAGTTCCCGTATAAATACTAACCCTTGTATCATCACTATTTACTACACCATCATTTTGGGTTAAGTCACTAGAAATTGTTACAACACCGTCAATTGTTGAGTTATAGATGTACCACTCTCCAAA
Organism: Aquaticitalea sp.; assembly: GCA_041748695.1. Taxonomy (GTDB): domain Bacteria; phylum Bacteroidota; class Bacteroidia; order Flavobacteriales; family Flavobacteriaceae; genus JBPOFM01. The sequence goes on along the minus strand of JBGTCT010000144.1, from coordinate 459 downwards.
AGTAGCTGCGATGTCCCAAGCACAAGTATTATCCGCAGACCCATTGATGGTTCCAACGCTGGTAGTGGAGCCAGAATTCACGGAGATTGCCCCTGAACAAGTATCTTGCGCATTTCCAAACTGAAATGCAAAAAAAGAAATAAAAGCAAAAGTAATTTTTTTCATAATCTATTGATTTTAAGTTAATTTGGACTTGAAGATAGGAAAAATTTTAAATGAAATAAAGCTTTCTCTGACTTTAACATATGCGATTTTCAATCCAAATAGCATATCCCATCGATTTTTAGTACGTTTGCGTTACATTTCTTATCTGCCATTTATTGAAAATAGTCGAACAAATAAAACTGCCAATCGCATACGAAATGGAACTTTTCGAACAAAAGTTCCTGCTTTCCATGTCCAGCAAGGTGGCGTTGCTCAACCGCATTACAACCTACATTGTCAATCGAAAAGGCAAAC
>JBGTCT010000143.1:0-4111 GCA_041748695.1 Aquaticitalea sp. | reverse complement strand
CAATTTGATTGAGTATAATCCTATTGACGATGGTCAGTTTAAACAAGCAGGTACTAGAGCAATGGATATGTATATTTCCATGCTAGAAAGAAATAACATCACAGTAACTGTTAGACGATCAAGAGGAAAGGATATTGATGCGGCCTGTGGGCAGCTTGCTAATAAGTCATAAAAAAAACGTTTGAGCATCTTTACCCAAACGTTTAAATATTTTGAAAGTACTGTTATTTAGAGCACAATTTTTTTTCGAACTATTGAATTAGAATTGCCGTCTGATAATTCAATAATATAAATACCATTGGACACTCCGTTGGCTTCTATCACATAACTGTCTCCATTTGTAATGCCATTTAATACAGTTTTTCCAGAAACATCCATGACACTGTATTCAGTAGCTTGTGTAAGGTTATAGAGACCTATACTTTTATTTAAAGCAACAACTTTAATGGAAACACGAGAAAACTCATCCACACCTAAAGTTTGACCTGCGGTTATGGATTGTCCGGGTACTGTATTATAGGCATAATCCTTAACTGTAAAACTATCTCCAGAGGCCGATACATCAAGCCTCGCCCAACCGTAATGCGTATTAGCACCAATTAGAAAGCGTAGACCTAAGTATTTATCACTAACACCGCACCAATTACTGCCACCTATTCCATTATAGCAGCTAACATAATTCAACGTACCTGAGCTTGTGAAGGCATTAAACCATGTTGTTTGTCCAGAGCTGATTGGGTTTCCACCGTCCAAAGCAAAAGGATATACATAATAAACGGCAGAACCTAAAAAAGAATTTGCTACAGATGCACCTAGTCCAACCGCTGGGGCAGCAATCCCAAAGACCGTAAAATCGGTGATAGCATCATTATTTAAATCTAAATCATAACTAACACCAGGACCACCTGTAAAATCAGCAATGTCTGTATAAATAATTTGACCATTGGCTTCTGCGACTCCCGCAATTGCTACGGATAAAGCCCCATATTGCGCAAGTCGTTTTGTTAGATTATTAGAATTTTTTAAAGTAATTTTTTTCATGATCATAAAGGTGTTAAATAAAGAGGATTTGTTTTTGACAAATATGTTTTGTTGTTTTACCAGTAATTACTTACCGAAATTAAAGATAGGAATAGTTTTTCATTAAACAATAAAGATGAGTAAAAATATTGATACACAACAGGATGAGGTCTTTTTTGAAGTTACTCATCAAGGATCGTTGGGATTGTTGGCCTATGGAGATATAGGTTTAAGGGCTTGGAGAAAGGTTAAAAAAGAAGCTAGGGAAGACGAATTACATGAAAAAGAATAAAGTTTTATTAATAGGTTGGGATGCGGCTGATTGGAAGTTGATATGGCCATTAATCGCTAAAGGGGAGATGCCAGCACTCAAAAAGTTAATAGCTCGAGGGGTTTATGGTAACATGAGTACAATGAACCCGCCATACTCACCTATGTTGTGGTCGTCAGTCGCTACAGGCAAAACTCCCGATAAGCATGGTGTTCTTGGATTTATTGAAGTAAAACCCGACTTAAAAGGTATTCAACCGGTGACAACTAACTCCAGAAAGTCTAAAGCAATATGGAATATTCTACATCATAAAGGGTATAAAAGTAATTTAGTTGGTTGGTGGCCCAGTTTTCCTGCAGAACCCATCAATGGAGTAATAGTTTCAGATAGATTTCAAAAGGTAAAAAAAGATCCTCGAAATAAGAATCCAATATCAAAAGGAACTATTCACCCTGAAAGTCTAACCAAAGAGCTAAAGGACTTACGGATGTTTCCTTGGGAAGTTACTGAAGCCCACATAATACCATGTATCCCAAAAGCTGGTCTAATCGATCAAGAAAAGGATAAGGCTTTGGTGTCTTTTGCTAAAATGTTGGCTGAAAGTACATCTGTACATGCTGCTTCAACTTATTTAATGCGGAAGACAGAATGGGACTTTATGGGAGTCTATTATGATATGATAGACCACTTTTGCCATGCTTTCATGAAATATCATCCTCCAAGACAACAATCCATTCCAGAGGAACTGTTTGACATCTATAAGGATGCGGTGGTGAGCGCTTATAAAATACAAGATATGATGCTGGAGCGGACACTGGAACTGGTGGATGAAGACACTACAGTTATTGTCATGTCCGACCATGGATTTGAATCGGGAACAAGACGTATTTTAAAAATGCCAAAATATCCAGCAGCACCTGCATTAGAGCATCGCCAGTTTGGAATATTTGTGGCTGCCGGACCGAATATTAAGAAAAATGAAAAAGTGTTTGGCTTGGGGCTTATTGATATCGCTCCCACAATTCTTCATATGTATGGGCTTCCGGTCGGCAAAGATATGGACGGGAAAGTTGCATTGGATATATTTGAGCAGCCAACGCCACCTAATTATATTGAAAGTTGGGAAGAAGTGGAAGGCGATTTTGCACAGCTTTCACCCAATATAGATTCAGATTTATTAAATGATCAAGAGACGATGCAGCAACTTGTTGATTTAGGCTATATAGAGAAACCAGATGAAAAGTTAGAGATAGCTATTTTAAAAACACGATGTGACCTGAAGCACAATTTAGCAAGAGTATATTTAGGCAAAAAGGATTACGAAAAATCAAAAGAATTACTAATCGAACTCACGACAGACACCTATCCGACCTATCAAAAAAGTGACTTTGAAGGAAATAATAAAGAGCAGTTAAAACGGCAAGGTGTAAAGGTTGGGGATAGTGTGGTTGATCTTATTCCCTACTATATGGATTTGATAACAATCAGTTTGGTAGAGAAAGATTACAATCTCGCGGAAGATTATCTTTCTAAGTTGAGAAATTTGGACAAGTCGTTTGAAGTAAATACATATTTAACTGAAGCAAAAATATTGATTGGAAGAGGGCAAAATGATAAGGCATTAAAATTGCTTCAAATTGCCAAGGATAAAAAACCCAACGCGGAAGTCTGGTATCAAATCGGAAAAATCCAGGCAGGATTTAGTAATTATCAGGATGCAAGGAAATCGTTTGAAAACGCTCTTGAATTTGAAGTTGATACTGCAAAATTCCATTTAGCTCTTGCTACAACACTATTGCGTTTAAATATATATGAGGAAGCTGCCGAACATGCGCTCACTGCCATAGAAATGGTGAAGTATTATCCACAAGCACACTACACATTGGGAGAAGCATTGGAGAAGATGGGAGATTTGGAAAATGCAAAAATCGCTTACGAAACAGCTGCCATGCTTAAACCTAAAGATTATCATAGAGCCTTAATCGCCATTGAAAATATTGAAGAAAATATTAGGGACATTAGATTTGATGATAAAAGCAAATTTAAATATCGAAAAAATCAAATTGTTATTGTCTCTGGCTTACCACGTTCTGGCACCTCATTGATGATGCAAATGCTTCATAATGGCGGGCTAAAAGTCTTAAGCGATGAAAACAGAAAACCAGACCAATCAAACCCAAAAGGCTATTTCGAATATGATCCAGTCATGTCTCTTCATAAGGACAACAGTTGGCTTCATTTGGCAAAGGATAAAACGGTAAAAGTAGTAGCACCCCTTTTGAAATTTTTGGATCCCAAATATCGTTATAAAATCATTTTTATGAATCGTGATTTAACAGAAGTGGTAAAGTCGCAACAAAAAATGATTGGAAGAGATCCTGAAACATTGCCTTTAAACCTATTTGATGCTTATTCTAAACAACTCAATAAAGTTGAATTTTGGAAAAATAATGAACCTGGAGTGGAGTTAATTTATATTAATTATACAGATGTACTCAATAACACAAATGAGGCGATCTCCAAAATCATTTCGTTCGTTGGCGTGGAGATGAATAGGGAGGCTATGGCAAGTTGTGTAGATAAATCCTTATACAGAAATAAGGTTTGACAAGTTAGTAGCAAAATAGCATATCACATCCTTTTTCACTAAGTTTGTTATACACTTACTTATCATATACCTATTGAAAATAGTCGAACAAATAAAACTGCCAATCGCATACGAAATGGAACTTTTCGAACAAAAGTTCCTGCTTTCCATGTCCAGCAAGGTGGCGTTGCTCAACCGCATTACAACCTACATTGTCAATCGAAAAGGCAAAC
>JBGTCT010000142.1:0-3607 GCA_041748695.1 Aquaticitalea sp. | reverse complement strand
CAAAAAGCAATGCTGGGCAAAACCTCGCTTATTTCGTTCGAGGAGGACGCAACCGCCAAGTTTTGGTTCTTATTGATGGTGTTGCAGTTACCGATCCATCACAAATAGCTAATGATTACGATTTGCGATTATTGAATGCCGATCAAGTAGAAAGTATTGAGATTTTAAAAGGGGCGTCGAGTACCTTATATGGTTCTGGCGCTGCTACTGCTGTAGTCAATATCACCTTAAAGGAGGCGTCAAAAGATAAAGTTTCCGCCAATTTTAGAAGTGTTTTGGGAAGCAATCAATCTTCAGATGAAAACGATTATGCGCTTGAAGATTTTAGAAATAGTGTGTCAGTGAACGGCTCATTGGACAAATTCAATTACCTAGCTAGTTTTGGAAATCAATATACCAATGGTCTGTCTGCGATTTCCAGCGGAACAGAATCAGATCCGTACAATGCCATCAATGGAAATTTGAAATTGGGTTATCAGTTTTCTGATACTTTTAAACTGAATACCTATGCGGGTTTTGACAAATTTAAAGCCGATTTTGATGATGCTTTTTCAGGAATCGACACCGATGATCTTTCAAAAACAAATCAATATCGCATTGGTATTTCACCTCAATTCAATTATAAAAACGGAAGCATCACCATAAATGCAGCTTACAATAACGTCGAACGCGAGATTTTCTCCAGTTTTCCTGCGCAGTTTAATGCCGAAAGTCTTTTTGGAGATATTTTTAACCGTTATAATTTTAGTGATACATTTTATACAGTTTTGGGTTTGAATGTTCAAGAGAATACAATGGAAAGCTTTTCAATTCCTTTTGGTGAGAACGATTTTCAACAAAGTATCAATCCAGATGAGGCGCAATTTGACATTATAGATCCGTATGCCAATGTAGTGTATGTGTCTGATTTTGGGTTGAATTTGAACGCGGGAGCCCGTTTGAACAATCATTCTCAGTACGGCAGTCATTTGGTGTATAGTTTGAATCCGTCTTACCGAAAAGTCACTGGTTTTGGCCATATCAAGGGTTTGGCAAGTTACAGTACTGCGTATATAACCCCATCGCTTTTCCAGTTATTTGAACCGACTTTTGGCAATACCGAATTGCAACCAGAAGAAAATACAACCATTGAAGTTGGCACAGAAGTCAACTTTAAGGACAAAGGAACTTTTAGTTTGGTGTATTTTAATAGGGACGAAAAAAACTTCATCAATTTTGTCGATTTGGGAAGCTTTGTTTTTCAGTACAGCAATGTTGAGGAGCAATTTACTGCCAGTGGTATCGAGTTTACTGCCGATTATAAACTTACGAAGGCCATCACTTTAAACGCCAATTTTACATATACTAAGGTGGAAGAGGATTTAAATCTCCGAATCCCTGAATTGAAGGCCAATGCACGCTTGGATTATCAGGTATGCGAGGCTATGTTTTTGAGTGTGTCCTATCAGTTTAATGATGATAGAAGGGATTCCGTATTCAACAATGAGACCTTTATGGCAGACGATATCATCTTAAAGAGTTACAGTTTACTGGATTTCTATGTTAGTCATAAACTCATAAGGAACAAAATCACTCTTTTTGCAAATGTCACTAACATTCTCAATGAGGACTATCAGGAATTGTTTGGGTATTCTACGCGAGGTAGAAACGTGAATGTGGGATTTAACATAAATTTATAAAGCAAAGAAGCCGCTCATGGAGCGGCTTCTTTTTTAATTATTGATTTTTTAACTGTGATCGCTTTGCCACGATATCAAGAAATGTCTTATCCGAATACATTTCATCAGATAGCGGCGTTAAGTGACGACTGCTATTGATAACCTCCAGCCCTTTTTCTGTAGGCAGAGAAAGCCTTCCTGAATTGAGGATATCGGTAATTGCAGCAGCCAAATAAGGCTCATTAACATCACCCAAAATTCCAAGATTTCCAAAATTCTCCCCAAACACTATGTTAGGTGCCAATCCTGAATCATAATCTGTAAAACCAACAGAATTTACTGACTTATAGATTAAAGGTTGCATAGCATAGGTATGATTTGGATTGGCATTTGCTCTCCTAAAATTTTCAGAATCGTAAACGGTGATGGAGGCTTGATATTTTCCAGCAGTGGTAGTGCCTATTTGCACAACCTCGACATAAGGTCTTAACCCGCTAATGACCAATTCACTTGCAGATGCTGTGCTTCTAGTAGTCAAAATATAAACTTTGTTTAAGTTAACATGATTTATAGGTTGCTGAAAAACAATCTCACCATTGGAGTTTCTTTTAATCATTTCACTTACAAAAGGATTCACCACAAAATCAGGGTCTTGAGACAAAATCTGCTCCTGCAAGTCACTATTATATTGTTCGGTAAAAATGGTTTCGCCCGTAAACTGCCCTGTAATCATGGAAGATAGCCAAATTGCAGTATTTACCGAACCTCCACTATTATAGCGTAAATCCAATACCAAGTCGGTTATTCCTTGAGCTTGGAAGTCCCCAAAAACACTATTCAATTCTGAATCAAATTGATCTGTTCCAGTAAAACCGTTATACATTAGATATCCAATCTTATGTGACTCGACGGTAAGGACATTATGAATATAAACTGGATTTTCTGTGTAAGGTGCTTTTGTCAAGGAAATACTTTCACCGCTAGGTTCAACAGAATCATCGGCAATTGTTGCACTACCATTGTCATTATAGGTAGCAAGATTTAAGGTGTAAGTGTCCATTCCCAATAATGATTGCCAATTACTCACTGTAAGTTGCGTTCCATTGACTGCATTGAATAGGTCACCACGTTGAATGCCACTACTTTCAGCAGACGTATTCGGGAGCACATAGCGCACAAAACCATATAGATCTGTATCTGCTGCATTAAATCGAAAGAGGCCAAACTCCATTCCATTGTTTTTTGTAACGCCACTAAACAGTTGTTCCAAAGCAATATAATCATCAACTAGTACACTGAACCTATCTACCGTTTGCCTTTGATATACGAGGTCATCAAATAAGGCTTCTGGACTAGGATAACTGCTCAAATAAGATGCATATTCTTCGTTTGAAGAAAAGCGGTCATTGGCTAGGTCGGGTTTAAAATCCTTATAAAGGTAGAAAGCGTTCATGCCTTTCCAAACAAAATCACTGATCTCATTCGCGGTAACGGCATTGTCATCTCTATCTTCATAGCAACCTGTAGTGAGCCCGAACACTAGAAAGGCGATAAAATAAATTTTTAAAATTCTCATACGTTTAATTGTTTTCTTGTTCATAGCAATGTAATAGTCTATAAAACTTTAAATTTACTTACATTATTGTGATTTAAAAATTTTTTGTAACAAAACTTAGAGCGGTTCGTCGTAAGGGTATAAACGGGAATAACTCATCCGTTTTAAAACTAAACAACTAATGACACAGGCTGATTTTGTAAAATTAGTGATGCCTTTTAAAGATAAGGTATTCCGATTGGCAAAGCGACTTTTGGTTTCGAAGGAAGAAGCCGAAGATGCCACGCAGGAAATATTGATGAAGTTATGGAACAATCAAGATAAGATTGAAGAGTATAAAAACGTAGAAGCCTTTTCGATGACCATGACCAAGAATTTTTGTTTGGATCGACTA
>JBGTCT010000141.1:0-8028 GCA_041748695.1 Aquaticitalea sp. | reverse complement strand
ATGAATATTCGTATTTGTCCACCTTGCTTATTTACCATCCTCGGTGCTTCAAATGACATGGATGAAATTTCTGTTTCTGGTAAATAGGGTACAACCTCGGAAGACACGTACAATATCCTCTTATCTTTCATATATAGATATGTATTGTTTTTTAATTGTCATATGGTATCGCCTAATCTTCATTGGTGTTTGTTTGTAAAATTGTTAATGGCGATTTCATATGTAGATATTTATTGTTTTTTATCGGTCATATGCAATCGCTCTAGCTTTATTGGTGCTTGTGCTTCCAATTATGGCAATTTCATATGTCTTTAATTAAATGTTTTTTAATGGTCAATCACAACTTGTCAATGCTGACTTTTATTTCTTAACCAAGATTTTTTAAGAGCCCTAAAGAATCAAGACCGCAAAAATTCAAATTAAAAAACATGCAAAATTACAAAAATTTATGCAGATTGTTTGTAAAATATTAAGTTTGCACGCTGTTAATGTTTTGTTACTAGGTGAAAATTTATAATCATACCAAAGAAATCAATCGCATTGTGGAGACTATAAAATCTCAACACAAGCAAATTGGTTTTGTTCCCACGATGGGAGCATTGCATCAAGGGCATTTGTCTTTGACTTCGCAAGCATTGGAGCAAAATGATGTGGTTTTTATCAGTATTTTTGTTAACCCCACGCAATTTAATAACCTTGATGACCTCAAAAAATATCCTCGCACTTTGCAACGGGACGTTCAAATGCTGAAAACCTTAAGTGAAGACATTATTGTGTATGCTCCAACGGTTGAAGATATTTATGGTAATGACGTTATTTCCGAGCATTTTGGATTTGATGGATTGGAGCATGAGATGGAAGGAAAATTTCGAAAAGGACATTTTGACGGTGTTGGCACGATCGTAAAGCGTTTTTTCGAAATTATCAAGCCTGACAAAGCCTATTTTGGAAAAAAGGATTTTCAGCAACTGCGAATCGTTGAAAAAATGGTTGAGATAAGCAAGCTTCCTGTAGAGATTATTGGCTGCGGTATATTTAGGGAAGATGACGGTCTAGCCATGAGTTCGCGAAATGCTCGCTTGACTTCAGATCAGCGCAAGGCAGCACCATTTATCTACAAGATTTTGAAAGATGCCAAAACAAAGTTTGGCACAAAAAGTGCTAATGTCGTGACCGAATGGGTCATACGTCAGTTTGCAAATCAAGATACGCTGAAATTGGAATATTTTATTATCGCTGATGAAGAATCCTTAAAAACAGTGGTCAGAAAATCAGATTCAAAATCATACAGGGCGTTTATAGCAGTGTATGCAGATGATGTGAGACTCATTGACAACATAGAACTAAATTAATTACCTTTGCCGCATGCAAATTCAAGTAGTAAAATCTAAAATACACAGAGTAAAGTGTACTGGAGCAGATCTCAATTATATTGGAAGCATTACCATTGATGAAGATTTAATGGAAGCTGCCAACATCATACAAGGTGAAAAAGTGCAAATTGTCAATAACGATAATGGCGAACGCTTGGACACATATGTGATCCCTGGACCTCGCAATAGCGGTGAAATAACATTAAATGGAGCCGCCGCACGCAAGGTCGCTGTTGGCGACACTCTAATTCTTATCACCTACGCGTTTATGGATTATGAAGAGGCCAAAACCTTTAAACCAGCATTGGTGTTTCCTGATGAAGCCACTAACCTATTGAAATAAGCTCTTGAACATAGCAACCAAAAAGCTTTTGAGTATTTCCATTCCGCTTATGTTGGCTGTGCTTTTTGGCTGGTACACGTTTTCAAAATTCCCTATTTTACAAATTATTCCTTATTTTAGGACTGCAAATTATGGGTGGATTGCTCTCGGAATGCTTTGTGGACTACTTAGTCATTTGTCAAGAGCGTATCGCTGGAATTATCAATTAGAGCCGCTTCATTATTCGGTCAAATTTCCAAATAGTATAATGGCCGTGTTCATTACATATTTAGCCAATTTTGGGATTCCAAGATCGGGCGAGGTCTTACGTGCAGCTGTATTAACAAATTATGAAGATGTTCCTTTTGACAAGGCCTTCGGTACTATTGTAGCTGAACGAATTGCAGATTCCTTTATTTTATTACTTATCGTTGCCATTACTCTGATTCTTCAGTTCGATTTTATTTATAACATTTTGGCTTCCTCGTTTCATCCTGAAAAACTAATTATATTTGGATTATTGACTATGATTTTAATTGGGATTCTGTTTTTGCTTTTAAAACGGAGTCAATCAAAATTTGCCATAAAGGTCAAAGCATTTTTTAAGGGCTTAATGGTAGGTATTTTGAGTATTTTTAATATGAAACACAAATGGGCATACATATTGCACACCGTATTCATTTGGTCGATGTACATGCTTATGTTTTATGTCACAACATTGGCTATAGATGATTTGGATGGCATCACTATTGGATCCATATTAATAGCGTTCATAGCTGGAAGCTTTACAATTGCAACGACAAATGGAGGCATTTTTGTCTATCCATTGGCAATTGCAGCAGCTTTTTCGCTATTTAATATTGCAGAGAATCCGAGCATTGCCTTTGGATGGATTATGTGGTCTTCTCAAACTATAATGGTTATTATATTGGGAAGTTTGTCATTTGTATTACTTCCAATTTACAATAGAAGAAAATAATTATTTACATTGCATATCATTTTAATTCTTTTGCCATGGCTAGACTTATAACACTCTTAATATTGTTTTTTGTAATTGTCGAGGTTGATTCGCAAGTAATTTATGAACCATTTCAATCCAACAAACTTTCTGGAATTCGGAATTTAAAAATTCAATTGCCCAGAAATTATAATCCTGATGATAAGGCCAAGTATCCGCTAATTATCGTTTTGGATGGCGATTATTTGTTTGAGCCTGTCATTGGAAATACTGACTTTCAATCCTATTGGGGTGAAATGCCAAAGAGTATCGTTGTTGGTGTCAACTTGAGCAGCACAAGAGAAAAGGATCTTTTTTATGACACAGATTCATTTTTCCCATCACAGGACGGTGCTCAATTTTTTGAATTCATTGGAATGGAATTGATTCCGTATATCGAAAGCAAGTATAATGTGTCTAAATTTAGAATTGTTATGGGGCACGATTTGAGTGCTAATTTTATAAATTATTATTTATTTAAAGACAATCCTATTTTTAGGGCGTTCGTACTTTTTAGTCCAGATTTGGCGCCAGAAATGAAAACCCGCGTACATCAACGTCTATCTACATTGACAACTGATACATTTTATTATTTGGCTACCGCTGATAATGACATTGCTAGCTTAAAGAATGATATTCTGGAACAGGACGTTTTGTTAAAAACATTGGAGAATCCCAAAGTACATTATCGATTTGACAATTTTACCGATGCTGATCACTATTCGTTGGTGGGATTGGGCATTCCCAAAGCGCTCAATCAAATTTTTGAGTTGTATAAGCCCATCAACTTAAAGGAATACAATGAAAAAGTCTTAACATACGAAACATCTCCTTATGAATATTTAATTCAAAAGTATAAGGACATTAATTTTTTCTACGGTTTTGAAAAGAAGGTTGTTGAAAATGACTTAAAGGCGATTGCCGCCGCTTCCAATAAGAAAAACGACTTGGAATCGCTAAAGGAACTCTCCAAATTGGCAAAGAAGGAATATCCTGATTCTATGATTAGCTCCTATTATTTGGGCATGTATCATGAAAAGGAAAATAACTTGAAAAAAGCCCTTCAATATTACAATTCCGGACTGTTATTAACACCTTCCGAATTTATCGATAAAGATGTTTTACTCGATAAAATATATGCTATAAAAGACCAGCAATAAGTTAAAATAATGCAGTTCATCGAATAAATTGGTAGATCAACTTATTTTTGGTATATTTACATACCAAATTTAAATCAACCAACCGATGAAAAAAGTCCTACCTTTTTTCGTGTCATTAATTTTTTGTTGCTTAACCTACGCACAAGTCAAGTACGAAAAATTCGAATCGAAAAAACTCAATACCACACGAGAGTTAAAAATTAACTTACCAAAAAATTACGATCCAAAATCCACATTAAAGCACCCAGTTATTATTGTCTTCGATGGTGATTATTTGTTTGAGCCAGTGGTTGGCCAAGTGAGTTATCAAACCTATTTTGACGAAATGCCAGAATCCATAATTGTGGGAGTTGTTCAAGGTTATGAGCGCTTTTATGACAGTTATTATGATGAGGTTACAGGACTGCCAATTGAATCTGGTGCACGTTTTTATCAGTTTATTGGTGAAGAGTTATTGCCTTATATCGATGCGAAATACAATACGAGCAAATTTCGCGTAGCTATCGGCCATGACATAATGGGTAATTTTATCAATTCATTTTTGTTAAGTGACAATCCTCTTTTTCAGGCCTACATCAATTTAAGTCCAGATTTTAAGGGCAATATGACTGATCATGTCGGTAAACGCATTAAATATATCAAGGACGATGTGTTTTATTATTTGGCTACCAGTGATAATGATGTTGCAGCGATACGCGAGATAGTTGGAGAAATCAATTCACAACTTAAAACCTCAGAAAATAAAGCCTTGACTTATTATTTTGACGAGTTCAAAGGCGATTCGCATTACACATTGGTTACTGGAGCCTTATCAAGAGCATTGGATCAAATTTTTGATATTTACAAACCGCTTAACGAAAAGGAACTAAAGGAAAAAGTATTGACTTATGATGGGACACTTGATGTTTATATTATCGATAGATATGAGCGCATCTATGATTTGTTTGGAATCCAAAAACCAATTCCGGAAGAGGAATTTGCGAAAATAGTCAGAGTTGCAGAAGAGCGGGAAGATTTACAATCTTTGGAGAAAATAGGAAAACTTGCCAATAAACAATTGCCAGGTTCGTCTTTAGGAACCTTTTATCTTGCATTGCACGCTGAAAAATCTGGAAAGAACAAGAAAGCGATGAAATTGTATGAATCCGCAATGGATATGAAAGAAACAACGCAAATCAACAGGGATTTTATCATGTCTCATGTAGAAAAATTAAAGTTTGCTGCCGAAGAAACAGTAGAAGAGGATTAACCAACCTATAAAGTAAGAATCGGAATCAATACGTCTTTTAATCCCATAAATATCTTTATTTTAGCCTAAATTTTCAAGAGTGGCTAAAGTAAAAACAACCTTTTTTTGTCAAAATTGCGGTACGCAATATTCCAAGTGGCAAGGTCAATGTACAGCTTGTAAAGAGTGGAATACCATTGTTGAAGAACTCATTCAAAAGCCAGAGGTTAGTGATTGGAAAACCCCAACCTCGGCAGCAAAGCGTGTTTCAAAACCTTTAAAAATCAATGAAATCGATGCATCACAAGATGTGCGATTGAATACATTGGATGGCGAATTTAATAGAGTATTGGGCGGAGGAATTGTTCCGGGCTCCCTTATTTTATTGGGAGGCGAACCAGGTATTGGCAAGAGCACATTGATGCTTCAAATTGCCTTAAGGTTACCACACACTACTTTGTATGTCTCTGGTGAAGAAAGCCAGAAACAGATAAAAATGCGGGCCGAACGCATTTATCCTAATAGTGATAATTGCTATATTCTTACCGAAACCAAAACACAGAACATTTTTAAGCAAATTGAAGCTTTAGAGCCGGACATTGTCATTATCGATTCCATTCAAACCTTGCACAGTGATTATATTGAATCGTCTTCCGGAAGCATTTCACAAATAAAGGAATGCACCACCGAATTGATAAAATTCGCAAAAGAGACGGCGACACCTGTAATTTTAATCGGGCACATTACCAAAGATGGCAACATTGCAGGGCCAAAAATATTGGAACATATGGTAGATACGGTGTTGCAATTTGAAGGTGACCGAAACCATATTTTCCGGATTTTGAGAGCCAACAAAAACCGATTCGGGTCCACCAATGAGATTGGCATTTACGAAATGCAAGGTTCTGGTTTGCGCGAAGTCAGTAATCCGTCAGAAATCCTTATTTCCAAGAAAGATGAAGAATTAAGCGGCAATGCCGTTGCTGCAACATTAGAAGGTGTTCGTCCGTTGCTCATCGAAGTTCAGGCGTTGGTAAGTACAGCAGTATATGGTACACCACAACGGAGTGCCACCGGGTTTAACGCCAAACGTTTAAATATGCTCTTGGCTGTTTTGGAAAAGCGCGCAGGTTTTAGATTGGGCGCCAAAGATGTGTTTTTAAATATCACGGGAGGCATTACGGTGGATGATCCATCAATTGACCTTGCAGTGGTGGCTTCCATTTTATCATCCAATGAAGACATTGCCATTCCAAAAGATTATTGCTTCGCCGCAGAAGTTGGCCTTTCGGGAGAAATTCGTCCTGTGCAGCGAGTAGAGCAACGTATACTTGAAGCCGAAAAACTAGGATATTCAACTATATTTGTTTCAAAATACAATAAAATAACACTCAAGAAAACCGTCATCAAAGTGCAACTGATTTCCAAAATTGAAGACTTGGTGGGTTTTATTGTTTAAAAAATAATTAGAATGAAAATAAAATATATTATTACAGTCATCCTTATTGCAATGCTCTATTCCTGTGGTACGAAAAAATCTGCCGTAAGTAAAGAAGAACTTATAAAACACGTTAATGCATATGTGTCCACAGTTAATAACAACCAGAATTTAAAGAAAGAAGTGACTGAAGGCGCATTAACAGATGCCGAAGGTTTCAACGATATTGGAACTTTTAAATACACGGTGTTCTATGATGAAACAACAAAGGAATTGTTCAAGATAGAAAACATAGAAAAAACAGATAAAACCATACAGGAAACCTATTATTTTAAGAATAATGATTTTGTGTTTGTAAAGTTCAACAAACTAATTGATGGAGAGAAAAAGTTATACAATAGTCCTATAAAAGACGGTAAAACAGAAAGTTTAAATTTCTATGGCAATAAAGCCAAACGCTTTCAAAAAGCCTTTGAAAAAAGCCATTGAAACAGAAAACAATACCGTTAAAATACAATAGTTTTTTTAATCAATTTTCACGCTCTATTTTCCCAAAAATCATTAATTTCGCACTTCGATAAGAATCACGGAGATAATGAGCAGTAAATTCCCTGAATATAAAGGTCTTGACTTACCAAAAGTAGCTGAAGAAATCGGCAACTATTGGCGAGAAAACAACATATTCGAAAAAAGTGTTACCACACGTGAAGGCCGCACGCCGTACGTGTTTTTTGAAGGGCCTCCTTCTGCAAATGGACTTCCGGGCGTACATCACGTTTTGGCACGTGCCATAAAGGATATTTTCCCAAGATACAAAACCATGAAAGGCTTTCAGGTAAAGCGAAAAGCTGGTTGGGACACCCACGGCTTGCCAATTGAATTGGGCGTGGAAAAAGAACTCGGAATAACCAAAGAAGATATCGGAAAAACCATTTCGGTGGAAGACTATAACGCCGCTTGTAAAAAAGCTGTGATGCGCTACACCGATGTTTGGAATGACCTTACACAAAAAATGGGCTATTGGGTAGATATGGATCACCCATACGTCACCTACGAGCCAAAATACATGGAGAGCGTTTGGTGGCTTCTCAAGCAAATTTATGACAAGAAGTTGCTTTATAAAGGCTACACCATTCAGCCTTATTCTCCAAAAGCAGGTACTGGCTTAAGCTCGCATGAGTTGAACCAGCCTGGTACGTATCAAGATGTGACCGATACGACGGTTGTGGCACAATTTAAAGCCAATGCCGAGTCGTTGCCCGACTTTCTTCAAAATGAAGGGACCATTTATTTCTTGGCTTGGACTACAACACCTTGGACACTTCCGAGCAATACGGCATTGACCGTTGGCCCAAAAATAAATTATGTTTTGGTGGAAACTTATAATCAATATACGTTTGAACCCTTGAATGTTATCTTGGCTAAAAGTTTGGTCAATGCACAATTTGCTGGGAAATTCCATCAAGTGGATTCAAAATCACAATTGCTCGAATATCAGTCGGGAGACAAA
>JBGTCT010000140.1:0-4167 GCA_041748695.1 Aquaticitalea sp. | reverse complement strand
ATAGGTGACTTCTGTGCCTTCGATAAAATCGACCAAATAATCAGCTAATGCTTTAGCGCTATTTTCTGAATGGGTAACTTTTCCGATTTTGCTTTCGATTAATTTCTTGGTTCTTCTGCCTACACAATAGATGTTGTTAAACTGCAATTCTTCTTTAGGAACAATCGTGGTGATGGCTTCAACAGCATTCTGACTGGTAATGATGACGTTATTGATTTTTGTTTTAAGAATTGGTTTTGGAATTCTGTTTAAGCTGATTTTTAAAAAATCGGTACTTTCAACTTTTACGTTTTTGAATAGTTGCCGCTGTGCTTCTGTGAATGTTTTTGTCGAAAAGACTTGGATCTGTTTGTCCAAATCTTTCAAATCGTCCATCAAACGGTTACCTCCGCGTTCCAAAATATAATTGGAACAAAATTCAGCCATGTTATGGTGGTTGCCCAAGGCTTCCTTGCGCGTTACTTCGACTTTTTTACTGCCATCCAAACTCAACAAGACGCCTTGAAAAGACACCTCTTCATTTTTAATAAATGCCAGAGCGCCAATGGGCGCCGAGCATCCACCTTCGAGCAGATTTAAAAATTTCCGCTCAATGCTGGTGCAGATTTCTGTTTCCTCATGGTTGATTTCGGTACAAATTTCGACAACATCGCTATCCTCTTCACGAGCCGCTATCATGATGGCGCCTTGAGCTGGTGCAGGCACCATCCAATCGAGATTGATGGCTTCTTCGGGTCTTACATCGATGCGTCCCATTCCTGCGGCTGCCATGATGGCGCCATTCCAATTGCTGTCTTCCAGTTTTTGAAGGCGTGTGTTGACATTACCACGCAAGCCCACCACTGTATGTGTTGGATATCTATTGAGCCATTGTGCTTTTCGGCGTAAGCTACCTGTTGCAATGACGGCTTCTTTTTGGGATAAAAATTCTTCGTTGTCTTTGTAGATTAATGTATCCCTAACATTTCCGCGCTTTAAAACGGCAACTTGCACTATGCCTGTTGGTAAAACGGTTGGTACATCTTTAAGCGAATGTACGGCTATGTCAATCTCGTTATTGAGCAAGGCAATGTCCAGGATTTTTGTAAAAACGCCTGTAATGCCCAATTCATGTATTGGTTTGTCTAACATCAAATCACCTTCTGATTTTACAGGAACCAATTCGGTTTTGTGACCCAAATGTTCCAGCTGTTGTTGTACAGCGTTGGCTTGCCATAGTGCCAATTCACTATCGCGAGTACCAATTCTTATAATTTTAGACATGTGTGGTTGGTTCTAACTGAAACACTTTTTTGATGAGTTCGAGGCTTTCATCGGGAGTCATATCATCGTTTTTAAGATGATAGGCAAAGTGATTCGTTATTTTTTGAATGATGTTATTGCTTATCAATTCGGCTTGGGCTTCATTGAAATCGGTATATTTTTTGCGTTGTGTATCTAATTCCGCATTTTTAAAGTCGAGCAACTTGTGCTTGAGCGCGTTGATGGTTGGAGCAAACTTTCGTGTTTCCATCCAATGGTTAAAATCTAGTTTTACCTCTTCAAGAATTTGTTCGGCAAGCGGAATATAAGCTTTGCGACGCTCCAAGGTATCGTCGGTCATTTGCGATAAATCATCTAGATGAATTAAGCAGACGTTTTCTAATTCCGTGACATTCTGATTTACATTACGAGGAATAGACAAATCTAAAATCAATAAAGGCTTTTTGGATTGAATGCAAAACTTGTCAACCGTAGGATTTTGAGCACCAGTAGCAACAATCAAGACGTCAGAAGCATTGATTTCTTCTTGAAGATTGGCATAATCCTTTACCAACAGATTAAACTTTCCGGCAATTTCTTCCGCCTTTGTTTTGGTTCTATTGATTAAAGTAATGTGCTCATTTTTCGTGTGCTTTACTAAATTTTCACAGGTATTTCTTCCGATTTTCCCCGTTCCAAATAGCAGTATGTTTTTATTTGAAACGCTTTCGACGTTTCTTAAAATGTATTGAACAGAAGCAAAAGATACCGAAGTGGCACCAGAAGACAAATGCGTTTCATTTTTGATGCGTTTGCTGGCCTGAATAACGGCGTTCACCAAACGTTCGGTAAAAGGGTTGAGCAAGCCAAACTTTTTGGAAACTTTGGCACTGGTTTTTAGCTGACTTATGATTTCAAAATCACCAAGAATTTGGCTATCAAGACCTGAACCTACCCGAAACATGTGCGAAATGGCCTCTTTGCCTTTATAGCTGTAGGCTACTTGCTGAAATTCTTCAACCGTGCCTTTGGTATTGTCACAAAGCAATTGAATAAGTTGATACGGATGTTCTGCAAAACCGTAAATTTCGGTTCGGTTACATGTTGAGGTCACAAGCAAACTCTCAATACCGTTCTCTTTGGCTTGTTTGAGTAGCGCCATTTTTAAAGGTTCATCTAAACTAAAATGACCTCTAATATCTGCGTCTGCTTTTTTGTAACTTAAACCTATAGCGTAAAAATAGGTTCCTCGTGTCATGTGATAATGCTCCATTCTTGGTTAGGAAATTCGATTCCGAAAGTTGTGCACAAAAATATAAACGAGAATTGAATAAAAACAACGCTCAAGGGACTTTAAATGTCGCTTGTGGTTTTTTGGACTCATTTTTTAATATTAAGTGATAAATGTCATATTTTTGCAGTAAAATCAATAGTTTAGAACGGTTTAGTTTAGAACCAATCTAAATAAGAACAAAAAATTTTAGATGAATTCCGAGTTTAAAAATGTCGCTAAAGGTTCTTTTGAAGAAACAAAAATTGAAGAAGGTTTTTTAATACTGACCTATCAAAACGAAAGCAATTCAATTGAAGTAATTGAACGTGAGATAGATAGCTCATTTATTCAATTTCACTTCTGCTTGAAGGGTTTGAGTAAGTTTATCTTTAATGAAGGGCGTTATGCTTTGGATATTTTAGAAGAGAACTCGCTTTTGCTTTATAATCCGCAACGCGATTTGCCAATTAATCTACAGTTGAACCCAAATGCTTGGTTGGTATCTGTATTGATTTCGATTAAAAAATTTCATAGTTTGTTTTCACAGGAAGCAGATTATATCACCTTTTTGAGTCATGACAATAAAGATAAAAAGTATTATAAAGACGGTAAAATTTCACCATCAATGGCCATTGTCTTAACGCAATTGATTCATTATAATTTAAATTCTTCCATCAAAAATCTCTATTTCAAAGGAAAAGCCTACGAATTATTGAGTTTGTATTTTAACAGAAGTGAAGATGCCAACATTGAGCAATGTCCGTTTTTGGTGGATGAAACCAATGTCATCAAGATTAGAAAAGCCAAGGATATTATCATTTCACGTATGGCCGAACCACCAGGTTTACAAGAGCTTTCAGAGGAAATTGGATTGAATCTTAAAAAGTTAAAGGAAGGGTTTAAGCAGATTTATGGCGACTCGGTCTACAGTTTTTTGTTTGATTATAAAATGGAAGTTGCCCGTAAACTATTAGAATCTGGCGAACACAATGTCAATGAAGTCGGATTGAAGGTTGGTTACAGTACATCGAGTCACTTTATAGCGGCATTCAAAAAGAAATATGGGACGACGCCAAAAAAATATTTGATGTCCTTATCTTTGTAAAAAAAGAAAAGATTCCCTTCTTCAAGGGAATGAAAAATAAAAGTTTTTCAATGAAAAAAGGAGTACTACTCGTCAATTTAGGATCGCCAGATAGTCCCGAGCCAGCAGACGTAAAAAGATATTTAGGGGAGTTCTTAATGGATGAGCGGGTCATCGATGTGCCGCTTTGGGCAAGAACGCTTTTAGTAAAAGGGATTATTTTAAATACACGACCAAAAGCATCTGCCGCGGCCTATAAAAAAATCTGGTGG
This sequence comes from Aquaticitalea sp., assembly GCA_041748695.1. Lineage (GTDB taxonomy): Bacteria > Bacteroidota > Bacteroidia > Flavobacteriales > Flavobacteriaceae > JBPOFM01. The sequence goes on along the minus strand of JBGTCT010000140.1, from coordinate 296 downwards.
GATGAAGGCTCACCCCTTATTGTGCTTTCTGAACGGTTGCAAAAAAAAATACAAAAACAGACAAATCTGCCAATAGCTTTGGCGATGCGCTACGGAAGCATGACCATTAAGAAGGGGCTTCAGGAATTGCTTGATAAAGGTGTGGAGGAAGTGTATTTGATTCCTTTGTATCCACAGTTTGCCATGGCAACTACAGAAACGATCTTGGTTTTGGCAGAAGACATCCGAAAACAGCATTTTCCAAATCTTAAAATTTCCGACTTACCAGCTTTTTATAATAGAGAAGATTATATTGA
>JBGTCT010000139.1:0-9379 GCA_041748695.1 Aquaticitalea sp. | reverse complement strand
TATCGCCAAGAATGATTAAGGAAACCTTTGTAACACCAACAGATTATCGCTATCCTTTTTTAGGCGAATAACTATATACTCTATTTCATAAAAAAAACCTTTAAACGTTGATTCGTCTAAAGGTTTTTTAATTAATAATCTCCAAATTATTGGACTATTTATCTCAATAGAGCTAATGAACCATGCTTCAGCCTTTATATTTTATGGGTAGGTGTACCACTTTTTTTGTGTCAAAAAACTCTTCCTTAAAATAATCGCTCAAATTATATAGGGTCACATTTCGATATACCCGCAATTCTTCAGTTAAGTCGCCACCTTTGAGGTACAGGATGCCGTTTTTAAGTTCGTGTTGTTGCTGTTTTCTGATTTTATCTTTGACCCAACTCACAAATGTTGGCATCACAGTTACTGCCCTGCTTACAATAAAATCGAATTCGCCTTTGATATCTTCCGCCCTTCCATGAGTGGTTTTTATATTTGTCAATCCCAAAGCTTCTGTAATACCACCAACGACCTTCAATTTTTTGCCAATACTATCCACTAAATGAAATTTGGTTTCAGGAAATAGTATGGCCAATGGAATTCCAGGAAAACCGCCGCCAGTGCCGACGTCTAAAACTTTTGATTTTGGTTTAAAGGAAATAACTTTTGCAATACCCAACGAATGCAACACATGACGCAAATACAACTCTTCAATATCCTTGCGCGAGACCACATTGATCTTCGCGTTCCAGTCTCTATACAATTCTTCCAACTGACTGAATTGATTGAGCTGCTTTTCAGATAAATTAGGGAAATATTGTTGGATTAAGGTCATTAGGTTTGAATTTTAAACAAAAGTATGTAATTTTATGTAGATTTATTTAGGATAAACTTATCATAACCGCGTTATATATTGATTATCTTTGCAAAGTAAAAAATTTTCCATAATGGCGTTCGTATAAAAATTTTTAAGAAAAATGACACAAGAAACCCTATCATTCTCCAGAAACGACTCTACTAAATTCTTCAGGACCCTTAATAAACGCATCAATGACTATTTTAAAGACAATAATATAGAGCGTACAGGAAATTGGAAACTTTGGGTTAAAACCGTCGTCATGTTCTCGCTTTTTTTAGCGCCTTATTTTCTAATCCTAACACTCGATTTGCCTACGTGGTCACTTATCCTTTTGACCGTTGTGATGGGAATTGGGATGGCTGGCGTTGGCATGAACGTGATGCATGATGGTAATCATGGCTCGTTTTCCAACAAGGAGTGGATCAACCGTTTGATGGGAAGTAGCATTTATATTTTGGCAGGCAATGTCTATAACTGGAAAGTTCAGCACAATGTGTTGCACCATACCTATACCAATATTCACGGTCATGATGAAGATTTGGAAGCTGGACGCATCTTGCGTTTTTCAAAACATGCAGAGTGGCGCAGTCATCATAGATTTCAACATTATTATTCGTTATTATTATATGGCTTACTGACTATTAACTGGGCCATTACCACCGATTTCCTGCAAATGAAACGCTATTTGAAGCGTAAATTATCTTATGGTAAATTTCCAAATCCTGCTACGGAATGGAGCAAATTGGTCATATCAAAAGTCATTTACGTCTCTATCTGGATTGTATTGCCAATAGTATTGACAGACATTGCTTGGTGGAAATTATTGATTGGATTCTTCCTGATGCATTACGTTGCAGGGGTTATTTTGAGCGTGGTATTTCAAATGGCGCATGTTATGGATGAAGCCGACATGCCTCTTCCTGAAGAAAATGGCACCATGAAAAATACTTGGGCCATTCATCAGTTGCAAACTACTGTTAATTTTGGAACCAAAAATAAAATCGTCAACTGGTTTACGGGAGGCTTGAATCATCAAGTGGAGCATCATATTTTTCCGCATATAAGCCATGTTCATTATACCAAAATATCGAAAATCGTAAAAGAAACTGCTCAAGAATTCAATCTACCTTACAAAGAATACAAAACAACTCGAAAAGCGATTATGGCCCATTTCAAATTTTTAAAAGAAATGGGAATGAAACCTGCTCTACAAGCATAATTATTTTTTTAATGAACCAACTATCAGATAGAGTTTTAGGCATGTCCACGTCTGCCACCTTGGCAATGGCTGCAAAAACAAGAGAACTTAAAGCAGAGGGTAAAGACATTATTGGTTTGAGTTTAGGCGAACCCGATTTTAATACTCCCGATTTTATAAAAGATGCGGCCAAGCAAGCAATCGACGATAATTATAGCACATATTCGCCGGTTGATGGTTATGTGGAATTGAAGCAAGCCATTATCACTAAATTCAAACGGGATAACAATCTTGTGTATAAACCTTCTCAAATTGTTGTCTCTACTGGAGCCAAACAATCCTTGGCAAATATAGCCGCCGTACTTATCAATAAAGGCGATGAAGTTATTTTACCTTGCCCGTATTGGGTGAGTTACAGTGATATTGTAATGTTGAATGAAGGCATTCCGGTAGAAGTTCAAACATCTATTGAAAATGATTTCAAATTAACAGCGGGGCAATTGGAAGCCGCCATTACAGCAAAGACGAAAATGATTTGGTACAGTTCGCCCTGCAACCCAAGCGGATCGGTTTACAGTAAGGAAGAATTAAGAGCTTTGGCAGATGTGTTGCAAAAATACCCCAACGTTATTGTTGTTTCTGATGAAATCTATGAGCATATCAACTTTGTTGGCGATCATGCAAGTATGGCACAATTTGACGATATGTTTGAAAGAACAGTGACCGTCAATGGTGTTTCGAAAGCCTTTGCGATGACTGGCTGGAGAATTGGATATATCGGAGCTCCTGAATTTATAGCAAAGGCTTGTACTAAAATGCAGGGACAAATTACAAGTGGTGCTAATAGTATTGCGCAACGAGCCACGATTACGGCTTTGAACGAATCCCCTTCTCGAATTAAATTTATGGTGGATACATTCAAAACACGACGGGATTTAATCCTTTCACTATTGAATGAAATCGATACTTTCAAAAATAATGTGCCAGAAGGCGCTTTTTATGTATTCCCTGATATTTCTCATTACTTTGGCAAAACCCTTCGCGGGCATGTCATCAACAACGCAACCGATTTTTCGTTGTATCTATTGGAAGAAGCACTTGTTGCAACTGTTACAGGTGAAGCCTTTGGAAACCCAAATTGTATCCGATTGTCATATGCAGCTTCGGAGGCACAAATTACTGAAGCCGTCCGGAGGATAAAGCAATCATTAAGTTAAAACATAAAAGCCACTAAATTTAGCGGCTTTCTTTTTAATATAAAATTAGTGTAATAAGCGCAATAGTAATTATTGTGAATAATACAGCTCGCTTCCACTGGAGTTGTTTATGCTCCTTTTGCAAACGCTCTCGAATGTTTTTTAATACTTCAGGAGTGACTTCAGGGAAATCAAAATCCGCTTTTTCTCTTGTACCGTAACCACCTGCATTTTGTTTGTCAAATTGCGTTCGCTTATTGCGCCTACTATTGTTTTTTAATGACGTTATCATCGCCATCATTGCACCTTCTCCTCCCATGATTTCTAGTTTTTGGTTTCAAAAATGATATGATAGATCCACCCAACAAAACATTTATTGCTGAAATTGGATTCGCATGTTATAAAAGATGATTTTGAGACGCGCTCAAGAACTATCAGTTAAAGGATCGATAGAAAAGCTGCTTTAGGTTATAAGTATATATTGTGAATAAAATGTTACAATTAGCGATTCCTCCAGAAGAATGGTGTCAATAAAATCAGTACTGTAAACAATTCCAAACGACCTATCAACATTAAGAAGGATGCCCACCACTGTGCCAAAAGCGGCAAGGCGGCATAATTGTTAACCGGACCAAAACTTCCCAAAGCCGGACCAACATTTCCAAGACTCGATGCTGATAATCCGATGGCTGATTCAAAATCGATTTCAAACATGGAGAATACCAATGCGCCAATGATAAAAGACAACATATAGAGTATAAAAAATCCAAGAATATTAAAAACAATCTCTCCGGAAATGGCTTTAGAATTATATCGAACAGGTAAAATAGCATTCGGGTGTAAGGCACGTTTGAATTCCAGAAAACCATTCTTGATCAAGATCAAATGGCGCATCACTTTCACGCCACCTGACGTACTTCCCGCAGAGCCTCCAAGAAACATGATCCCAAAGAAAAAGACAACCAAAAATGGCGTCCATAATGTATAATCCGCAGATATGAAACCAGTTGTAGTCACTACCGTTAACACTTGAAACAAGGCATGTCTGAACGATGCTTCAGCTTTACCCCAAATTTGAGGATGGTCAATGGACGAAATCCCAAAATCTGCTTTAAAATAAACGATCAGCGCTACGATAATGGTAAAAGATGCAATAAACCGAAAATACCACTGAAACTCCTCATCACCAAGTGCTTTTTGAACCCTTCCTTTAAATGCATAATAGCTCAAAACGAAATTGGTTCCCGCCAAAAACATAAAAACAATGACGATATATTGTACCATGGGTGTATCGTTCCAATAAGCAAGACTTGCATTTTTAGTAGAAAATCCTCCAGTGGATAAGGTACTCATAGAATGATTAACGGCATCAAAAAAGGACATTCCAGCGACCTGTAACAAAATGGTTTCGGCGACGGTGTATCCAAAATAGATCAACCAAAGTCGCTTTGCGGTATCGGTAATACGCGGATGCAATTTATCGGCACTTGGTCCTGGTGCTTCCGCAGCGAATAATTGCATGCCACCAATGCCCAACAACGGTAAAATAGCTATAGCTAGTACGATGATTCCCATACCACCAATCCAATGGGTTGTGCTCCTCCAAAACAACACCCCTTTCGGAATGACCTCAATATCATTTAAAATTGTAGCACCCGTGGTTGTATAACCCGACATGGTTTCAAAAAACGCACTTGTAAAAGAAGGAATGGAATTGGTCACCATATAGGGAATAAGTCCCGACAAGGCCATGACAACCCAACCAAACGTCACCACAAGATAGCCTTCACGCTTGTTCATGGATTTGCTATGCTTTTTGGTTAGCAACATCGTTATGACGCCAAGTATCAAAACTGCAATTCCTGATATGAAGAGCTCCAAGGTAACTCCGTCCTTGTAGATAAGGCTGATTAATGTGGACAACAACATAAATCCACCATTGAACAGTAATAAGAGTCCAAAAAAGTGAAAAATGATTTTAAAATTGAATTTCGCCATTTGCTAAAAGAAATACTTTTCGACTTCAGTAATCGATCTGGGTAAGCAACAAACCACAACCCTATCTCCAACTTCAATCTTAAAACTTCCCAATGGAATCCTTCCTTTTCCATTTCGGATAACGCCTCCGATAATGGCCGAACGCGGAAAGTCTAGTTCTTTTATCATCTTGTTGGTTATTTTTGTTTTGGGTTTTACCTCAAATTCCAACAATTCGGCATTCATGTTGGTCAATTTAGTCATGGCAACCACCTCGCCTTTGCGTATGTATCTAAAAATATTATTGGCTGCAAGAAGTTTTTTATTAATCAAAGTATCAATTCCTATGGATTGTGAAAGTTGATAATAATCCATATTCTCCACCAAAGCAATTGTTTTTTTAACCCCTTTAGATTTTGCAACTAAGCAAGACATGATATTGGTTTCAGAATTTCCAGTAACGGCTATAAAAGCATCCATATTACTAATGTTTTCCTCGTCCAAAAGTTCGGCATTTCTACCATCGCCATTGATGACCAAAGCATCAGGAAGCTGATCGGCCATTTCTATAGCCACTTCTCTATTGCTTTCAATCAATTTTACATTAAACTTGCTCTTGCATAAATCCTTTGCTGTCTTTAAACCAATATTGCTTCCACCAAGAATCATCACATTCCTAATATCCATTCGGACTTTTCCAGAGAGTTCAAACAACTCCTCATCACCACCTTTTGATGTGATGAATACTACTTTGTCTCCGTCCTTAAATTGTGTGTCACCACGGGGAATAATTGTGTATTGGGTCCCAAAACGCTGTAAGGCAATGGGTATAAAATGCAACTCTGGAAACCCTTTAGCCGCCTCTTTGACCGTTTTCTCAACAAACGATCCGGTACGCGACAATCGCAGGCTCAACATTGTCAATGCGCCTTCTTCAAATTCATAACTGTCATTAAATCCGTATTGGTTCAATAATAATTCTATCTCGGCTGCCGCTAAAGCTTCTGGCGAAATCAGCTCGTCGATTCCAAATTTTGAAAAACCAACCATTTCTTTATGATCTATAAATTCGGTATTGGAGATCCTGGCAATCGTACGTCGTGCTCCAAGTTGTTTGGCAAGCACACAGGCTGTTATATTGGTGGTTTCTGATGAGGTAACCGCAATAAACAAATCGGATGAATTAACTTTGGCATCTTGCAAAACTGCAATGGACGTGGCATCGCCCTTGATCACACGTATATCTAAATGGTCGATGGCATAGACAAGATTTTCCTTTTTTACGTCGAGCAAAGTGATTTCCTGCGATTCGTAGGATAGTAATTTTGCTAAATGGAATCCGACTTCACCTGCACCTGCAATGATTATTTTCATTCGTATGAGTATTCAAAAAAACAAACAAATATACTATATTTTTAAAAGAGCATTGTAAATCAATGCTTTTTAAAATAGCCAAAGGTGTTTATATGAAATCGCCATTAACAATTTTGCAAACAAACACCAATAAAGATTAGACGATACCATATGACAATTAAAAAACAATAAATATCTACATATGAAATGTCAGGTATATTCTATTTAAAAGGATTGAGGAGCATTTACAACGCCTTACTTCCCTTTGAATAAAAACAATAAATACAAACGGATGAAAACTAAACCTTTATTATATCTTTGTCAAAAAAATAGGAATGTCCGAAAAAGTAACTCCATATAAAGAGAGTGATTTAAATAAAAAGCAGCAGGTCACTCAAATGTTTGACACTATTTCAAAAGAATACGACGGACTCAATCGTGTGATTTCCTTTGGAATTGATGTCAAATGGCGAAAAAAAGTCGTTGACATCGTGGCGCAACACCAACCGAAAAATGTTTTGGACATTGCTACAGGAACTGGCGATTTGGCAATCAGTCTCGCAAAAACAAGTGCTGAAGAAATCATAGGGTTGGACATCAGCCCAGGAATGCTTGAAGTAGGAAGACAAAAAATTTCGGAAAAGAATCTCGATTCGAAAATAAAAATGGTTGTTGGCGATTCTGAAAATTTACCATTTGACAATGATAGCTTTGATGCCATCACAGTCGCTTTTGGCGTGCGAAATTTTGAAGATTTGGAAAAAGGCCTAGCAGAAATTCACAGAGTACTAAAACCCAAGGGTGTTTTTGTGATATTGGAAACTTCGGTTCCAACCAAAACAATTTATAAACAGGGTTATTCTTTTTATACGAAATTTATATTGCCTACCATAGGTAAGGTATTTTCAAAAGATGAATCGGCCTATTCCTATTTATGCGAATCAGCCTCTAAATTTCCTTATGGTGAAGCCTTAAACAATATTTTGAGACAAATTGGGTTTATTAATGTCGAAGACATGCCTCAAACATTTGGTGTGGCAACCATTTACAAAGCATCGAAGTAATTTATGAAATGAGCATAACGGAAACACGATGCAAACACCAATGAAGATTTGCGAATTGCTCCCGATAGCTATCGGGAGACCGTTAAAAAAGAATAATTTTCACATATGAAAAAAATAATCATCGGTTTTATATTTATTTGTTTAGGTCATACGGCATCTGCGCAGTGGTTTTCCAAAGAAAAGATTCAAAATGATGCCAACGGTGGCAAAGGAACTATGGATAAAAATCTTCTGAATTGGGGTTATTTTTTTGGCTTGAATAGTTATGACTTTAAATTTGAATACGAACAAGATAAAAAAGATATTTTAGTAGAAACCAATTTGGGATTCAATGTAGGGCTTATTGGCGATATGCGCATCAATGATTATCTCAATGTGCGTTTTGAACCTGGTTTGTATATCACCCAGCGCGATCTGCAGTATGATCCAAGCTACTTTGATGGCATGGAATTTACCGACGCTGATTTGTTTAGGGAAGTAAAGTCTACATATATTCACTTGCCTCTGCTTCTAAAAGTTTCAACCAAACGTGTCAATAACATCAAACCTTTTATAGTTGGTGGGTTCTCAACTGCCTTGAATCTTTCCAGCAATGAAGAAAACCCGGATGATAATAGTGCAGGTCAATTTAGATCTAAAAAAGGCATGTTATTTTATGAACTTGGCTTTGGTATCGATTTTTACCTGTTTTATTTTAAGTTCACCCCATCGGTTAGAGGTGTATTTGCCTTAAATGATGAAGTTGTTCGTGATGTTGATCCAAACAGTCCTTGGACTTCCAATATTGCAAGCATGAAAACGCGCGGTGTGTTTGTCAACTTTACATTTCAGTAGTCCGACGGCTAAATTCACTTAACAAAATAGCGGTTGCGGTAGCGACATTCAAACTCTCTGTATTTTGTAACTTCCCAAAACGTGGAATGCATATTTTTTTATCGATGAGCGCTTCAATTTGAGGAGAAATGCCTCTGGCTTCATTTCCCAAAACCAAAATCCCATGCGATGGTAAAATCTGATTGTAGACAGTATCCCCTTCCATAAAAGCACCAAATTTTGGCACATCTGATGTTTTTAAAAACACTTCCAAATCCAAATAATGGATTGAAACTCTCGTCAACGACCCCATCGTTGCCTGTACGACTTTTGAATTGTAACACTCGACTGTTTCCTCACTGCACACCAACTGCTCCACGCCAAACCAATCGCAAAGCCTGATAATGGTCCCCAAATTTCCCGGATCGCGAACAGCATCCAACGCAACTATTAATTTGGATGTATTAATTTCTTGCTTTTTTGGTATTTTGAATAATGCTAACACCGTGTTTGGGGTTGCTAGATTGCTTATTTTTTTTAATTCTAATTCTGTGACTTGTGTGAAATGAGCATCATCCACTGCAAAAGAATAAGATGTCGCGTACAGATGATGCAATACAATTGATGAATTCAAGAACTCTTCAACACCTTTTTTTCCTTCGACCACAAACAATTGATGTTGGCTTCTGAATTTTTTTTGGGATAAACTGGCAATTAATTTTATTTGGCTCTTTGTAAGCATCAAAATGTATTTACTTTTGTTGTGATTTCAAATCGAAGCAAATGCGATTATTTACGGACTAATTTTTGTTTAGCAATAACAATCTCAAAAGAGTAAATTTGAACTCAAAATAACAATAATTCCTCTTGTGTTGAAACACGGTCTTACAAAAATATCATTAATTACGTTAACCATCCTAGTTTTTACATCTTGTAA
>JBGTCT010000138.1:0-11604 GCA_041748695.1 Aquaticitalea sp. | reverse complement strand
TATGAATTTGGTTGAAGTTTATGACGAAGCCGGTAAAATGCTCCTCATTCTTACCCCTAGCAAGATGTCTGATCCAACCTCAACAATAAATAACATTCGTATTGTCGATTCGCGGTATAAAACCGATAAAGGAATTTCTGCTTTAAGTACTTTCAAGGATATTCAGGACAATTATAAGATTTCTAAAATTGATAACTTAATAAATTCTGTTGTAATTTCGGTGAACGAACTCAATGCCCAATTTGCCATTGATAAAAAGGAACTGCCCTCCGAGTTGCGATTTGATATGAATTTGAACATTGAAGAATCACAAATTCCTGATGCTGCCAAGATCCAATATTTTTTTATTAACTGGTATTAATATCAAATGATTACTTATTTTTTCTTATATTTTAACCTGAATAACCCAGCATGAATTCCTTCATTTCTAAATTACTGGTAACAATCGCCAAAAAGCGACTGGAGACTAAAGCTTCTGATAAACCCATCAGAAAACGCGAAGTTGTTTCTAAAGTTAGAATGCTTCAGGTGGAATTAAGGCATGCCATAAAGGAATACTTTTTTATTGTTATCGGAGTTTTTTCCGCGGGGTTTGGATTAAAAGGATTTTTATTACCAAACAATTTTATTGATGGCGGTGCGACAGGTGTTTCTTTGTTAGTTCAGAATTTAACTGATTTACCATTAGAATTTCTCTTAATCGTTGTCAATTTACCCTTTCTAATTTTGGGCGTAAAAACCATCAATAGAAAATTCTCCATTAAAAGTATCATTGCCATAACGATGTTGGCTCTTGTGGTTCACCTCGTTGAATATCCAACTGTTACCGACGACAAGTTGCTTATTGCCGTTTTTGGTGGTTTCTTTTTGGGCCTCGGTATCGGGATGTCCATGAGAGGTGGAAGCGTTATCGATGGCACGGAAGTTTTGGCCATATACTTAAGCCGAAAATTGGCTTTAACAATTGGCGATGTATTATTAATGATTAATATTTTAATCTTTTCATTTGGAGCCTATGTACTTTCTGTGGAAATTGCGTTATACGCTATTTTGACATATCTCGCAGCAGCAAAAACTGTCGACTTTGTTATTGATGGTGTGGATGAATATATGGGAGTTACCATTATTTCTGAAAAACATGACCAGGTTAGAGTAATGATTATTGAAAAATTGCAAAGGGCTTGCACTATTTATGCAGGAAAAGGCGGTTTTGGAAAACGTGGTAATAGTTACGACAAAGATATCCTTTACACGGTGATTACTCGTTTGGAGGTTGCAAGATTGGAAACCGAAATTGACAAAATTGACAAAGATGCCTTTATAATTATGGGAATTGTTAAAGATTTACGAGGCGGAATGATAAAGAAAAAACCTATGAAGTAACTTCAAGACAAAACATTTTAGCTTTATGGCAAACAGCAAATACAGTATTCAAGATTCCCCATTTATAGTTCCCACAACTGATGGAAAGATGATCAAAGAACATTTTGGTCTTGCCACCGATGGAAATGACGAAATAAGTATAGCACATATGATTGCTCCTGTAGGTTGGAGTGAACCGTTTCAAACTCCCGAATTTGATGAATACACGTTTGTCATTCGTGGTAAGAAACAATTTATTGTGGACGATGAAATTATAGTTCTCGAAGCAGGACAATCCATCAAGATACATAAAAACACTAGAGTTCAATATTCCAACCCGTTTACCGTGGTCTGTGAGTATATTTCTATATGCAGTCCAGCCTTTTCTATAGATGCCGTAAACAGAGAGGTCGAATGAAACATCTTTTAATAAAGTGCATCGGTGGCTACTATAACATCATCAGTTACATGTCTAAAAAACAAGCAGCTGAAAAAGCACTTTATTTATTCACCAAACCTCGAAACGGAAGAAGATTAACTGAAGAACAATTCGAGTTTTTAGGTACAGCTTTTCAGGAAGAATTCAAATTTGAGAATCACGCCATTATGACCTACAGATGGTTAGGAAACAAATCAACCATTCTTTTGGTACATGGCTGGGAAAGCAACTCCTATCGCTGGCGGAATTTAATTCTTGAACTAAATAAAAAAGGGCATAATATCGTCGCTTTAGATGCGCCAGGGCACGGTAACTCTGGAAGCAGTTTTTTTAATGCGGTGCTATATTCCGAGTTTATTAATGTGGTGGCAATACGCTTCCAACCAGAAATCATTATCGGGCATTCCGTTGGCGGTATGTCCGCTACTTTTTTCCAAAAAAAGTATCAACTAAAATCGGTTAAGAAAATAATTTTGTTGGGTGCACCTTCTGAATTTACTGATGTTTTAAGGCGATATACCGAAATGCTCGGTTACAATCAACGTATTACCGATCAATTGAACCTTACGATCAGAGATCGATTTGGGAACCATCCTGAAACTTTTTCTACAGCAAGATATCTTGAAAGCATCGATTCCAAAGGATTGATTATTCATGATGAACAAGACAATGTTATTCCTTATAATGATGCATTGTTAATAAAAAACAGTTTTAAGGACAGTATTTTGATTACAACCCAAGGCCTTGGGCATTCTCTGAACGATGCAACGGTATCTCAACATATCTATGATTTTATAGAAAATTAAACATTTTTTGGAAGTCTTCCGTCCATAAAAAGTTATTGAGTAACTTTGACCCACAAAATCTATAATTCTTATATTATCTTGGAAGATAAGCTTAAACGTATCAACAAATATTTAAGTGAAGTAGGCTACTGTTCACGCCGAGAAGCTGACAAGCTAATTGAAGCAGGCAGGGTGACCGTCAATGGGAAAGTTCCAGAAATGGGAACAAAAATATCTCCAAACGATGTTGTAAATGTGGATGGGAAAGCTATTGTGGACTCAAAAGAAGAATTTGTTTATCTCGCCTTCAACAAGCCTATTGGCATAGTTTGCACAACGGACACACTCGTTGAGAAAGACAATATCATCGACTACATCAACTATCCGAAACGCATATTCCCAATTGGCAGACTTGACAAAGCCAGCGAAGGTTTAATCCTTTTGACAGATGATGGCGATATCGTAAACAAAATATTGCGAGCGAGCAACAACCACGAAAAAGAATATATTGTCACTGTTGACAAACCAATTTCGCAGACGTTTGTGGAGCGCATGTCTAATGGCGTTCCTATTTTAGACAAGATTACCAAAAAATGTGAGGTCAAAAAACTAAATACATACGAATTCAAAATCATTCTGACCCAAGGCTTGAACCGACAAATACGCCGTATGTGCGAATATCTCGATTATGAGGTACAAACCTTGAAACGCACCAGAATCATGAATATCAAACTTGATATGCCGCTAGGTGAATATCGTGAATTAACAAAAGAGGAATTTGCAGGGTTGAATAAATTGCTGGAAGATTCTACAAAACATTTTCTTGACAGTCAATCTCTTAATGTCAGAAAGTTATAAATAATCACTTGAATAGTTAGAATATTGCTGTAGTGATTGTATATTTTCCTATTTTAGACAAATATTAACAATTTAAAAACAATAAATTATGATAAAAATTCTTGCAATAGTTTTAGCCGTAGGAGGTATGATCGCCTTAATATTGGGTGTGTTAGGTATCTTCGGAAACAATATGGTAGCATTAGATCCTTGGGCTTTAACCATATTAGGGGGTGTCTTTTTTATTTCAGGGGTTTCAATGTTAAAATATCGCAAAGACACACCTGCAGAATAGTCTATTGATGGAAACTCCAATTTCACCATTTCATATCGCCATTCCTGTTCATAATTTAGAGGAATGCAGAACGTTTTATAGAAATATTCTGGATTGTGTTGAAGGCCGAAGCAGTGATCATTGGGTAGATTTTAATTTTTTTGGTCATCAATTGGTCATACATTACAAGCCAAAAGCTACCGAAGAGAGTCACACAAATCCTGTTGATGGCAAGGATGTTCCCATTCCGCATTATGGAGTTGTTCTTCCATGGGATACTTTTCAGAAATTTTCAAAAAATTTATGTGCCAAAGGAGTTCAATTTATCATAGAACCTTACATACGCTTTGAAGGACAAGTTGGCGAGCAGGCAACCATGTTTTTTAAAGATCCTTCCGGAAATGCCTTAGAGTTCAAAGCATTTAAAGATATCAATCAGCTTTTTGCGAAATAGCTGATTTCTTTTTGATCAAAAGAAAAGGTAAATAGATGATCAAAAAGTATGGAATCAGTATCAATTGTCCGGCAATAATATAAATGGGCCACTCTCCAAAATAGTCTAGAATGGAAGCTGATTTCGGTTTTTCGTTGAGATAAAAATAGTTGGCATCCAAAACATAATTTATGATTACCATGAGCACTATATATACTTGTAATGCCAATATTGATTTGAAAACACTTTTAAATCTCGGACGCATCCCAAAAACAAATGTCGCATAAAAAATAATGGTCAAGAGACCGAGATGTACTACCCAGTATCTAAAATAATCAAAAGCAGGAAACCCTTCGACTATATCTGGAGTAATTACACCTTGTAATGTCCCGGCTACGATCCAAAAGAGTAAAATCTCATACATCCAATAACTCCGAAAATGAGTGAATATCGGGATCAACAAAGCAATTAAACTACACAGATATAAAGGCAAGTCTGTCTTCAGATAATAGTTTCCCAAACTTATCATATACAAATGGTAGAGCGCAACCGTCAGGGACACAAAAAAACCTAATAATTTAAAGGCTTTCAGTTGTTGAACTCTAGAAAGCTTTCTTATTGAATAGCGGATAAAAATGACGGCAAATAGTGAAGCTATCAAAATAGGAGCCACATGCTCTAAACTTCCAATTGCAACTCTTTGCATGAATAGCATTGTGAACTTCATGACACAATATAACAAAAGTAGAACTACAATTGGCGTTCTCTGGCCAACAAGGTGTTTTTTAGTAACATTGCAATGGTCATAGGTCCAACACCACCTGGAACTGGCGTAATGTAGCTAGCTTTTTTACTGACGTTTTCAAAATCGACATCCCCAGTAATGTAGTATCCTTTTTCTGTGGATTCATCAGGTACTCGTGTAATGCCAACATCAATGATAACAGCTCCGTCCTTAACCATTTCTGCTTTCAGAAAATTTGGAACTCCTAATGCCGAAATTATAATATCGGCTTGTGAAGTGATTTGAGTAATGTTTTTGGTATGACTATGCGTTAGTGTCACTGTAGAATTTCCAGGGAATCCTTTTCGACCCATCAAAATACTCATCGGGCGGCCAACAATATGACTTCGGCCAATCACGACGGTATGCTTTCCTTGTGTTTCTACACCATAGCGATCTAATAATTCTAAAATTCCAAAAGGTGTCGCAGGAATGAAAGTGGACATATCCAAAGCCATTCGACCAAAGTTCATAGGATGGAAACCATCCACATCTTTATCGGGATTGACGGCCAACAATACTTTTTGTGTATCGATTTGTTTAGGAAGGGGTAACTGAACAATGAATCCATCGATATTAGGATTCTCATTGAGTTCCTCAATTTTTTCCATCAATTCGATTTCGCTTGTCGTATTGGACATGCGTATCATGGTCGAATCAAAACCTACACGCTCGCATGCCTTTACTTTGCTGGAAACATATGTAAGACTAGCACCATCATTACCAACAATAATCGCGGCAAGGTGTGGCACTTTTTCGCCTTTGGCTTTCATTTTTTTGACTTGTTCGGTAATTTCATCTTTGATGTCGTTACTTACTTTTCTTCCGTCTAGTATTACCATGTTTTTTTAGTTTTCAATCTTTAACTAAACCATTTATCTCGCAAAGACGCTAAGGTGCAAAGTTCATTCTGATTTTATATTCCAAAATATTACTGTTGACTGCAAACTGAATACTGCAGACTAATTTCACCGCATCCCTTTCATCGCTTGCATCATGGCTTTCCCTTTCCCACCTTGCATCATTTTCATCATTTTGCTCATTTGATCAAATTGTTTCAATAACTGATTGACCTGCTGTACCGAGGTTCCTGACCCTTTACCGATTCGTTGTTTTCGGCTGGAATTGATAATAGATGGATTTGAACGTTCAGTTGGAGTCATGGAATGAATCATCGCTTCAATTCCTTTAAAGGCATCATCATCAATATCAACATCTTTCATCATTTTGCCTGCGCCTGGAATCATTCCGATAAGGTCTTTCATGTTCCCCATTTTCTTGATTTGTTGAATTTGGCTCAAGAAATCATCAAACCCGAATTGATTTTTTGCTATTTTCTTTTGAAGTTTTCGCGCTTCCTCTTCGTCGTATTGTTCTTGGGCCCTTTCAACAAGGGAAATAACGTCTCCCATACCCAAAATACGATCAGCCATACGTGAAGGATAGAACACATCAATCGCTTCCATTTTTTCACCGGTACCAATAAACTTGATTGGTTTATTTACTACCGATTTAATAGAAATTGCTGCTCCACCACGAGTATCACCATCCAATTTGGTAAGAATGACCCCATCAAAATTAAGCACATCATTAAAGGCTTTTGCTGTGTTTACAGCATCCTGACCTGTCATGGAATCCACAACAAACAAGGTTTCCTGTGGTCGTATGGCTTTATGAATGTTGGATATTTCGGTCATCATCACTTCATCCACGGCCAAACGACCTGCGGTATCTATAATGACTACGTTGTATCCATTGGCCTTGGCATGTGCAATACCAGCTTGAGCAATGGCAACAGGGTCTGTATTTCCTTTATCGCTATATACCTCAACACCAATTTGACCGCCAACCACATGCAATTGATCTACAGCGGCAGGTCGATAGACGTCACAGGCAACCAAAAGTGGTTTTTTGGATTTTTTGGTTTTAAGATAATTGGCAAGTTTACCGGAAAAGGTTGTTTTACCAGAACCTTGCAAACCAGACATCAAAATGACACTTGGATTGCCAGATAAATTGATGCCTTCTGCATCACCACCCATCAATTCGGTCAACTCGTCCTTAACGATTTTCACCATCAATTGTCCTGGTTGCAATGTAGTTAAAACGTTTTGACCAAGCGCTTTTTCCTTTACAGTGGTTGTAAAATCCTTTGCAATTTTAAAGTTAACATCGGCATCTAGCAATGCTCTTCGGACTTCTTTTAAGGTTTCGGCAACATTGACTTCCGTGATGCTTCCATGTCCTTTAAGGACGTGCAGCGCTTTATCTAACTTTTCACTTAAATTATTAAACATAGGTCTTTTTCCATTTTAAGAATTGCAAATTTAAGTATTTGAAGTCTATTTATGAAGCCAATACCAAATAATCCATAAAATAGAAATCCTAAACACAATAGCTTAGCCTTGTTTTTAAGTAACTTTGTTATTGAAAGTATATATATCATGCCAGAAATAGACATCGAAGTATTAAAATATCCTATCGGAAAATTCATTTTTCCAAAAATAATTGACCAAAAATTACTTGCAACTTGGATTGTAGACATTGAGAGATTTCCAGAATTGCTTGAAAATCTTGTAATGAATCTAACTGTAGGTGAATTGAATTTACAATACAGACCAAACGGCTGGACATTAAAACAAGTGGTTCACCATTGTGCAGATAGCCATATGAATGCTTTTATTAGATTTAAATTAGCTCTGACAGAGGATGCTCCAATCATAAAGCCTTATCAAGAAGATCGTTGGGCCATCTTGGATGATGCGATGGATGATCAAATTGAAGTGTCAGTCTCTTTATTGAAAGCCTTGCATTATAAATGGGCAACCTTATTGCAAAACCTTTCCAGTGAAGACTTAAAAAGGGTATATATCCATCCCAATCATAATAAGCCATTTACTTTGGAAGTGGCTATAGGTTTATATGCTTGGCACTGCAATCATCATTTGAATCACATTCAACAAGGACTAAAATTCAAAGGAAAATTTTAGTTTATAAGCAAAAAAAAAACCATCTTTCGATGGTCTTTTAAAATTAAACTTGAATGAATTTAGGCTAATCCAAAATTAATTTATGTGAAGTTGAACTACTTTCAGTTTTGACATTTACGATGTACATCCCTGAAGCCATATCACTAATATCCATGGAATTGTAACCATTTCCGATTGATAATTTTTTTACCAATGTTCCAGTAATCGAAATTATTTGAACCTCTACAACCCCTTGGACTTTATCCCCGATAACAATATTGAATTGTCCCTTTGTGGGATTTGGATAAATTTTCAAAACAGAAACTTCGTTAAATTCATCTATTGATAATACAGCTTGTGATTCATAGGCACCAATATCACGAGACGCCCCAAACACAGCTTGACCAATTTGATCTTCAAAGTTATCTGAAGGATCTCCTGCATCATATGCTGGTGAGCCGTCCAATAGCTGATGTGTTAGTGTCGTCCCTCCATTATCTTGCAACGGCCCAATCACAGGATTGACACCTTCCAAATCATTTGATTGAGTTGTAAAGACGTTTAAGTCATCAGATCCAATCAAGTTATAGTCATTGGAGGTTAAAACTCCTGAAACATCCATACCTGAACCTGCAGTGTTTAATGCCACAATTGTATTTTTTAAAGTTACATTGTTGACGGCATCGATACCTCCTCCCATTGCAGCCGTATTCATAGCGACAGTTACCGCGTTCAAATCTAGACTTGCTCCGTTGTTGGAAAGTCCTCCACCAGAAATTGTAGCTGTATTTCCGGAAATGGTACTGGTCATTACAGTGGTGATTGATCCTGTATTATTATAAATTCCACCACCTTCACCTGAAGTGTTGTTATCAATTGTAGACGCCAACACATTCATGACTGTTCCATTTTGGTTCCATAAACCTCCCCCTTCATTGAAGGCTGAATTACCAGTTATGGTACTTGTATCAAAAGTTATAGTTCCTGAAGTTCCAGTTACGTGGAATCCTCCACCATTACCAGGTGCTGGTGTTCCTGCAACGCCATCAACGTCATTGTTGGTCATGATTGAGTTTGTGAAAGTTAAGTCACCATCAATTAATTCAATTGCCCCACCTGCTCTATTAGCTGAATTCGTATCGAATGTAGAATTAGTAACTGTTACTGCACCTGATGTGCTCAACAATCCACCACCAGATGATGAAGCGCCAGTGGCGATATTATTGGATATGATGGTTCCATTAACAATATTTAGTGTTCCTCCGTTGTTATAAACTCCCGCACCACCTTCATCGGCCGCTGAACCTAATGCAATGTTTGCGTCAATGGTAACACCATCAATGGTCATAACACCTGTATTGTTCCATAATCCACCGCCTTCTCGTGAAGCACTGTTGCCATTTACCATTCCACCAGTAATATTTGAATCGCCAGGACCGCTCACGTGCAATCCGCCACCGTTTCCAGGGTTAGAAGCAGTAATGTTATTTAATAAATTGACATTGGTAAGGGTTAAGATACTTCCTGTTGCTGAATTCTCTTCAATACCGCCACCAGCTCTGACTGCTTCATTTCCAATTAATTCTGAATCCAATACTCTAAGGATTCCCATATCATTTAGAATTCCACCACCTGAACCAGATGTGCCATTTGCAATATTGTTGGTGATGATTGAATTGTTTTGAACTATTAACGTTCCTCCTGCATTATAGATACCTCCGCCACCTTCATTTGCTAGGGCTCCGCTAGCCGTGTTGCCATCGATAGTTGTTCCATCGACAGTCATGATGCCTGAACCGTTCCAAAGGCCTCCACCTTCAAGGGCAGCCACATTATTGTTCACCATGCCTCCAATGATAGAGACGTTTTGAGGACCTGTAACATGAAGTCCACCACCATTACCTGGTGATGCGACAGCTGGAGCTACGCCTACATTATTTCCTGAAAGGTTAGTATCTTTTAGTGTTGCAGTCCCGTTACCTGACACGATTTCAATTCCTCCACCAGCACGATTGGCAATATTACCTGTAATTAAAGCATTAGTTGCATTGAAATTTCCGTCCACATCTACCAAAACGCCACCGCCAGAACCTGAAGTTCCATTTGCGACGTTATTAGATACCACAGCGCCATTTATAAGGTTGACAGTTCCACCATTCAAGGCGTAAATTCCACCTCCACCATTGTCTGCTCCATTACCACTAGCAGTGTTGGCATCTATAGTTGTTCCATCGACAGTCATGATGCCTGTTCCGTTCCACAATCCGCCACCTTCTGATGCCGCTGTGTTCAGGTTTACAGTTCCTCCAAATAAATTTACTGTGCTACTTCCACTTATGTGCAAACCGCCGCCATTTCCTGGTGCTCCAGCACCTGTCACAACACCTGTATCATTGGAATCCAAATTGACATTGGTCAATGTAATTCCTGCTCCACCGTTTCCTTCGATTCCACCACCTGCACGGTTGGAACTATTGTCCATAATAGTAATTCCATTCGCCACCAAACTACCTCCAGCGACCAATATGCCACCACCTGTAGATTGTGCACCATCGGCCACATTATTTGTGATTGCCGTAGTACCGGACAAGTCAAGTGAACCACCTTCGTTGTAGATGCCGCCACCACCTGCTCCTCCTGGAGTTGTCGTGTCGTTTCCTGATGCAGTATTTGCATTGATTGTATGGTCAACAACTGTCATGAGTCCTGATCCGTTCCATAATCCACCACCTTCGTTGGCAGCAGTATTGGTATTGGTTGTTCCTCCTGTTATAGTTACGGTACTGTTTCCACTGATGTGAAGACCACCACCATTTCCTGGTGCGCCTGCACCTGTAACGACACCTGTATCATTAGAATTTAAAATAACATTGGTAAGCGTAACTGCTCCTCCTCCGTTTGCTTCGATTCCTCCACCTGCTCTGTTTGAGGTGTTGTCCATGATCGTTATGCCGTTGGCAGTCAAGGTTCCTGCAGCATTCAAAATACCACCACCTGTTGATTGAGCACCATCGGCCACATTATTTGTAATCATTGTTGAACCTGAAAGATTTAATGTTCCACCTTCGTTATAGATTCCGCCACCGCCAGCAGCACCTGCAACCATAGTATCATTTCCTGAAGCTGTATTCCCATTAACTGTGTGGTCAACCACATTCATCACACCAGATCCGTTCCACAGTCCACCACCTTCGTTGGCAGCAATATTGTTGTTGGAAGTACCTCCTGAAATAAATGCATCACCCGGACCTGTAATATGAAGTCCTCCTCCATTTCCTGGCGCCGCGGTAGCTGGTGCTACCCCTGCATTGTTATTATCTAAATTTACATTAATTAAGGAAAGTCCAAGACCAGCTCCTGAATTGTCTTCAATTCCACCTCCAGCTCTATTTGCTGTATTAGATGTTATTTGCGAATCATTTACAACTAAAACACCTCCCACATTAATAAAAATTCCACCTCCAGAACCAGGGGTTCCATTGGCAGTATTTCCTGAAATATTGGAATCGTTAATAACAACCGAAGCGTTATCAATGTAAATAGCTCCACCGTTTGCGGCTAAACCATTTGTCAAGGTTAATGTATTAAGAATCACTGGACCCGCAGTAATATTAAATATACGTCCGTTGGCGTTACCGTTTATAGATACTGCACCAGTAATTGTCAATTCTTTATTAATAAGTAATTCACCCATAGTTAGGGTGACTGTTGTTACGGCAGG
>JBGTCT010000137.1:0-10867 GCA_041748695.1 Aquaticitalea sp. | reverse complement strand
CAGCATAGGCGGAAAACCACAAACCAAAAGAGGATGGCATGGCCACCTGAAGATGGGTGTAACCAGGAAGCAAATTGTTTTTATGGGTTTCAGCTAAATTAAGAAGTGTATTGAAAAGAGTTTCAGTTTTTTCGTAAACCTGCTTTAAGCTGTCTTTATAAAATAACTGCAAAGCGACCAAAACTTGGTCATTTCTAGAGCGTGCAGTATGGATTTTCTTGCCTACATCGCCATAAGCCTTGGTCAATTCGAATTCAATTTTTGAATGCACATCTTCAAACTGTTCTTCAATGACAAAAGAATTGTTCTCTATTTGCTTCGACAAATCATCCAAGCCTTCCTCTAACTTCGTTAATTCTTCCGAAGTTAAAATCCCGATTTTTTGAAGCATTTTGGCATGCCCTCGGGATGCTTGCATATCGTATTTTGCAATG
Organism: Aquaticitalea sp.; assembly: GCA_041748695.1. Lineage (GTDB taxonomy): Bacteria > Bacteroidota > Bacteroidia > Flavobacteriales > Flavobacteriaceae > JBPOFM01. Next base: position 10,433 of record JBGTCT010000137.1, on the reverse strand, counting down.
TGCAAGTCAATTTCCCGATCGTTCCCAACGGTAAATAGTTCTATTTTTTTGTCGATTGATAAGCCTTTATCCCAGAGTTTCATAATTTCCTGCGAAAGCAAGAATCTCATCCCACTTTCTTATTTAAGTTATATTTTTCTAATCCCTAATCCTGTTTAAACCCTTTAAGGTCTCGACTCCGCTCGACCTGATAGAATTTTTAAAATAATATTTTATTCAATAATTGAATATAAATATCAATACCTTCTTCAATTTCGTTGATATAAATAAATTCATCTGCTGTATGTGAACGCGTGCTGTCGCCAGGTCCGAACTTCAATGACGGACAATTCAAAACCGCTTGATCTGACAAGGTAGGAGATCCGAAAGTGTCTCGTCCAAGTGCGATTCCCGCTTTTACCAATGGATGCTCAACAGGAATTGAGGATGAATTTAGCCGCAAACTGCGCGCGACGATACTTGAGCATGGTGATTTTTCAGCTAAAATATCAGCAATTTCCTGATTTGAATATTGGTCATTCACGCGAACATCAATTACCATATCCACTTCTGAAGGAATTGCGTTGTGCTGCTTTCCCGCCTTAATTTGGGTAACGGTCAATTTCACTTCACCCAAAACATCCGAGACTTTTTCGAATTTAAATTCCTTGAACCATTTTAGGACATCAATCGTGTTGTAAATGGCATTATCATTATTTGGATGCGCTGCATGACTTGCCGTTCCTTTAACTGTGGCGTCAAAAACGACCAGACCTTTTTCTGCAATTGCCAAATTCATCAATGTTGGTTCTCCTACAATTGCCACGTCAACTTTTGGAATGATGTTTAACATACTGTTCAAACCGTTGGGGCCACTGTTTTCTTCTTCTGCCGAAGCAACCAAAACCAAATTGTAATTTAGGTCTTTCTCTTCATAAAAATAAGTGAACGTAGCAATCAAAGATACCAAACAACCGCCTGCATCATTGGAGCCCAAACCATATAATTTTCCGTTTTCCACAATTGCTTTAAATGGGTCTTTGGTATAGCCGTTATTGGGTTTAACCGTATCATGATGTGAATTTAATAGCAATGTTGGTTTTGATTCATCAAAATGTTTATTGACTGCCCAAATATTATTTTTATTTCTTTTATAATCAACTTCATAACGTTTGAACCAATCCTCAATATGCGCAGCGGTATTGTCCTCTTCCGAGGAAAACGATTGTGTCTCAATGAGTTTTTTCAGCAATGCAATGGCATCTGTGGTTAATCTTTCCTGCATTAATTAGCTTTAATTGTAGTGAATTTGGATGACGGATTGAAAAGCATGTCAGGTTTCCCTATACAAACTTTACCTACGTTTTTATGAATGGCATGAAAGCAATTGTTCAACTTTGGCAACATGCCTTCCGATATAATACCCTCTTCCAATAAGTGCTCATAGGTTGTGATGTTCATATGTTCTATAACTGAATTATCATCGTTCACATCTTGTAGAACTCCATTTTTTTCAAAACAGTAATATAATTCTGTGGTAAACAAATCAGCAAAACCAATTGCCAATTCTGAAGCAATTGTATCAGCATTGGTGTTTAACAACTGTCCTTTTTCATCATGTGTAATTGCGCAAAAAACTGGTGTGATATTGTGCTCCAACAATGCTTCCACAACCTTGGTTTTCACCTTTAAAATATCGCCTACAAAACCATAATCAATTGTTTGTACAGGGCGTTTTTGAGACACAATCGTGTTGCCGTCTGCCCCAGAAAATCCAACTGCGTTACATTTATATGATTGCAATTTGGCCACAATATTTTTATTTATTTTTCCTGCATACACCATTGTGATTACATCCAAAGTCGCAGCATCTGTGATTCGTCTGCCATCAACCATTTTCACTTCGATTTGCAAGGTTTTAGCCAATTGTGTGGCCATTTTTCCACCGCCATGAACCAAAATTTTTGGCGATTCCAGTTTTGAAAATTGAGCAAGGAATGAATTCAAGGCCACCTCATCATCGATGATATTTCCTCCAATTTTCACTATTTTAAGTGATTGTTTGCTCATAGATTTTCTAAAATTTGTTTCAAGACCACTTGAGCAGCAAACGTTCGATTGTTAGCTTGATGAATGACCACTGAATTCTCACCATCCATAACAGCATCTTCCACTACCACATTTCGTCGAACTGGCAGGCAATGCATGAATTTGGCCTTTCCTAATTTTTCTTGGGTCATCATCCAATTGGCATCCTGATTTAAGATTTTTCCATAATCATTATAATTGCTCCAGTTTTTTACATAGACAAAATCTGCATCTTTTAAAGCCTCATTTTGGTTGTAATTGATAGGTGTTTGCTTGGTAATTTCGGGATTCAATTCATAACCTTCGGGGTGTGTGATGGTAAAATCTACATCCAACTCTTGCATCATTTCCACAAACGAATTCGCAACAGCCTGTGGTAAGGCCCTCGGGTGAGGCGCCCAAGACAACACTACTTTCGGTTTTGGTTTGTCAGTCAACTCAGAAATGGTGATGGCATCCGCTAATGCCTGCATAGGATGTACGGTTGCGCTTTCCATGTTGATAATGGGAACTGTTGCATATTTTACAAAACTTTGCAACACATACTCGGATTCGTCTTTCTGTTTATCGGTCAATGTCGGAAATGCCCGCACCGCGATGATATCAGCATATTGCGAAATAACTCTTGCTGCTTCTTTTATATGTTCCGACGAATTTGCATTCATGATGCTGCCGTCTTCAAACTCTATATTCCAAGCATCATTGACATTCAATACCATCACTTGCATTCCAAGATTTTTTGCTGCCTTTTCAGTACTTAATCGTGTACGCAAACTTGCATTGAAAAACAACATTACCAGGGTTTTATGTTTGCCCAAGCTTTCGAACTCAAAAGGATTTAATTTAAGTAAAATAGCATCCTTGATGGTTTCCGATAGGTTTGATATGTCTTTTATATCAGTAAATTTTTTCATTCTTAAACATTTAGGTTTCGACTGCGTTCGACCTCACAATAATGATGTCTCCTCTTACGGAGTCAATAGTTTTCATGTGTTTAACTCTTGTTTTAATGCTTCAAAAAATACATCGATGTGCTTTTTTCGAATCGTTAGTGGTGGAAGAATCCGAATCAGGTTGGGATTTTTCGCGCTTCCTGTAAATATTTTATGTTGATAAATCAATTTCTTCCGTAAGTCTCCAACTGCGAATTCGAATTCTAAACCGAGCATCAAACCCCTTCCCTTGACGGTTTTTAAATGTGGTAAATTTCTGGCGTTTTCATTAAAATAATCTGCCATTTCAGTAGCATTCTTCATTAAATTTTCTTCCTCCAAAACTTCCAAAACAGCCAATGATGCTGCACATGCTAAATGGTTGCCGCCAAAAGTTGTTCCTAATAAACCGAAAGATGCTTCTATTGATGGATGAATCAAAATACCACCAATTGGAAAACCATTACCCATACCTTTTGCAATTGAAATGATATCTGGCGATATTTCATGTTTTTGAAATGCGAAAAAATCTCCTGTTCTCCCAAAACCAGATTGCACTTCGTCTGCAATCAGAATGGTATTGTATTTTTTGCATAATGATTCGAGTCCTTTATAAAATTCTGAAGTGCTTTGGTCTAAACCTCCAACGCCTTGAATGCATTCAACAATCACTGCACAGGTCTCATTTTGTTTTAAAATGATTTCAACAGAATCCAAATCTCCCAATTCTACAAAATCAACTTCTTGCTGTGCATTTAGTGCCGCTACAATTTTGGAATCATCAGTAGCAGCAACTGCCGCCGAAGTACGACCATGAAATGAATTCTTGAAAGCCAAAATTTTGTGTTTTCCATTATGGAAAGAGGCCAATTTCAATCCATTTTCATTGGCTTCAGCCCCTGAATTACATAGAAATAATTGATAGTCTTTGCAGCCAGATAATTCTTCTAATCGTTCTGCCAATTTCTCTTGCAATGGATTTTGAATGGCGTTACTATAAAAGCCCATTTTGGACACTTGATTTGAAATCGCCTCCACATATTTTGTATGTGAATGTCCAATGGAAATCACTGCATGACCACCATACAAATCGAGATATTCAATGTCATTTTCATCGTACACATACATATCTTTTGCCTTGACAGGAGTGATATCGAACAACGGATACACATTGAACAAACTCATAATTGTTCCTTTTTAATGTTATTGATTTTATTGTACGATGCTACCATGCCTTGGATGAGGGAGGAACTTAAGCCTTTGTGTTCCATTTCATTTAGACCTTCTATGGTGCATCCTTTAGGTGTGGTTACCCTGTCGATTTCCTCTTCGGGATGGTCTCCGTTGGTAATCAATAAATTTGCAGCACCTTCACTGGTGTACATGGCCAACTCCTGTGCTTCTTTAGCATCAAAACCAAGTTGAATGGCCGCTTGTGTTGTGGCGCGAATCAATCGCATCCAAAAAGCAATACCACTGGCACAAACCACAGTCGCCGCTTGCATTTGCTCTTCTGGAATAATCATTGTGTGTCCCAACCGGTTGAAAATCGCTTCGGCAACCTTAATACGCTTCTTTCCGTACTCATTACCACATATGCAAGTCATGGATTTCCCAACGGCGATTGCTGTATTTGGCATTGCCCTGATAATAAATCGTTCCGCGCCTAAAACTGTTTCCATTTTGGCAATGCTAAACCCGGTAACTGTGGATATTATGACATTGTTCTCTGTCAAAAATGGCTCGATAGTCTTTAATACAGCTTCAAAATGCGCAGGTTGCACTGCAAAAATTAAAATATCCGATTTTTGGATTGCCAGAACATTGTCCGATGTAACCATTACGTTTTCATAGTCTTCAAACTTTTGGATGGTTCCCAAATGGCGCTTGGTCAAGTAAAGTGACGTGATAGCATTGCTGTTTATCAATCCCTTTGCGATGGATTGTCCTAGATTTCCGGTTCCTATGATTGCTATTTTCATCTGTTTTAATTTATTTTTTTTCTATTTGTCAGATCTAATGCTTGAATTTATTTCAGCTGGTTGTCAATATTTAAACAAGGGCTTTTTACTGTTAAAAAAAGTTAGCTTTTAAATTTAATCCTAATGTCTCCTCCAAGCCAAACATCAAATTCATATTTTGAATCGCTTGACCCGAAGCGCCTTTCAACAAATTGTCGATGACACATGTAATCAACAATAGATTATTATGCTTATAAAGATGAAGCAAACATTTATTGGTATTGACTACTTGCTTTAAATGAATATTGTCATCAGAGACAATAGTGAAACTTGCATCCTTATAATACTCCTTATAAAATCTGTTTGCTTCCTCCAAAGTTCCATCGAAATTGGTATAGGAAGTGGCAAAAATCCCTCTAGAAAAATTACCTCGATTTGGAATGAATAGCACTTCTGAATCAACATCCGGTTGCAACTGATTCAGGGATTCTTTGATTTCATCCAAATGTTGATGGTCAAACAATTTATAAGATGAAAAATTGTTGTCTCGCCATGTAAAATGGGTCGTGTCGGACAACATAGTACCTGCACCTGTTGAACCTGTCACAGCGTTTACATGTATATCCGATTCAAGCAATCCTTTTTCTGCCAAGGGCAACAATGACAATTGAATCGCGGTTGCAAAACATCCTGGGTTAGCGATGTATTTTGCTTTACGTATCGATTCCTTTTGAAGTTCGGGCAATCCGTATACAAAGGTTTTATCTTGAAAAACCCTATCTTTTTTTAATCTGAAGTCGTTGCTTAAATCAATAACTTTTGTTTTTTCCGAAAACGAATTGGTTTCCAAAAATGATTTTGAATTGCCATGTCCCAAACAAAGAAAAAGCACATCAACCTTGTTGTTGACTTCGCTAGTAAACTCCATAGCGGTAGAACCAAGCAAATCTTGATGCACACTACTAATTCTGTTACCAGCATTTGAGGTACTATAGACAAAATCAATCTTTGCTTTTGAATGATGAAGCAATAATCGAATCAATTCGCCTGCCGTATACCCAGCGCCTCCTATAATCCCTACTTTTATCATGTTCATGAATTTACTTGATGATAAATTTTATTTTGATTTCCAACAATCTTGATAAATCCTTTGGCTTCTTCAGCGCTCCAACCTTTATTCATTTCGCCATAACTACCGAATTTGGCATTCATTAAATCATGTTTGGAATTGACACCATCCAAAGAAAAATGATAAGGTTTTATCGTCACCACCACATCTCCTGAAACTTGCGCTTGGCTACTTTCAAAAAAGAATTCAATGTTTCGCATCACAGGGTCTAAATATTGACCTTCGTGCAAATGCATACCATAAAAACTAGACAAATAATCCTTGTGCTGCAACTGCCATTTAGTCAAAGTGTGTTTTTCCAATAAGTGATGGGCTTTGATGGTAATTAATGCGGCAGCAGCTTCAAATCCTACACGTCCCTTAATCCCAACGATGGTGTCACCAACATGAACATCACGGCCAATGGCATACGGTGACGCCAAATTATTCAATATCTCAATGTTCTTTTCTGGACTCTTTTTTTCACCATTAATAGCAATAAATTCGCCTTTTTCAAAAGTTAAAATTACTTTTTCTTGTCCTTCATTTTTCAATTGTGAAGGATAGGCGGTTTCCGGCAAGGGTTTATCAGACGTCAGAGTTTCTTCACCCCCTACACTGGTACCCCATAGTCCTTTATTGATGGAGTATTTTGCTTTGTCCCATGCCATATCGACGTCATTAGCTTTTAAATAGTCTATTTCTTCTTGTCGTGACAATTTTTTATCGCGAATTGGTGTGATGATTTCAATATGTGGTGCCAAGGTTTGGAAAATCATATCAAAACGAACTTGGTCGTTTCCAGCGCCAGTGCTTCCATGAGCGATGTATTGTGCATCTATACTTTTGGCATATTCGACAATCTCGACGGCTTGAATAATTCGCTCGGCACTTACGGACAATGGATATGTATTGTTTTTCAACACATTTCCGAAAATTAAATACTTAATTACCTTTTTGTAATAGGAATCAACAGCATCGATGTTTTTGTAGGTAGTAACACCCATTTTGTAAGCATTACTTTCTATGGTTTTAATTTCTTCCGAAGTAAATCCTCCAGTATTCACACTTACGGCATGCACTTCAAAACCTTCATCTTTTGACAAATGCACTGCGCAATATGAGGTATCTAATCCGCCACTATAGGCTAATACTAATTTTTTCATCTGTTTATTATATTGTTTTTTTACGGTCATATGCAACATTCATATAATAATTGGTCTTTATTTCGACCTTCTGTTATGAATGTTTCATTTCTTTTCTTTTTTAAGGAACATGGTCTGCTTGATGCTTTTTAACCGTGTCCAAACTTTTTTGTCAAACTCATGTTCATGAACTTCAGTTTCCGGTTTTTTATTTGGGTCATACAACATGCCTGTACATAAACACATTTTCTGTTCGGTCCGTTGCAATATATCAAAGTTTTTGCAGGTTTGACAACCGTTCCAAAATGATTGGTCTGTGGTCAATTCTGAAAAAGTTACCGGTTTGTAACCTAAATCGCTGTTCATTTTCATCACTGCTAATCCTGTTGTAATACTGAAAATTTTGGCATTAGGAAATTTAGTTCGAGAATGTTCAAACACTTTTTGTTTTATCTTTTTGGCCAAGCCTTGTTCCCTAAAATCTGGATGGACAATCAATCCAGAATTGGCAACGAACTTACCATGGCTCCAAACTTCGATATAACAAAATCCAGCAAATATGTCGCCTTCCAAGGCAATGACGCAATTGCCATTGTCCATTTTGGTTTTGATATATTCTGGAGCACGCTTGGCTATACCAGTACCTCTTACGCGTGCGGATTCTGCTATAGTTTCACATATAATGTCTGCATACTTATGATGCGATGTATCAGCAATAACAATTTTCATTGTGATGTTGTTTTAGATTAAAAATAGTAAAAATGATTTTGAAAATAAGAACCGGACTCACCTGAGTTCAAAATAAAGCGTACCCTTACGGGCGACGTCTTATCGGAGAATGTAAAATAAACCGGTTATTGTTTAAAATAACTGAATTTTGAAGGAGTACTATTTGTGATGATTTGTTCAAGTTGAAAAATAAAAATTTAAGTAATTACTATACTACCAAAAAGTGAATGCATTAGCGACGGGTTTTGCCTATTGGCAAACTGGGAACTGAAATACAATTTTTATTTTTTAATGAATACATGGTGTAAAACTAAAAATTAATTTGTATGAATGATCAAAAGTGGATTGTTTTTTAAAATTATTATCAAATTCTTATTTATATGGTCATAATTTATTAAAACCCATCAATTTTCTGTTTTATGATAAAAAAAATGGAACGCAGTTTATTACGTTCAGTTAGTAAAAATCCTAATAAAAGCTTTATGACTTATAGTTCTTTAATTTTAATGTTACGGAACCATACTTTATCACCATGATCCTGTAAACCAATGTGTCCTGTGTGGTGCATTCCAAAACCTTCCCAACCCTTAAATTTAGACTTGGCTACCATGGCATCCCATGCCTTACCATGAACAGGGAATGTTACTATTTCGGTGCCGTTTAAGGTTACTGAACCCTGGTTGTTGTTGTGGTTGACCTTTAAAACACATAAATTCCATTCTCCAGCAGGTTTGCTTACGTCATGTTCAGGTTGAACCATGTCATACAAAGCACCGGCCTGATGAAATTTAGGATTGGCTTTTGCATCTGGATGGCGTTCATTGTCCAATACCTGAATTTCTGGTCCGGTTTGGTATGCTTCCTTAAACTTTTGATCTTCATAAACACTCCAAAATATACCACTATTTCCACCTTCCGATATTTTCCATTCCAAAGACAGTTCAAAATCTGTAAAAACATCTTTGGTAATAATATTTTTCCCGCCTTCTGCACTAGGCACAAAAGCCATTGCGCCATCTTCGATGGTCCATTCAGGATAGATTGTGTCTGTTAAATAACCGCGCCATTGATCGTAATTGGTGCCATCAAAAAGGGTGATCCAATCTGATTCTAGTCTCGTTTCATCTACTTTTATAGCTTCAGGCTCTGCTTGAGCTGCTACTTTAGTGGATTGTTTGCATGCTGAAAATGTTATTGTTAACATAACCAGTAATATCATATTCTTCATTTTAATTTATTTAAATAGTTCAAATTTATAATTCCCTAACCCAAATATTTCTATAGCTTACACGGCTATTATCGCCATGGTCCTGAAGTTTGATAGGTGCATTACCGTGAGCTTCATTTTTTGGCCAACCTATATATTCTGTAGTTCCTTTAATTTCAACACCATTTTGAATAATTACGCCGTTGTGCAATACCGTAATCTCAGCTGATTTTATTTTATTACCTTCTGAATCAAATTCAGGTGTATGATAAATGATGTCATAAGTATTCCAATCTCCTGATTTTGATGAAGCATTTGCCAATGGTATGGCCTGTTTGTAAATTGACCCAACTTGTCCATTTACATAGGTGTCATTGTCATTGTTGTCTAAAATTTGTACTTCATATCTGTTTTGAAGGAACACGCCACTATTGCTTTTGTTCTGATTTGTAGCAGTATTTTCTGTAGAGGAACGCCATTCTATATGCAACTGAACATCACCAAAGTTTCTTTTGGTTTGGATATCACCGGTTTTGTCTTTGACCATCATGCTTCCATCTTTATTTAAGTTCCATTTCACCTCTGTTGAATCTACAGTTGAAACCCACTCGTCGAAATTTGAACCGTCAAAAAGTACTATGGCATCTGAAGGTATTTTGGTTTTTGGGTCAACAGTCACCACTTTGGGTTTCGGCTCCCAAATTTCGGTCTCTTCAGGTTTATCTGGTTCTTGTGTTTCGGTTGCAACTTCAATAGTGCTTGCATTTACTGATTCTATTTCTTTTTTTTCTTTGTTACAAGAAAAAACCAAAACACTTACACAAATTATGGCAAGTAATTTTTTCATACAATTGTTGTTAACTTTATTATTATAACCCCAATATTTGTTTTAATTGTTCTTCATTAATAGCTCCACCGGCAAAATTATCGAAGGCCTTTGTAGTGGCCTCAATAATATGTTTTGTAATAAATGGCGCACCTTCCCTTGCACCTTGTTCAGGACTTTTGATCACACATTCCCATTCCAAAACTGCCCAAACATCACAACCGTATTCGGTGAGTTTTGAAAATACGGTCTTGAAATCCACTTGGCCATCTCCTGGTGAACGGTACCGCCCAGCACGGTCTTTCCAGTCATTATAACCTCCAAAGGTTCCTTTTTTACCAGTTGGATTAAACTCGGAATCCTTAACATGAAACATTTTTATGAATTCGTGATAATGGTCGATGTATTCAATATAATTTAATTGCTGAAGCACAAAATGGGAAGGGTCATATAATATA
>JBGTCT010000136.1:0-5204 GCA_041748695.1 Aquaticitalea sp. | reverse complement strand
AAAAATTCCCTTCGCATGTCTTTATCCTTAAATTTTCCGCCAAATTCGGAAGTAACGGTACTGCTATCGACATCCCTAATACCTCTGGAATTGACGCATAAATGTTTGGCATCAATGACACAAGCAACATCTTCCGTATTTAATACCTCCTGCAATTCCTTTACAATTTGAATGGTCAAACGCTCTTGCACTTGAGGTCGTTTGGCATAGTAATCGACAATACGGTTCATCTTTGAAAGTCCAACAACAGTACCATTAGAAATATAGGCCACATGTGCTTTGCCGACAATAGGAAGGAGGTGATGTTCGCATGTTGAATACACCGTAATGTTCTTTTCAACCAACATTTCGCCATATTTATATTTATTGTCAAAGGTCGAAGCAGATGGTTTTCTTCTCGGGTCCAAACCGCCAAAAAGTTCTTTTACAAACATTTTTGCAACTCTTAATGGGGTACCGTTTAAGCTGTCATCGGTTAGGTCCAATCCAAGTGTTTCCATTATGTGGCGTACATCATCTTTAATGATGTCGATCTTTTCATCTGAAGACAATGCAAAGGCGTCATTGCGCATAGGTGTATTGGAGGAAGTGCCTACATGATTGTCACCTAACGATTCAAAATCTTCTATATTTTTATTTAGTTTCATTATGCTTTATACTGATTGGGCTTCAAATTAAACAGGTTGCAAAGATAAGCATTAAAAATATTCAATCATAGGTAGGATTTTTTTAATTTGAATTGTATAAAAATTTAGCTATTCATCAGCACTTAAGTAAAATACTCTTATCAAGAAATAGGACTCAAATAAGTTAATTAAAAAAAAGCACCTCTGTGAGAAGTGCTTAAAATTAATAAGAGGAAATATTACTTACAAACTAAATCCGAGCGTTAAGGTAACGTTGGTATTTTTTGCATCTATCAAAGCGGCATCTATCAATCCTACATTATACAATTGGTAATTTACATCTCTGTTTGATTGATCAAAGGCTAAATCTAATTTGATGTTTCCAAAATTATATCCTAAACCCAATGAGTATCCATTCAAGTCGCCATAGAAACTCTCATTGTTATATGGACTTTCTTCCAATCGATACCCACCTCTTAAGCTAAATTCCTTGATACGATATTCGCCACCAATTCTATAGGTAGAAGCAACTTTTAAATTGCTCATGATCAAATTATTTTGTGATGCAAAATAAATATCTGAAGTTGGCTTGAATTTAGTGTTACCAAAATCCTTTCGAGAATAATCAAAACTTATTAGACCTTGATCGCCAAAAACATAGGCAAGACTTCCTGTTAGTTTTCCCGGTGTTTGTAATCTATATTCAGGGTAAACATTTATAATATTCGGGTTGACAAGCTGTGTTACATTAGAACCAGAATCGTTCCTAACAGTCGATAAAAATTGACTGGTTTCTTCGAGTATCGAATACCAAGTAGGAGAATTGTAAGTCAATCCAACCCTAAAGGCTTCAGTTAGTTTTGCTATCGTACCCAATTGAAACGAAAATCCTGATCCAGTAGTTGCCAAATTGTTTTCAAATTGAATATTGGAAACTGACGAACCAGCGTTAGAATTGGATTCATTTAAAAAAGTGGAACGCTCATAATTTATAAAATGGGAATTGAGATTCAATCCTATATATAAATTGTCTTTGTACTGTGAAGCTACATTAAACGTCAACTTTCCATTGTAACCTCTAGCAGCGTAATTATAATTTTGATTAAAAGTCCCAGGGGCAATATTAGACGTATAAATTGTGTTTTCATCCGTGTCCGAATTAGGCTCAAGAATAAATGATTCATAACCTAAAAATGCTTGTTGATGTCCAAAACCGTAAATGGAGCCAATGTCTGCATATGCATCTGAAATACTTTCCCCCGGAAGGGCAGAAATCTCACCGAGTCTTAAACCTTGTGCAAAAGATAAAAAGTAACCATCAATAGAGTTGGTATTAGTACCTGAAGCAAACCAATTATCTTGGAAGTTTGAAGTTTTATCATAAGCAACACTCAAAACAAATTTTTTCCAGTTGGAGTTCTGATTGGTATTATTAAACACAAATGCTGCCCCTGTCTGGTTTAAATCTATTTTGGATTCTGATGAGGAATTAAAACCATTGAAGTAAGTGACATCGTTATTAACGTTCAGACTGGAGAGGGATATGGACGCATGACTCTTGGTAAAAACGGCCGATCCGGCTGGGTTGATGCTCACAGCAGACATGTCGCCTCCCAAAGCACCAAATGCGCCACTCATACTTCTAAATCTAGCTGTTCCTTGGATTTCATCTAATGAATATCTTACAGCATCTGAAATATCTTGAGCCATAAGACTCGACATAGACAGGACACCTATGAATAGTAAACGTAACTTTTTCATATTTTTATTTTTGAATTAAATAGCAATTCTGTTAATATCAGCCGCCTCTTCTACCGCTTCCACCTGAACTTCTTGTGGCACCGCCTGAAGATCTCGAAGAACCTCCTGAACTTCGTACTGTAGGACTACTAGTAGAGCGTGTAGGAGTGTTAACCCTTGTTTCGGAGCGCGTACTTCTAGATGTTGAATTTACTCTAGTACCAGAAGAATTAGTCCTAGCATTCGGAGAATTTACTCTAATACTATTGCGAGTACTGTTGGATGGATTATATATAGAATTATTCGTTCGCCTTACCGTATTTCCATTTCTCATGGATGTGTTTCGAGTAGTCGATTGAGCATTATCTGATCGGTATGAAGATCTATTGTTGGTATTGACACCGCTTCCTCGTCTTCCAGCATTATAAGCTACGTAATTGTTTCGATAGAAATTGTTCCCATAATATCCATTGTAAAAATTATTGTAGCCAAAGAAGTACGGGTTGTAGAATCCACCACCAAAATATCCAAAGCCACCATAAAAAGCTCCTGGATGCCAAAATGGGTTATAAAAACCACCATACCAATCATATCCGAACCAGCCATTTCCAAATCCCCATGGACGGTTCCAGTAACCAAAATTATTCCAACCAAAACCAGAATAAACATTTATATTGACATTATCTGAAGCTTGTCCCCAGCCTGCATAACCTTCTTGGTATTGAATGTCGCCGCTCTCATCACTGTAATTGCCTTCATAATCATCAATGTTAGTAAAAATAACATTGTCATCATTTGCTATGTTTGCATATTTTTGAGACTTCTCCCCAAAATACTCTTTGTAATAACCATTATTATTTGATGTTCGCGGCGTTGCTTCTGTATAGGTCACTTCGTTTGAAGAGCCGTAGATACCATCACTATCACTACCAACATATTGGTATGATCCACAAGAAGCCAACACGAAAAGTGAGCCTAAAGCAAGATACAATGGCAATTTCGATTGTAAATAAGTTTTAAATTGCATATCTCTTTAATTTTATTGTTGAACATTACAAAAATAGTTAGTTTTGTCGAACTATTTTATTATTTAACATAGACACAATATTTGTGCCAAAATACTGACAATGAGCAAAAATCTGACATCAAGATCGGAAGATTATTCCAAATGGTACAATGAGCTGGTGGTAAAGGCGGATTTAGCAGAAAATTCCGCGGTTAGAGGCTGTATGGTTATCAAACCATATGGCTATGCAATTTGGGAAAAAATGCAGGCCGAATTAGACAGAATGTTTAAAGAGACGGGTCATCAAAATGCCTATTTTCCTCTTTTTGTACCAAAAAGCCTGTTTGAAGCCGAAGAGAAGAATGCTGAAGGTTTTGCCAAAGAATGTGCCATCGTAACTCATTACAGATTACAGAATGACCCTGACAATCCAGGGAAATTAAGGGTTGATCCTGACGCGAAATTGGAAGAAGAATTAATTGTTCGTCCAACAAGTGAAGCCATCATCTGGAGTACTTATAAAGGTTGGATCCAAAGTTACAGAGACTTGCCAATTCTTATCAATCAATGGGCTAACGTGGTGCGTTGGGAAATGCGGACCAGATTATTTTTGCGTACGGCCGAATTTTTATGGCAAGAAGGACATACGGCTCACGAAACAAAATCGGAAGCTGTTGCAGAGGCATTACAAATGAATGATGTATATGCCGAATTTGCTGAAAATTTTATGGCTATTCCTGTCATCAAAGGGGTGAAAACTGAAAGTGAGCGTTTTGCAGGAGCCGAAGAAACCTATTGCATAGAAGCACTGATGCAAGATGGGAAAGCGCTACAAGCAGGAACTTCGCATTTTCTTGGACAGAATTTTGCCAAGGCGTTTGATGTAAAATTTACCAATAAAGAGGGCAAACTTGATTATGTATGGGCAACATCTTGGGGAGTTTCAACACGATTGATGGGTGCATTGGTAATGACGCATAGTGATGATCAAGGTTTGGTATTGCCTCCTAATTTAGCGCCTATTCAAGTGGTCATTGTACCAATTCATAAAACCGATGAGCAATTTGACGAAATTTCGGTATTGGCCAATCAATTGTTGAAGGAATTAAAATCAAAAGGAATTTCATGCAAATTTGATCAAAGAACCACACACAGGCCAGGAGCAAAATTTGCACAATACGAATTGCAAGGTGTACCATTAAGAGTTGCCATTGGACCAAAGGATTTGGAGAACAAAACGGTTGAATTGGCAAGAAGGGATACCTTGACCAAAGAAATAGTAAAGCTAGACGATTTGGTAGAAGTTGTATCTAATTTAATAGGAGAGATTCAGGAATCCCTATATAAGAGAGCTTTGGATTTTAGAAATACTCATATCACTGAAGTCGATAGCTTTGATGCATTTAAGGATGTTTTAGAAACTAAAACAGGTTTTATATCAGCACATTGGGATGGAACTTCAGAAACTGAAAAGAAAATCAAAGATTTGACAAAGGCGACCATTCGTTGCATTCCTTTGAATGCGAATAATGAAGCTGGAAGCTGTGTGTTTACTGGTAAACCATCGGATAGAAGAGTTCTGTTTGCGAAGGCATACTAAAAAATTGTCAAAAAATTTTGGATAGGTGTTGCAACATTTAAAAATAGTTGTATTTTTGCATCCGCAATGAAACATTGTGCGTTCATTTGAACAGGTGCTGTAATTATGGGGAAATTCATGATTCACTGCCAAAAAACAAATCAAATGGCCCGTTCGTCTATCGGTTAGGACGCCAGGTTTTCATCCTGGTAAGAGGGGTTCGATTCCCCTACGGGCTACATTATTAAAAAAT
>JBGTCT010000135.1:0-2542 GCA_041748695.1 Aquaticitalea sp. | reverse complement strand
GAGACAGCAATCGCTTATTTATGCAAAAGCTGGAGATAAAAAGGGTGCAATTGATATTGCCAAAAAGTCATTGGCTGCAGCAGAAGCTGCTGGAAATGCCGATTACGTAAAAATGAATAAAGATTCCTTAAAAGAGTGGGGAGCGATGTAACGAAAGTTATTTATTGAATTAAAAACGCAATCTTTTTGATTGCGTTTTTATTTGCATATAGTTAATATATAATGGGTTAGTGTATTTTTTAAAATTTTATTTTTTGTTCTTAAACATTTAATGGCATATCAAAATTGCGTATCTTAGTATACTATCTAACTACGTTTAGAAGTTCAAAACTTTTTTAAGAAAAGTTAAAATGAGCAACCAACTTTCAATGGACCAAGTATTTATTAATTCTATAAATATCATCATTGAAGAGCATCTCGAGGATGATCAATTTGGAGTCGAAGAGCTTGCTATTGCTTTAGGTTTAAGCAGATCACAGCTACATCGAAAACTGAATGCCCTCAACGGCAAATCTACAAGTCAATATATTCGTGAATTTCGATTAGGAAAAGCAATGGAGATGCTTCAAAATAATGTAGCCACTGCTTCCGAGATTGCCTATAAGGTAGGGTTTAGTAGCCCATCGTATTTTACTACCTGTTTCAACCAGTATTATGGCTATCCTCCTGGGGAAGTGAAATTTAGAAATCCATTTAAAAATTTTGCAATTAAGGACAATCAACCATTGAAAGAGAATTCTGATATTGTTAGAATTAAGAGAAGCCTTTATGATTTTAGATTCTATATCACTGGCGTATTAGTGTTAATTTTAATTGCAATTTTTTCATTTTACAACTTTGTGAAACCTAAACCTAACACTACTTCAGATATTATAAATTCGGTCCTTGCAAGTGATAACTCCATTGCTGTTTTGCCTTTTAAGAACATTAGTGGCAACCCGGAGAATGAAGCTTTTTGTGATGGAATGACCACTGCTGTCATTTCTAGGCTTTCAAAAATTAAGGATATCAAAAAGGTGATTTCATATACTTCGATGATGAATTACAGACATACTAAAAGGTCAATACCTGAAATTTCGGCCGAACTTAAGGTACACTATATTTTGGAGTCTGGTTTCCAAAAATCAGGAAACGAAATCAAAATCAATCTTCAATTAATTGATGGTACATCCGACAAGCTTATTTGGTCTGAAGACTATCAAGGAAAATACGATTCCATCTTCAAATTACAGGCTCGCGTTGCCGAAATGGTTGCCAAACAATTGAATGCTAAAATCACAGAAGAGGAACATGAAGTTATTCATATGCCGTCGACAAAAAATGCAGAAGCTTATGCGAGCGCAGTGCAAGGTTTATATCTTTATAATAGTAACTATGGCCATTCATCGAAAAATATCATAGCTTCAAGAACCTATTTTGAGAAGGCTATTGAATTAGATTCTACATTTGCTGACGCGTATGTATTGCTTGGAAGAACCTATTCGACGTTGGGAACATGGTCAGGAAATTTGAGTATAAAACAAGCAGATAGCTTGGCGGCTCCCTATTTTAAAAAGGCTCTTCAATTAAATCCTATAAACATTCACTTAATTCATTCAATGGCTGAAAGGGAATTATTCAATTGGAATTTTGAAAGTGCTGATTCTTTGATGAATATGTATGAACAGAAACATGGAAGGTTCTTTTTTTCAAGCTTTATTGACCTTTTAATGGGATGGAATGATCAGGTAATTGAAGATACAAATTATTTGTTTAAGGAAGATCCAAATGCTACTTGGGGATATGAAGCTGTTTTATGTGCTTATGCATATTATTTTAAAGGTAAAAAAGAGTCTTCATTATATATTATGCGTAAAGGTTTACAATATGAGCCACAGCTACCCTATTATGACCATTTTGGAAATATTTATTTGGCTCTGGGAAATTATGAAAAAGCAAAGGAAGTTCTGGAAACTGGATTACAAATTTCGGATAAACGGCATGCATCCATGGTTATTCATCTAGCAGCAGTTTATCATTATATTGGAGATGAAGGGGAGTCGAAAGCCCTATTAAACGAAGTTATCGACCGCGCCAATAAAGGCGAACCGGAAATAAATGTCTTTGTGGCTCATTATTATGCACGTCTTGGAAACAAGGACGAAGCATTTAAATGGTTGGATATCTCCTATAAAAAACATGAAGTGGATATGATATGGCTAAAAGCAGATCCTAATTTATTACAGCTTAAGAATGATCCAAGGTACAAGAACCTCTGTGCCAAAGTTGGATTTCCCGAAACTAAAAAATTAAATTTTAATTAATAAAAAACTTTACAGAGTCTAAATAAAATTTATAATTACTTAAAATTAAAGCTTCTATTCTTAAAATGCAACATAATTAAAAGACTTTTAATCATGTTTCCAAACTTGTAAATAAAACTTAAAATCAATTACATCATGACTGATAAGTGGTGCGTGCTACTATGCGCCATCTTTGCTTTATCAATATTTATTAATCTTAAAATATAAAAGTCATGAAAAAATTAGTAATTGGTTTATTC
>JBGTCT010000134.1:0-5362 GCA_041748695.1 Aquaticitalea sp. | reverse complement strand
ATCATAAATTTAAGCCACTGGAATTGCACAAAGCAGATTCAATATTTAAGAACATTGAAAAATCAAATAAATTAGAACCGATATCCACTCCTTATATTGAAGAGGATAAAATTCAATTTAATATTGAAAAAAACACCTTTAGTAATGATGTAATTGACATTCAAGGATGGGCATTTCTAAAAAACACATTTGTTAATAGTATGGATTCGGTTGTAATCTCCCTGTCAAATGAGAAAAATTCATATGTATTAAAAACAAGTTCAATAGAAAGACCAGATGTCGCTGCACATTTTAATAATGAGAACCTTAAACAAGTTGGGTTTAAAGCGCGCGGTTTTACAGATAAGATGGAAGAGGGTTCATATAATATGTTAGTAGGAATCAAAACAGAAGAAAACGTAATATTTCAGTCGACAAATCAATCGATGATTGAAGTAAAAAAGGAAATCACCCCAATAGCAATAAAAACCCTGCCTTATAGCGTAGATAATGTTAGTTATAATATAGAAGAAAGTTATGAAGATTTAGAGGCTATTTATATTAATGGCTGGGCTTTTATATCAGAACAATCTGCCGTTGATTCCAATATTCAAATTATTTTAGAAAGCCCAAAAATTGTGTATTCGATAAATGTGTTTAATGTTCAACGCCCAGATGTAACGTCCTATTTCAATCAGAATGTTAACTATGATAATTCTGGTTTTAAGTTGAGGGTTGACAAACAAAAACTAAAAAAAGGAAATTATAAAATAGGAATATTGATTACCACTAACGACGAAAGCACTCTATTTAAAAGTACGGATAAAACAGTTATAATCAATTAGTGATTATTAAGAATTAAAGGGATTCACATAAATATTTTGACCAATTATAATAAGCAAATAGTAAATAATTCATTTTTTTCAATTATTCAAATAGTTGTAGTTTCATTATGTGCTTTTTATTTATATAAATATATCATTGATGCAATAGGTCTGGAAAAACTTGGTTTGTGGTCATTAATTCTGTCGGTTACATCACTAGCAAATATTGGCAATTTTGGATTTACTGGTAGTCTGGTAAAGTTTTCCGCAGAGTTGTCTGTTCAAGAAGAATACAAGAAAATCAATGCTATTTTAAACACGTCGCTCTTTAGTATCAGTCTGATATTGATGATATTATTATCAATAATCTATTTATTGGGATATCATTTTATCGGATATTTTGTAGATGAAAAATGGCTTTCTATCAGTCGGGATTTATTATTTTATGCATTAATTTCATTGTATATAAATATAATAGCAGGTTTATATTTTTCGATATTGGAAGGCTTAAATTTGGCTTATTTAAGATCAATTTCTTTTATAGCCGCTACTATCATATATGTGATTCTTGCTATTATTTTTATTGTAGAGTATGATATTATAGGTTTGGCTTATGCACAAGTATTACAAGCACTTGCTTTTTTGGTCCTTGGAATGATATGCTCAAAAAAATATGTTCGAAACTTTGATTTTTTTTATTTTAAATGGCACAGAGACTTAATGAAAAAAGTTTTCAATTATGGTATGAATTTTCAAGCAATTGGTCTGTCTCAAATGTTATACGATCCTATAACAAAAGCCGTTCTTTCGAGATATGGTAGTTTGGATTATGTGGCAATTTTTGAAATGGCTTCAAAATTAGTGATTCAGGTGAGGGCACTTTCAGCAGGAATAATTCAAAATGTAGTTCCCAAAATAGTAACCTTAAACTTTACAGATGGTAACGAAAAAATGCTTGATGCCTATAAGAAAATAAATGATATTAATTTGATCCTACTATTTTCTACATTGGTTTTAATCATTCCTTTTTCAAATATTATTTCAATTTTTATCTTTGGAGAAAGTGATTACAGATTTATTGTTGTGTTAATTGTGATTTGTGTGGGATGGTTATTAAATTCCTTAAATATTCCTTCCTATATGATAAATTTGGGAACTGGAAAATTGAAATGGAACGTCATTCCATCCCTAACAATAGGCATATTAAATCTTGTATTTTGTGGATTAGTTGGAATAATTTTTAAAAATGGACTCTATATAATTTTATCTTGGATTTTTGTTTTGGTATTTGGCAGTTCGATAATTATTCTAGAATATCATTATAGAAATAAAATATCTGCAGGTGTAATTTTTAACAAGGTTTTTTTTCAACTGGTATTTTATTTTATATTATTGATCTCAGCTAGTTACTTTATAAATACTTTGGTAAATAATATGATTTTAATGGTAATTTTACAAGCTGTTGTTGCTATACTATATTACATTACGATTCTATTAAAAATCAAGGAAATCAAAAATCTTATAAATCAAGTGTTATTAAATAAAGAACTTAAGAACTAAATGAAGAAGGTTTTAAAAAAAGCATTTTTAGGCACTATATCTCTGGCTAACATAACGGCCAATAAGTTGCTGGATAAACAAATTGTTTTATCCCTAATACATAAACTGCGTCCTTATGACACTGATAAAAAGTTAATTAGATTTGGCCCAAATGGAGATGGAGGTTATTTGATTCCTGACGACGTCAAGGATATAGAAGCTTGTTTTTCACCAGGCGTTGGACTTTTAAGTGGATTTGAAGAAGATTGCTCTAAACATGGTATGAAGGTTTTCCTGGCTGATAAGTCGGTGGATTCTCCGGCTTTAAATAATCCCCAATTCAGTTTTATAAAAAAATACATTGGCCCATTAACAAATGAAGATTTTATTACTCTCGATGATTGGGTTGATTCTTCTAACTTGGAAAGTCATAATTCGGACCTATTGTTGCAAATGGACATAGAGGGGTATGAATATTCTACGATATTGAGCATCTCCAATCAATTAATGAAAAGATTTAGAATCATAGTTGTTGAATTTCATTCATTAAATAGACTATGGGACACCGAGTTTTTTAACATAGCATCTCCTGTTTTTGACAAATTATTACAAAACCACTCATGTGTTCATATTCATCCTAATAATTGCTGCGGAATGTTTAAACTTAAAGGTCTAGAATTACCTAATGTGGCTGAATTTACATTTGTTAGAAATGATAGAGTAGAAAAGGATAAAATTCAAAATGTTTTTCCACACCCATTGGATTTTGACTGTGAACCAAGTATTAAACCGCTAGTGCTTCCAAAGCATTGGTTCGCTTCAAATGCTTAAATAAATTTAAATATTAGGCTATTAATTGGTTCTGCGTGCTTAAATTGGGTATAGAAAATTCAAACAAAATTCTCTTATAAGTTATTCAGCCATCATTTTAATTAAAAAATTAGAAGCTTAAAAGCTGTGAAAATTATATTAAATAAGCATGAATCCATTATTGAGCATAATTACAGCAACTTATAATAGCGAAAACACGTTAGATAAAACTATTAAGTCTGTTTTACATCAAGATTACACTAATTTTGAATATATTATTGTTGATGGAAAATCTAAAGATAATACCCTAGATATTATCATGAAATATGAATCTTTATTCAAAGAAAAAAACATATCCTACTCTTGGATAAGTGAAGATGATACGGGCATTTACAATGCATGGAACAAAGGATTGAAATTAGCTAATGGTGATTGGATTGCATATTTAGGTTCAGATGACATATATACTCACAACGCATTGGATAAATACATCAATGCGATACTCCAAAATAAAAATGCAGACTTAATCCACTCAAAAGTAAAAATATTTGATAACACTGATTTTATTAGAGAAATAAATAAGAGATGGAATTGGAGGCAGTTTAAAAAGAGCATGAATATTGCTCATGCGGGCGCTTTTCACAACGTAAATTATTTTAAGAAACACGGTGCCTTTGATGAAAATTATAAGATAGCGGGCGACTATGAGATGCTTTTAAGGTCTAAACATGAATTAAAAACAATTTTTATAGATGAGTTTACGGTAATTATGCAAGAAGGGGGTATAAGTGGCAAACTGTTTTTAAGGGCATTTAAAGAAGCCGAACAGGCTAAAGTAAAGACAGCAGGTATAAGCTTAATAACTGCAAAACGATATTCCCTAATTATTCTATTAAGATATTTTGGTGGTTTGTTATTAAGAAAATTAAAACATAGATGAAAAACATTCTTTTTGTTCATCAATCTGCGGATTTGTATGGTTCCGATAAAACACTTTTGTATTTAGTAGAGTCCGTTAGAGACATCGCAAACCCCATTGTAGCACTGCCAGAGGAAGGGCCTTTAACTGAAGAACTCAAAAAATTGGGTGTTGAGGTCTTGATTGTCCCTGTAATCAAAGTTTCTAGGCAGCTGTTTACCAGTTCAGGGATGATTAAAATGCCATTTGTCATTTTTAAGGCATTTCGCATACTTAAAAACAAATTGGGAAATAGAAAAATTGATATTGTGCATTCTAATACCTTGGCCGTATTCCTTGGTGCTTTTTATAGTAGGAGATATGGCATTAAACATATTTGGCATGTTCATGAAATCATTAAGCACCCCAAAATTGTAGCTAAATCCTACCCTTTTCTTGTTGAATGGTTTTCAGATTATGTTGTGTTCAATTCAAAAGCGTCTGCAGAGCATTTGTATCTAGTAAAACCAAAATTGAAATTAAAGTCTAGTGTTATATATAATGGGTTGGATAGAAAAGCCCCATTTTCAACTAAAAACGAACAAACACAATTGCGAGAGAGCCTATTTGAATCTATTGACAATTCCTCAATTATTATTGGTCTGGTAGGCAGGATTAACAAAATTAAAGGGCAGAGATTGCTGCTTGAGGTTTTTGACGAACTTATAAAATCTGGAACCAATAATATTTATTTATTATTTATAGGTTCTACCATTAAATCCCAAGCATTTTTACTCGATGAACTAAAAAACGAAATTGAAACTAAGGGCTTAAAAAATGTTGTAACCATTGTTGATTTTCAAAAAAATCTCTGGAAATTTTATGACAGCATAGATATAGTTGTGGTTCCAACAACGAACCCAGAATCTTTTGGGCTTGTTGCCATTGAAGGCATGTTGTCTAAAAAGCCAGTAATTGCGTCAAATCATGGGGGCCTTAAGGAAATAGTAGTGCCCAATAAAACAGGATTGCTATTTGAACCAAATAATAAAGTTGAATTAAAAAAGGCCATAGAAACACTAATAGCCAGTAAAGATTTAATTACTATGTATGGTGAAGAAGGCGAAAAAAGGGCAAAGCTAGAATTTTCTCTTGAAAAATATATAAATAATTTTAAGGCTTTGTATTCCGAATTTTAACATTCAGAGTTGAGAAATGCATGCCATTTTTATTACTATTACATCTTATTAAGGCCAGATAATAAAACGAAAATTTTAGTCGTTTTCTAAGATTATAAAAATCAATTCGTCGA
>JBGTCT010000133.1:0-2220 GCA_041748695.1 Aquaticitalea sp. | reverse complement strand
ACGTAAAGTCTTCCTTTGCGACGTACCAATTTACAATCGGCACTTCTTTTTTTAACTGATGCTCTAACTTTCATCGTTTTTGTATTAGTATCTATAAGTTATTCGAGCCTTTGATAAATCGTAAGGGCTCATTTCTAATTTTACTTTGTCCCCTGGTAATAATTTAATATAGTGCATACGCATTTTGCCAGAGATATGCGCAGTTACAATGTGACCGTTCTCCAACTCAACACGGAACATTGCATTTGATAATGCTTCAATGATTGATCCGTCTTGTTCTATTGCTGATTGTTTTGCCATAATATTAAGCTACTGCTTTTCTATTTTTACCGGTTTTCATCAATCCGTCATAGTGTTTGTTCAACAAATAAGAATTTATCTGTTGCATGGTATCTATTGCAACTCCGACCATAATTAGCAGCGATGTGCCACCAAAGAACAATGCCCAGCCTTGTTGAGTACCCATAAGTTGAACTACGAATGCTGGGAACACAGCTATCAGAGCTAAAAATATAGAACCCGGTAAGGTAATTTGAGACATTATTTTATCTAAATATTCTGATGTTTCTGTTCCGGGCCTAATGCCAGGAATGAAACCACCACTTCGTTTTAAATCATCTGCCATCTTATTGGTTGGTACTGTAATTGCCGTATAAAAATACGTGAATATGATAATCAATAAAGCAAAAACAACATTATACCAAAGACCAAAAATATTAGAGAACTCTGCTTGCATCCATTGTCCAACATCACTTGTTCCAAACGATTTCCCGATTAAACTAGGCACAAACATAATAGCTTGAGCAAAGATGATTGGCATAACACCAGAAGCATTCAATTTTAATGGCAAAAACTGACGTGATCCGAAAACATTCTTCTCATATCCACCAGAAGCCGTACGTCTTGCATATTGAACAGCAATCTTACGAACTGCCATTACTAACATTACTGAAGCTAAAATAATTAGCATCCAAATGACCAATTCGATCAAAACCATCATTAGTCCTCCATTGCCACCACCACTAACTCTAGAAGCGTAATTTTGAACAAATGAAGCTGGCATACGTGCTATGATACCAACCATGATCAATAATGAAATACCATTACCAATACCTTTATCGGTAATTTTTTCTCCTAACCACATTGCAAATACACATCCTGTTACCAAAATGATTACAGAAGACACGTAGAATGTAGTCCCAGTTCCTAATAAAAATGCAGACTGTGGGATTCCCAAAGCTGGCAAACTTGCCAAATAACCTGGCGCTTGCACCAAACAGATTCCGATGGTTAACCAACGTGTAATCTGATTGATTTTCTTACGGCCACTTTCGCCATCTTTTTGTAATTTTTGTAAATAAGGAATTGCTATTCCCATCAACTGAACCACAATAGATGCAGAAATGTAAGGCATAATACCTAAAGCAAAAACCGAAGCATTTGCAAAAGCTCCACCTGTAAAGGCATTAAGCAAGCCCAAGATTCCTTGGTCTGTACTATCCTGCAAACCTCCTAATTGTGTTGCATCAATACCTGGTAAAACTACCTGGGCACCAAAACGATATACCAAAAGAAGACCAATAGTTAACATGATCCTGTCTTTTAGCTCGGTTATTTTCCAAACATTTTTTAAAGTCTCTATAAATTTCATACTCTGAACAGTCTTATAAAGTTACGGCTTCTCCTCCAGCAGCTTCTATAGCAGCTTTTGCTGAAGCGGTAAATTTATGAGCAGTGACTTTTAATTTTGATTTCAACTCACCACGACCTAGTATTTTTACCATTTCGTTTTTAGTTGCCAACCCTAATTCCATTAAGGTATTAAAATCTACGGTGTCCTTTATTTTTTTGTCATCAACCAACTGTTGTAGTTTATCAAGATTGACACCTTGATATTCAACGCGGTTGATATTTGTAAATCCAAATTTAGGCACACGACGTTGAAGTGGCATTTGACCACCTTCAAAACCTACTTTTTTAGAATATCCAGAACGCGATTTAGCTCCTTTGTGACCACGAGTTGCAGTACCACCTTTACCAGAACCTTGTCCTCTCCCTATTCTTTTGCCTTGATTTTTTACTGACCCTTCAGCCGGTTTTAAATTGCTTAAATCCATTACTTGTGCGGTATTATTTTGTTTCTTCAACAGAAACTAAATGTTGAACTTTATTGATCATTCCAAGAATACTTGGGGTGTTATCGTGCACAACTGATTGGTT
>JBGTCT010000132.1:0-3206 GCA_041748695.1 Aquaticitalea sp. | reverse complement strand
CTCCGAAGAACACCGCCGCTAACTGATGACATGACCCCATCTTTTTGTGGGTCGGTACCTCTAAGACCTGCCCCATTCATCATAATATAATTAGGACTGATATCCACCATGCCATTAAAAATATACATTTTAGTGGCATCTAAAGTTATGCCACCACTATCAGGCGTTGGCAGGTCGGAAAGTGAATAAACATAAACAAGGTTGGAAGGTGCAGAAGGGCTTGTGGAATACAATAAAGATTTCCAAGCACCATTGCTATAAATATCTGATGAGTTGGTAGTAATGTTGTAAATCTGCAATCCTTCTGCTGGAGCTGTTATAGCATCTCTTTGGGTGGTAGTCATCCTAGGAATAAGCATCCCAGTTGAAGTCGACTGCATATCCAATATCGAAGAAGCATCTGGTGTTTCAGTTCCAATACCAACTTGTGATAAAACATTAGTGCCTGTTAACAAACACAACACCAAAATGATTCCGGTTATTTTAAAGTTACTTTTCATGATTTATAGCTATTAATTTATTTTTCTTTTTTGTTTGATATCCTAGTCGAGATTCAGAATTTATAATATGTTTTTCGTTCTTGGTGTATTTGATTTTCTACTTCTTTTAATTTAGCTCGATTTACAAAACCACTATCTACTGTTGATTACCAGTACAAATTCGAATTATCAATTATTTAATGACCACTTTCTTGGTTTGTGATTGCTTTTCATTATTCAATTTTACTACATAAACACCACTATTAAAGCTTGAAGCCTCAATTCTGTTTGTATCTGAACCTTCTTTTAAATAAGAGGTCAAGACCAACCGTCCTTGGATGTCATAAATTGAGACCGTTGTATCGGCCAGAAGCAGGCCATTGATAAAGATGGTCTGATTGCTTGCATAAAGTTTTAAGTTTGGATTGTCTTGTTCGTCAGTAGATAGCGTGCTATTGCCAATTCTCAAGAAAAAGCGACCAGTCCCAGAAATTGCAGTAGTGGCGGTAAATGTGTAATTACCGTTGTTCAGTAGCGTAAAGGTCTGTGTTAAGTTGTCCTCTAGATACACCTGGGTCTCTGCCGGCAATGTAGAGCTCTCAATACTGAATGTTACCGGTAATCCCTGCACAGTTTTTATGCCTAAAGGAATAATTACCTCATTTAAGTCAATAAAACCAAGACTTTGGATGGCTATATTTCTACCAAGGTCATTTTCAACTAAACGAGAATATAACATAAAATTAGAATTAGTGCCGCTAAAGACTGCAGCATCATAGCCTGGGTCTAGACCTGAAGTAGAATTTTCATTAAAGTAAATCTCTGTGGCAAAATTAGCAGACGCATGTTCTGCCCGTAATCGCAGCATTTGATTTGGGTTTGAACTTCGGCCCAAAATAAAATCATCTGTTCCATTAAATGTTCTCATGGCCATTGTAAATGAGATTGCATTTGTGGGGTTGATAGGGTTGTTTGCAACTATAAAGCCTTGTCCAGGTGCAATATTTACAGAGGCGTTGGTCAAATTATTAATGATGGTAAAGTTACCTATGGTACCAGACGTTGGCGCAAAGCCACTATTGTAACCGTAAATTGCGGTAGCATTCGGATCTAATACTGCCGAATTTGCTTCTAAAAAAGCTTGGGAATTAAGGTATATAGGATATGGATTTCCTATTAAGTTCCAGCTATTAGAACCATTTGTGGAAATACTGACTGTTTCTGGAGTGCTCGACACTTTACCGGTAAATCTTATGGTCTGACCACTATAAGTTGCACATCGGTAGCCAAGCGCTCGTTCTAGTAGAACCGAACCATCTTCGGATGAATCATAATTTATATAGGATTGGATCGTATTATTATAAGGGCCAAAGGCATAAAGCGTAGGGGTGACAGGAGAGTGAACAATAATGTCTGAATTTGGCGTTAAACCTCCATCTGCACTATAGTTTAAAAAGTTTCCAAAAGTGACGTCTCCAATTTCCTTTACAGGCATAGAGATCAAATCATTTCCGCCGTTTGCACTTGAAGTACCAACAACGTTTACGTAACGATCGTAATTAACAATCGTAGAAGGTCCCATTTCGCCATTTAGTAGTAGGCACGCGTATTTGTCTGATGTGGATTTAAGATTGACGTTAGAAGCATATAGTGTGGTACCAGATTCGATAGAGACGGAAGTGCCAGCACTCAAGGTCACAGTTGTTGATAAATTCTGTGCTTTAGACGCAAAACAAAGAGCAACTGATAAAAGTATAAGATAATTTTTTTTCATAGTGTTGGGGTCATTGAATTGATTTAAATCATAAAACCGAACAAGTGCTTATGCAATGTGATGAACGCCTAGATGTAAAGAGTGCAGTGTAACTATGTATGCTATTATAAACTGTTTTGATGATAAAAATCGCCCTAAAATAATCTTTTTTATCGATTAAAAAAGCGTTTTAACGAATAAGTTTGCTTTTTTTAGTTTTTTAATATCGGATCGATTTAAGTGAGCTATTCAATATCAATAATTTCCAAGTTTAAAAATGGTTTTTTGTCAAAAAAATCATGATTACAAAGCCCAATTTAATATCTGGACTCTATTATTCGATTCTTTTATAGTTTTCAGAATAGATACGGTTACCTTCTTCATCTATCTCAATTTGGCTGAATCTATTTCGAGTTAACTGGAGCTCATAGATAAATTCTTTTCGTTCCTGAATGATTTTGCTCATCATTTCAGAGCCGTAATCCAAAGTTTCGCTTAAACGATCATCGTTGATACTGTAATTTCCATAACCGAACCATTCGGTAGAATCGGTAGGGACGTGTTTACTCCACATGACTTTGGTAGGTGTGTATATTTTCACTTGTCTGTATCCTTCATCGGTTTCAAATGAATCCACTACCTTATTATCTATGTAATTATAAAAGCCAACCAACTCCCATGCCCCTTCCAAGGTTACAGGTTGCTCTTTAGGCTCTGAATTTAACGTGTCAGTATTTTTATTTGCATCCTTGTTGCAGGAAAAAATAACAATGGAAATAAGTGAGATGAGTAGAAGTTTCATGGGAATGAGTTTAGTTTATTGATTTGAATAGCTCTAATTTACAAAAAAAATGTGAGAAAACTTTCTCTTATTTTGCGCTATCAAAACCATTCAAAATACAAGC
Source organism: Aquaticitalea sp. (assembly GCA_041748695.1). Lineage (GTDB taxonomy): Bacteria > Bacteroidota > Bacteroidia > Flavobacteriales > Flavobacteriaceae > JBPOFM01. Next base: position 69 of record JBGTCT010000132.1, on the reverse strand, counting down.
CTGATACAATGACTCCTATAATAAGTACTATTAAAACGATAACGACAAAGGTGGTTGTAAAAAGTGTCG
>JBGTCT010000131.1:0-13936 GCA_041748695.1 Aquaticitalea sp. | reverse complement strand
GGGATTTGGTATAGAAATATATTGCGTTTAATCTTCTTGTGGCGCATCCATTTTGAAGCCTTCCATGAATTTTGTGGTGTAATTGCCCGCCAAATAATCTGGATGGTCCATGAGTTGTCTGTGAAACGGAATCGTGGTTTTGATTCCTTCGATAACGAATTCGTCGAGCGCGCGTTTCATTTTATTGATGGCCTCTTCGCGGGTTTGTGCGGTGGTAATCAGCTTGGCAATCATGGAATCATAGTTGGGCGGAATCGTGTAGCCCGCGTAAACGTGGGTATCCAAACGCACGCCGTGTCCTCCTGGCGCGTGTAGCGTGGTGATTTTTCCTGGCGAAGGCCTAAAATCGTTATATGGATCTTCGGCATTGATACGACATTCGATGGAATGGAGGTTTGGTGTGTAGTTTTTACCGGAAATCGGCACACCTGCAGCTACCAAAATTTGCTCACGAATAAGGTCGAAATCAATGACCTGCTCCGTAATAGGATGCTCAACTTGGATACGTGTGTTCATCTCCATGAAGAAGAAATTTCTGTGCTTATCTACCAAGAACTCTATGGTACCAGCGCCTTCGTATTTAATAAATTCTGCGGCTTTTACTGCGGCTAAACCCATTTCGTCCCGAAGCTCGTCGGTCATAAAAGGGGATGGTGTTTCTTCTGTCAGCTTTTGATGACGCCGTTGGATGGAGCAGTCGCGCTCTGACAAATGACATGCCCTTCCTGTGGAATCGCCAACTATTTGTATTTCGATATGTCGTGGCTCTTCGATGAGTTTTTCCATATACATATCATCGTTTCCAAACGCTGCTTTTGATTCTTGACGTGCTGAATCCCACGCGTCTTTGAGATTTTCTGGTTTCCAGACGGCGCGCATTCCTTTTCCACCACCACCAGCTGTCGCCTTCAGCATGACAGGATAGCCTGTTTCTTTGGCAACTTTTTCGCAATCGGCAAAATCTTCGATGATTCCTTCACTTCCCGGAACGCAAGGTACGCCAGCCGCTTTCATGGTTTCCTTTGCCGTGGCTTTGTCTCCCATTTTGGAAATCATCTCTGGCGATGCGCCTATGAATTTAATACCATGCTCTTCACATATTTTGGAGAATTTTGCATTTTCTGATAAAAATCCGTAGCCTGGATGAATGGCATCTGCATTGGTTATTTCGGCAGCCGAAATGATATTCGACATCTTTAAATAAGAGTCTTTACTGGCGGGCGGGCCAATACATACTGCTTCATCGGCAAATTTTACGTGGAGACTTTCTGCATCGGCAGTTGAATATACTGCAACGGTTTTGATGCCCATTTCTTTACAGGTTCTAATGACACGTAGTGCAATTTCTCCTCTATTGGCAATTAATATCTTTTTAAACATACCTTTTAAGATTAAAAATTTCAAATTCCAAGCACCAAATTCCAATAATTGGATTTTGGGATTTGTCTATTGGAATTTTAAACGTGGTTAGGTTGGATCTACTAAAAATAATGGTTGATCATATTCAACTGGAGATGAATCATCCACTAAAATCTTAACGATCTTACCGGAGATTTCGGATTCTATCTCGTTAAATAATTTCATGGCCTCAATGACACAAAGAACATCGCCTTCTTTGATGGTTTTTCCTACTTCAACAAATACTGGCTTGTCTGGTGCTGATTTGCGATAAAACGTTCCGATGATAGGTGATTTTATTGTTACATATTTCGAGTTTTCGTCTACGGCAACTGGTACGGCTGTAGGTTGAGGTGCAGCTGCGGGTGCTTGCTGTTGTTGAACGGCGGGTGGATTCATTGGCACTTGCTGAACATAGGTCATTGTATCTCCTCTGTCATCTCCACCTGTTCTGATGGTGATTTTAATATCGTCCATCTCGAGTTTAACCTCACTTGCTCCAGATTTGGCCACAAACTTGATTAAATTTTGAATTTCTTTTATGTCCATAATTTTGAAATTTGAATTATTTAAAGTTAGTTAGTTAGTTATGAATTATAAGCCCATGTTAAATAGATAGAACCCCAAGCAAAGCCTCCTCCAAATGCGGCAAAAACTAGTTTGTCCCCTTTTTTGATCTGGGATTCATAATCGTGCAATAATAAAGGTAGGGTTGCTGATGTTGTATTGCCATATTTATGGATATTCATCATAACCTTTTTATCCTCAATCTCAATTCTTTCTGCGGTTGCGTCAACGATTCGTCTGTTGGCTTGATGTGCCACTAGCCATTGTATATCTTGATTGGTTAGGTTATTTCGCACCATTATTTTTTCGGTTACATCGGCCATATTAAAGACTGCATTTTTAAATACGGTTTTCCCTTCTTGAAAGAGGTAGTGTTTTCCTTCTGAAATTGCTTCTGGCGTTGGTGGATATGAAGAGCCTCCGTAAGTGGCCTGTAAAAAATCTCGTCCTGAACCGTCGCTTTTTAACAATTCGTCATGAAGACCAAATCCTTCAGTATTGGGTTCGAACAAAGCAGCTCCAGCTCCATCTCCAAAAATAATACAGGTTGCCCTGTCCTTATAATTGATCATGGAGGAATTTTTATCAGCGCCTATTAAAAGTATTTTTTTATAGGTTCCCGCAACGATATAACTTGATGCAACAGACATTCCGAATAAGAAACTCGAGCATGCGGCTTCCAAATCGAATGAGAATGCATTGGTTGCACCTATGTTAGTTGCGGTATAGGCCGCAGTTGATGCAGCCTTCATGTCTGGGGTTGCGGTGGCAACGATAACCAAGTCAATCTCTTTAGGATTGAGTCCAGATTTATCAATAAGGTTTTTTGCTGCTTGGATTGCTAAATAGGAAGTGCCTTTACCATCTTCTTTAAGGATACGTCTTTCCTTGATGCCGGTCCTGGATGTAATCCATTCATCATTTGTTTCTACCAATGTTTCCAAAATTTGGTTAGTTAACACATAATCGGGGACATATCCTCCAATGGCAGTAATTGCTGCAGTGATTTTATTCATTATAGCGTATTAAAATGACCTCAAAATTGACCTAAAAGAGCCAAAAAGTGTAAATATTGATTCAATTTACTAAATATTGGATCAAATGTGGTGCAAATTAAGTTGTTTTTAAGACTTTCAGAAATTAATCATAAAAAAAACGCCCAAGTAGAGCGTTTTTATATATGCGTGCATAATACTTATGCTAAGTTTTCTTCTTTTTCAGATTTGTCGATAAGCACTTGACCTCTGTAATAAAGTTTTCCTTCGTGCCAATGCGCCCTGTGGAATAAGTGTGCTTCTCCTGTAGTAGGACACGTTGCGATTGTAGGAACGGTCGCCTTGTAATGTGTTCTTCTTTTATCTCTTCTGGTTTTAGAAATCTTTCTTTTAGGATGTGCCATTGTATATTTTTATTTATCCGTTAATAGTTTTTTTAATGTATTCCAGCGAGGATCTATTTCCTCTGTTTTTTCTTTTTCTTCCAGTCCTTTTGGACTTAATTCTTCCAACTTTTTAAGAATTTCTGATTGTAACGTGCCATCTGCAATACCAGGATGAACTCTTTTTGAAGGCATTGACAATATGATCAGCTCATAAATGTATTGCCCCACATTGACTTCATATTCGCCATGCGGAACGATTAAAATATCTTCGTTCTCATCATTGAATTCGTCACCGAATTTAACGACCAGATCCAAAATTCCTTTTACTTTTTGATCATAAGGCTCATTTGTAGTATCACAATTGACATTTACCTTGCCCAAAACCTCAAAATGCAACTCTAAAAACGTTGATTTCTTTTCTAAAAGCAAATCAACTTTTACATCAACATCATTAAATTCGTCATACTCAAAATGCTCAAAGAACGTTTTATCAATTTGATACTCAAAATTGTGATTTCCTAATTTAAGACCTACAAATTGTATGGTGTACTCTTTTAAAGGCTTCATTGTCACATTCATTTTGAGCCCGCAAATATACAAATTATTTATTCATTGAAAAGTGTTATAAACAAAAAAATGTTTACATCTTTTTTGCGGCTGATCTTAGGGGGTTTTTTGAAAGTTTTTTATACTCTTTTCTATTCTTGAAAATTTTGATGGCCATAAATACCGCTTCCTTAAAAGAGCCTTCATCGGCTATACCTTTTCCTGCAATTTCAAATGCGGTACCATGATCTGGTGAGGTTCTTATTTTAGATAAGCCTGCGGTAAAATTAACGCCTTCGCCAAAAGTAATCGTCTTAAATGGAATCAATCCTTGGTCGTGATAGGACGCTATAACAGCATCAAAATTCTTATAGTTTTTTGACCCAAAAAAGCTATCGGCGGAATAAGGTCCATAAACTATCTTGCCTTTTTCCCTTATTTTCTCGAGCGTAGGTTTCATAATTTTGTTGTCTTCTTCACCAATAACACCATTATCTCCAGCATGAGGATTGATTCCAAGAACTGCAATTCGGGGTTTGTTGATTTTAAAATCCTTTACAAGGGACTCATAAACAATATCTACCTTTTCGGAGATTAACCTTTCGGTAATGTGATTTGCCACCTCCTTGACAGGCACATGATCGGTTAATAAGCCAATTTTTAGTTGGTCAGTAACCATGAACATTAAACTCGTTCCTTCAAGTTCCTTGGCCAAATAATTCGTATGCCCAGGAAACGTAAATGTATCCGATTGTATCGTGAGTTTGTTGATTGGTGCCGTAACCAGAACATCAATTAAGTCTTTTTTTAAGGCTTGAGTTGCGCTTTCAAGCGATTTTACTGCCAATAGTCCAATGTCATTATCTTCTTTTCCAAATTCTATATTGACATTCTCTTTCCAAACATTCAATACATTGATTTTACCTTCTACAATCTGATTAATCTCGTTGATACCGTGAAAATTGATGGGGCTGTCAAAATGCTTTTTAAAGAACGACATAGTTTTGATGGAAGCAAAAATTACAGGCGTACAAAATTCAAGCATTCTGGAGTCTTCAAAGGTTTTCAAAATGATTTCTGTACCAATACCGTTTAAATCGCCAACTGAAATTCCAACTTTTATGAGTTCTGCCTTCTTCATGAATATACTATCTTTGTGTTACTATAGATATCGGGATTAATATCTTTGCAAATTTAACCATTTATTCGACATTATGTTTACAGGTATCATTGAAGATTTAGGGGTAGTTACCCATTTAGAATACGATCAGGATAATTTACACATCACTGTAAAAAGTTCTTTCACTTCAGAATTGAAAATCGATCAAAGTGTGGCCCACAATGGCGTTTGTCTCACAGTGGTTGCTGTAGATAATGAGCACTATAAAGTAACAGCTATTAAGGAAACCTTGGACAAATCGAACATTGCAACTTTAAAAGTGAATGACTTGGTCAATTTGGAAAGAGGTATGAGACTTGGCGATCGGCTCGATGGCCATATCGTGCAGGGTCATGTAGATCAAACTGCAGCTTGCACAGCGATTGTGTCACAAAATGGAAGTTGGTTATACTCATTTGAATACGATGCGTCCTTAAATAATATCACTATTGAAAAAGGGTCGGTCACCGTCAACGGTGTAAGTTTAACTGTTGTGAATTCGGGAAAGAATAATTTCAGTGTTGCGATAATTCCTTATACTTACAAGCACACTAATTTTAAATACTTAACATCAGGCGCTTCCGTTAATCTAGAGTTTGACGTTGTAGGAAAATACATTCATAAGATTTTTCTTAACCAAAAATAGAAAATTACTTTCGAGACACTTTTATTTTAATAAAGATTCCGTAGGCCAAGGCTGCGATAAAAAGGACAATTATTCCCCCATCGATAGGAAGGCCAGGAGGCGGAGGAGGCATTGGTGGTGGCGGTGTTCCGTCAATCTGCGCTTCGCATACAAAACCTATCAATACAAAAAAGATTGAGGCGTAAATATTCTTGTTTTGTATTTTCATCGTGATTATTATGCTGTAAATGTATGAAAAAAAGCGAGTTATCAAAAAAAGAAATAAAAAAAACATCCACAAAATGCAAATATCATCGACAAAGTGTGGAGTGATAATTTCTTAACACTGGTATTTCGAAATAAAATGTGTGCAAATTTCTCAAAGCGTCTTGGCTTTTATTACTCAATTAATTATCTTGTTTAATGGAAACTCTTCCAGCAATAATTCAAAAATAATTATTAAATAGTTGAGCCACTATTAATTCCTCTGAAACTCCTTCAGTCAATTTACGAAATAAAGGCATTGTGAGTTTTGAACAAAATAAATACGACGACCTTATTGATTTAATTGCCCAACTACCTACTAACGTTATAATTAAAAAATAGTATATAGTGATAGTGTATATATACATTATAATTCAAGCTCGAATAGGTATTTTCATAACGAATAAGATGCTGATTTATTTTTTCAGCGATGTGTTTACATTTTTAGTTTTTTTGGTTATAATAAACATTAAATTGCGTGACGCATTTAGAATGTTTTTCTAAATTTAATAACCCAGATAGTCAGTGAGTATAGATATCATCGTTGTATTTGTTATTATCAGTGTGACGATTTTTCTCTTCGCCACCGAAATTCTGCCCATTGACAAAATTGCATTTCTCATTATTGTATCACTCGTTTTGTTGGGTCTGACAACTCCAGAGGAAGCGATAAGCGGATTCTCAAGTCCTGCAACGATTACCATTTTAATGTTGATGATTCTATCCATAGGACTGGAAGAAAATGGCGTTATTGACTTATTGACGCAATCCATTAAAAGACTCAAAATCTTACCCATGTTATTAATGGTGCCGGCGTTTATGTTAATTGCCGCATCGATTTCCTCATTTATAAGCACAACAGCTGTCGTCGTTATTTTCATAAAAATTATCGCCCAGCTGTCAGAAAAATATAATTTCTCTGCTCCAAAACTGTTAATGCCCATATCTTTTGCTGGTATATTAGGTGGAAGTTGCACACTTATGGGTACATCTACAAACCTGTTGGTAAATTCTGTTTCAAAGAAACTAGGTGTTGAGCAGTTTTCGTTTTTTGAATTCACATCTTACGGACTTGTGCTACTTGCGGTAGGTGTGGTTTTTATGACCTTTGCCAGTAGATGGCTCCCTAGCAATGGTAAAAACGAACTTATGGATCATGCAGTTGATAATAAATTCTTATTCACCCTGACAGTAAGAACTGAGTCAAAATGGATAGGAAAGCCCTTAGGCGAAGTAAAATTCTACAAAAACCCAGATATCCGGGTATTAAAGTTGATACGTGATGATATTGTAAATGAATCGCCAGGCCCCAATACCACCTTACGTGTCAACGACAAACTCGTGGTTTTGAGTGATGTTAAAGCATATGCTACCATATCTAAAGAGAATTTTAGACTATCCAATGAAACTGAAACACCAAATTCTGAAGGTTTTGAGGATAATGATGATGACGAAACAAACAATAAAACCTTCAGCTTCATCGAATTATTGCTTCTTCCGGGTTCAGAATTTATCGACAAAACCTTTAACGAAATAAAAAACATACTTCACAACGATGCCCAATTACTTGGTATCCAAAATAGAAAGATGTTTAAAAAAGGTATGCGGTTTAATCTTCCTAAAATTTTAAAAACTAACTACTTACAGGCAGGTGACAAATTGTTATTAAAAGCGAATGACGAACAAATCAGATATCTTTATTCACTCAACAATGCAGTGGTTTTAAGGCATCATGAAGAAGATTACAATATCAACCCATACAAACGGATTATTTCTCTTTTAGCTCTGCTTATGGTGATAGGTTTGGCGGCTACCAACGTCCTTACGATATTATCAAGTACACTTACAGGTGTTGCTTTACTGCTAATAACCGATTGTATCAGTCTGTCAAAAATTTATAAAAAAGTGAATTGGCAAATCATTTTTTTATTGGCAGGAATGATTCCACTTGGGATTGCAATGAACAATTCTGGAACCGATATTTGGATTGCTGAACTTTTGCTCGAAATGCTTATGGGGCAACACCACATCATCATTTTGGGCGTTCTATTTGCCATCACAATGCTATTGAGTGGATTTATTTCTAATAACGCCACCGCGGTCATAGTAACGCCGATTGCCATTACGTTGGCCGCAGGATTGGATTTGCCTGCAAAACCCTTCATTTTGGCCGTTATGTTTGCGGCAAATTTTAGCTTTTTTACGCCTATGGGCTATCAAACCAATACGTTAATATACGGAACTGGCGCGTACAGGTTTAAGCACTTTCTAATTATTGGCGGACTTTTATCGATTATTTTGTTAGTGGTTGGAACCTTATTGCTTTCGACGATGCTATAATGATTTTAAGAGCGGCCAAAATAAAAAATATCTGCGCTATTTATTTATGCCCTTATTTTCCAGTTCAATAATTTTAGCTACCGTTTTAATGAGTCTGTTATGGTTTTTCACAAATGGATTGGATTGATCCCAAACATATCCCGCAAGAACAGAACAAATCTGTCTTTTTATTTCTGGATTGTTGGTGCCTTCGAAAAAAATGGTCTGTAAATTTCCTGTATACCACTCCTTGACATAAGACGCAAACGTATTGACGCCTTCCTTTATATAATCTGAATACTCTTTCTCCCAATCTACTTTTAAGTTGTTTAGCTCTCTAGTTATCACTTTTGCCGCCATCAACCCTGATTCTGTTGCAAAAGTAACCCCTGATGAAAATACAGGGTCTAAAAATTCTGCACTGTTACCGGTGAGGGCGTAACCTTTGCCATATAATTGTTTAACCGATTTAGAATAATTCTGAATCACTTTAGGTTCGAACAAAAAATCAGCTCCCTTAAAACGTTCAGCATAGTAATCAGAATTGGTTATCATTTGTCGCAAGCGTTCTGAAGGTGTTCCTTCAAAAGAATCAATAAAAGCTGTTTTGCCCACAAAGCCCAAACTTGTGTTGCCGTTGGAAAAAGGAATGACCCAAAACCAAGTGTCCTTTTCCAGGACATCAAACGTAATCAATGTGCCTTCTGTTCCTTCTGGTCGATTACTGTCTTTAACATGACAAAAAATTGAAGAATGTTGTGGAATTTCTGAAGGTTTATCCAAATTTAACAACCTTGCCAAAACCCTTCCGTAGCCACTGGAATCAATAATGAATTTCGCATTGATACTATAACTGTTTCCCGAAGCTTCCTTAATGGTACTCATGGAAGAACCATCTTCTGAAAATTTAACATCAATGACTTCTTCCTGAAACGTAATATCTACCCCTCTTTTTATGAGCTCTTGTGCCAGCACATTATCAAAATCTGCCCTTGGGAGTTGCCAAGTCCAGTTATAGCCAGCAGAAAATTTATCGCTAAAATCAAACTCACAAATCGTGTTTCCTCTTATAAATCGCGCGCCTCTCTTAATTTCGAATCCTTGTTGATTCAATACATCCAACAAACCCACTTCTTCAAAATGCTCCATACATCTTGGCAATAAACTTTCGCCAATGACAAATCGCGGAAATTGACTTTTCTCAATTACTTTAACCGATTTATTATGCTGATGCAAATAAGCCGCAGCAACACATCCTGAAGGGCCAGCACCAATAACCAAAACATCCACATGTACATCCTGCATCTAACTTAATGGAATTAAATGATTAATTATTCTAAATTTGTAACCCAAAATAACTACTTTCCTTTTAGTTATAATCGATAATTACAAAAATAGTGTGAAAAGAGTGTAAATGATAAGAATTAAAGGCATACTCGAAATTGAAGCGTTTCGTAAAGTGGTATTTGAAGCACAACCCATTAAAATTGATGATGATGTGATACGTACCATCGAAAAAAGCTTCGATTTCTTGAAATCATTTTCAGAAAACAAAGTCATATATGGGGTCAACACGGGATTTGGACCCATGGCTCAATACAAAATCAAAGATTCTGAACGCATACAATTACAATACAATTTAATTCGCAGCCATGCTTCCGGTACAGGCAACCTCATTCCGCCAATGTATGTAAAAGCTGCGATGCTGGCACGATTAAACTCCTTGTCGTTAGGCAAGTCTGGAGTTCACAAATCGGTTATAGAATTGATGACAATTCTAATAAACAAAGACATTACGCCTTTAATTTATGAACATGGCGGTGTTGGCGCTAGTGGTGATTTGGTGCAATTGGCACATCTGGCCTTGGTACTCATCGGCGAGGGCGAAGTCCATTACAAAGGAACCGTTCGAAACACTTCTGATGTTTTCAAGGAAGAACAACTCGTTCCGATATCGGTTGAACTTCGTGAAGGATTGGCACTGATGAATGGCACTTCGGTCATGACTGGAATCGGGCTTGTCAATACTATTTACACGCGAAGACTTCTTAATTGGATGATTTCTTGCGCTTCGGCCATTAGTGAAATTGTACAGGCGTATGACGATCATTTGTCATATGAATTGAATCAGTCTAAAAAACATCTTGGCCAACGCAAAATTGCCGAAACCATGCGCCATCATCTAAAAGACAGCTCGCTCATTAGAAAACGTGAACATCATTTATATACAGACACCCAAGAAGTCTCTGTTTTTGAAGATAAGATTCAAGAATATTATTCGCTTCGTTGTGTGCCACAAATATTGGGGCCAGTTTTAGATACCCTAAACACAGTTGAAACTATTTTGATTGAGGAAATTAATTCTGCCAACGACAACCCAATCATCGATGTTGAAAACAAAAACGTATATCATGGCGGTAATTTTCATGGTGATTATGTCTCCTTGGAAATGGACAAGCTCAAATTAGTAGTCACAAAAATGAGCATGTTGGCGGAAAGACAATTAAATTATCTTTTGAATCCAAAATTAAACAACATCCTTCCTCCTTTTGTCAATCTCGGCAAATTGGGTCTCAACTTCGGTATGCAAGGCGTTCAGTTTACCGCTACCTCAACAACAGCAGAAAATCAAATGCTGTCCAACCCAATGTATGTTCACAGCATTCCAAGTAATAATGACAATCAAGACATTGTGAGTATGGGAACCAATGCTGCCTTAATCACAAAAAAAGTTGTTGAAAATGCCATTGAAGTAGTCGCTATTGAATTGATTACCATCGTGCAAGCCATAGAATATCTGGAGGCAAAAGATAAAGTGTCCTCAAAAACCAGAAAACTATATGATGACATCCGCAACATTGTGCCTAAATTTACAGAAGATATCGTTATGTATCCATACGTGAACAAGGTCAAGGAATTCCTCTTGCATACTGAAAACACTATAAACTAATGAAACAAAAGTGCGCGCTTATTACAGGAGGTTCTAGAGGAATTGGAAAAGCCATTTGCGTTCAGCTTGCCAAAGATTCCGATTATCATATTCTTGTGAATTATCGCACCCACAAAACCGAAGCACAGAACACTCTTGAAGACATTAAAAAATTAGGCGGAAATGGAGAAATCATTCAATTCGATGTAGCAGATGCTGAACAGGTCAAAATTGTATTAGACCGATGGCAAAAAGACAATGCCGATTCCATTATCGAAGTCATTGTCAATAACGCTGGCATCACAAACGACGGCTTATTCCTTTGGATGAAACCATCAGAGTGGAACAATGTCATCAACACAAGTCTCAACGGTTTTTTTAACGTGACCCATCATTTACTTCAAAATATGTTGCTCAATAAATACGGTCGAATCATCAACATGGTGTCGGTCTCCGGACTAAAAGGTGTCGCCGGCCAGACCAATTATTCCGCAGCAAAAGGCGGATTGATTGCTGCCACAAAATCACTGGCCCAAGAAGTCGCCAAACGCAACATCACAGTAAATGCCGTAGCTCCAGGTTTTATCAGCACTGATATGACCAAGGATTTTGATGAAAAAGAACTTAAAAAAATGATTCCAGCCAACCGGTTTGGAACTCCTGAAGAGGTTGCACATCTTGTTTCATTCTTGGCTTCTGAAAAATCTTCTTATATAACGGGCGAAGTGATTAGCATTAACGGCGGAATCTTATAGTGAAATACCCTAAATTTACACCCTTAATTCACAATATCAATCAGCTTAAACTTTAGGCACAAAATCATTCATACTAATGGCAACGGAATGGGATGGCAAATCGAGAGGTACCGTTTTTGGATTTAAAGTCTTTGTTTTTTTTATTAAAAACTTCGGCATTCAAGCTGCCTACAACTTGATGCATTTACCTGTACCTTATTTTTATTTGTTTTCCCGAAAAAATGTCCGTGGTTTACGCTTTTATTTTCGAAAGCGACTTAACTACTCACGGTTTAAAACTGCTTTGAGCATCTATAAAACCTATTATATGTTCGGGCAAACGCTAGTGGACAAAATTGCAATTTCTTCAGGATTAAGGAGCAACTACACCTACGAATTTGATGGTGAGGAATTCATACATGAAGTCTTGGCTATCAAAAAAGGAGGCATTTTAATCAGTGCACACATCGGGAATTTTGACTTGGCGCAATATTTTTTTAAGGAGAAATTGCCAGCCGAATCCATCAGTATTGTCATCACAGATCAAGATCATGAACACATCAAGGATTATCTCAATAAGTATTTAAAAAAAGATGAGATGCATTTTATCATTGTAAAAGAGGATATGTCGCATATCTTTGAAATCAACAGTGCATTGGCTCAAAACAGGATTATTTGTATTGCTGGCGATCGATATTTAGCAAACACCAAGTGCATGGAAGCGGAATTATTGGGAAAAACAACCAAATTTCCTTTGGGGCCATTTCATTTGGGAACCCGTTTAAATGTACCTGTTTTGTTTGTGTATGTGATGCGCGAGCCCAAACGGCATTATCATTTATATGCACAACGAATTGAAGTAAAACACAGAAACGCACAAGATTTGCTTGAAAAATACACCCAAAACGTAGAGCAAATGGTCAAAAAATACCCGTTGCAATGGTTTAATTTTTATGATTTTTGGAATGATGCCAAATAACAATTTATTAAAAGAACCAATTACTGATTTGGCGCTTATAAAAAAGCTAATTCCGCATCGCGAACCCATTATTATGGTGGATGCGTTGATGTATGTCGACAATTCCAAGGCCATATCGCAACTTTCAGTGACTGAAACCAATCGCTTTGTGGAAAAAAATAAATTTTCCGAAACTGGATTGATAGAACATATGGCTCAAACCGCAGCGCTATTGACTGGTTATAAATATCATCCAGAGAATTTACCGATACAAGAAGGTTTTATTGCAGCTATAAAAAATTTGAATATTGAACGTTTGCCATTAACCATGGAAACCATTTCGACGGAAGCAAAAATTACATACGAATTGGCAACTATGAGGATCGTTCAAATAACATCATTTATAAAAGAACAGATAATCGCTTCCTCGGAAATGACTTTAGTTTTAAAAGAAAACGTATGAACGCATTGGTCTCAACACATCAAATAACCGTTCGCTTTAATGAGGTGGATTCACTGGGCATTGTGTGGCATGGCCATTACATCTCCTATTTCGAAGAAGGTCGAGAAGCCTTTGGCAAAACACATGGCATTTCTTATCTGGATGCAAAAAAAGAAGGTTTTGCAACACCCATTGTTAAAACCGTCACAGAACATCTCTTGCCTGTAAGATATGGCGAAGTCATTACGGTCGAAACCACCTTTCAAAATACACGTTCGGCAAAATTGATTTTTAGGTATATTATCAAAAATGCAGAAAACAAAGTAGTTTGCACAGGAGAAACCACACAGGTATTCATCTCCATTGCGAAACAAGAAATGTCCTTGTACAACCCTGAATTTTTTAAAAACTGGAAGCTAAAACACAAGCTCGTGGATGTCTAAACTGTATTTGTCATATAACAACATCGTATCGTCACTTGGTTTTGATAGTGCAACTGTTGTTGATGCGCTTATAAATGAACAATCTGGAATTGAATTGATTGACCACACTTCCAAGATTCAACATCCGTTTTATGGATCTTTGATAGATAAAGAAAAACTCAAGAACGCTTT
>JBGTCT010000130.1:0-2927 GCA_041748695.1 Aquaticitalea sp. | reverse complement strand
ATCATGATAAAGAAAAAAGATTCCTCATATATAAAATGTAGCATGTCAAGCTTAAACTATTGAAATTACTATAAATTAAAATTATGCTTTATATATAATTTGCTGATATATAGTAAATAGCATAAAGAAACAAAGTATTTTATGACAAAAAATGCATACATTTATTACGTGTTCAAAATTGTGATTCTATTTAAATATTGAACGGTAAGCTTTAATTTGTGTTTAATATTAAAACTTTAAAATGAAGGCTACATAAATGCTTTCCTGATATAGGGTATTGTAAAAATCATATATTATGAAAAAACCAACTATTTTTGTCCTTTTCTCTGTCTTTTTTATACAGATCATTTCGGCACAAAATGAAGGTCAAGATAAAGAGACAATAACCGATACGCTCTCGGAAGTGGTTGTCACTACCCTTCTACGTCCCGAAAAAATAACGCGGGCACCTGCATCCATACGACTATTGACTACTAAAGATCTTGAGCGATTTGCTGGATCAAACACCGGCGAACTGATTTCAACACTTCAAGGGGTTGAATTCACAAGATACGGCGTTGATGGCACTACGTTCAACGCTAGAGGATTGAATAATGCTTTCAACAATAAAATACTCCAGATTGTTGACGGCCGAATCAGTAACGCTGCACTAAGTGGTGGTTTGCCTGTATTTAATAATGGTTCGACTATAAAGGATGACATTCACCAAATTGAAATAGTGGTAGGGCCACAAACTGCATTATATGGGCCTAATGCGCACAATGGGGTGTTCAACACCATTACAAAAGATCCCAGAATCTATACTGGTACATCAGTTTCCTTGAGTGCAGGGAACCAATATCAATTTAGTGGTCGATTGCGACATGCTCGAAAATTCAATGAACATTGGGCTTGGAAAGTAACAGGAGAATATGCCACAGGGCGAGAATTTGATTTTACTGATAGTGTCTATGTCGGCAATCCCTCAAGGGGTATACCAGAACGTAATGTAGATTATGATTTTCGGCACATTAGAGGGGAAGCACACCTGTATTATAATATCAACCCAAATACAGAAATTATAGTTTCAAGTGGAGCCAGTAACAATGATTTTCTGCAGGTAACAACAAGCGGACGCAATCAGATGAAAGGGGTAACTTATAGTTTTCTGCAGGCTAGGTTTAAAAGCCGGCATTTTTATGCCAATGTCTATAATACTTGGGGAAATCTTGGTACGGGTTATAGTATTCCTGCGTATACCCAACTATTTTGGATGAGGACACAACCAGGACCTTCCTCATTGCCTCCAGACGAGGCAGAACAATTCGCCCTTAATGCCTCACGTTTCAAAGAAAAAAGTAGACGGTTCAATGCGGATTTTCAATACCACACTAATTTTTCCGAAGCTGGCTTATTTTTAGTGGCAGGGTTGGACTATGAGAATGCGCATCCCAATTCTTCAGATGGAACTACTTTGGTAGGCGAAGCTGATGACATTTCTGTGTCTCAAATAGGTGCCGTTTTGCAACTCGAAAAGAAGATTTTGCAAAATATGCGACTTATTGGTGCCATTCGATTTGACAATAATGACAACTTCAAGAATTTAGTTGCACCTAAGCTGACAATGGTCAAAGATTTGCGTGAAGGAAATATTCGTTTGGGTTGGGCTAAGGCCTATGCGCTGCCATCAATACAAAATCAATACGCTGGTATTCGGGACTTCTTATATGGCAATGGCGGTAGCGGTATTTCATACATTCCAAATAATACATTGGTCAGTGATCCAGGTTCCCGTCTTAACACCCAGCCGTTAAAACCCGAAGAGGTAAAGACATGGGAAATTGGATATAAAGGGCGACCTGCAGAAAAGCTTTGGGTAGATGCCAATGCCTATTATGGTACAAGTAAAAACTTTATTACCCCACAATTACAAGTAGGCGGAAGAGCACTTTCCGTGAATGGAATTGAAGTTTCACATAACCCAAATTTTGCAGGGACAGTAAGCAATGACACTTTGCGTGGAGAGCTACTTTCTTTACATTTTTTAATTATGGAAAGGCCAAGGTTTATGGTATGGATATCGGGTTGAGCTATACTATCGCTCCATCTGTTTTATTAGAGCTTAAATATTCATTACTTAAAGCCGAATTTGAAAAAAATGACGCCAATAGAGATGGGGTAATAACTCAAGATGAAAAAAGCATCAATGCGCCAAATCATAGAGGTGTTGCAAGTTTAACAGTCGAAAACCTGTTCAAGGATCGCGTCGGCCTGTCATTTGGGTCGAGGGTGGTTCAGAAATATGACTTTTTTAGTGGAATTCAGGCAGGAAGTGAAGAAGGTGCAGGAACCCGAACGCCTCCAAAAAATTTTAATTATGGCCCATTAGGAGGTTTTAGCACCTTTGATTTTGGGGCTGAATATCGCTGGAGCAAAAAGGTGCTTTTCAATTTTAATATGACAAACATCTTTAATACAAAACAGATCGAATTTGTGGGCTCGCCATCCATAGGAAGATTAGCCATGGCTAGTATAAAAGTGTCCGATTGAAAATTTAAGGATGATTGCCAATATTTCTATGATCAATACAGGAGATTCTAACACTATACAGTTAACCATTTCGAATTTAATAACATTATTCTTAATTAAATATTTATTCTGATAAAATAAACACTAGGTTCGGACAAATAATCCTACGTTTCGTCCTAATTATTTGAATGTTAGTTCTGTAAGTCATATATTTATATCACTCCAAAGTCTGATCCTTTATCTTAAGTGGTCATAACACTCCACCACTTATTATATGTTTTTCAGTACAATTTAACATTAGGTGCCAGGAGTATTGGCAGGTCGCAATTAATCAACTAAAACCAAAAAATCATGTTTAAAAAAACAATCGCATCTGTAGTGATGCTAGTAATGGTATTTTCATTTTCAACAAATGCAAA
>JBGTCT010000129.1:0-6847 GCA_041748695.1 Aquaticitalea sp. | reverse complement strand
ATATTGAAACTAGCTTTAGTTTCATAATCATAAGTAGGTAATCTTAATTTTATTTTAAGCGGTAATAGTTAAGATTAAAAATTTAGTTTAGTTAGGGGTCAAAATCCTATCCACCAACAGGCGGATAGGATTTGATTTTTAGAGTGATTTGGTTTTGATAAAAAAAAGGAGAAGCCAATTAAACATTAGTTCATTTGACTTCTCTTTTAAAAACGTTTAAATATTTTTATTTAATATAACTCCTTAACCTTTTTCAATTTTTCCTCCCAAACCGCAAGATTTTCTTTGTGGTTTTCAATATTATTCAAAACACTTTTTACCAAAGGATTGGTTTCATCAATATTGGAGAAGAACTGTAAGTTGTTTTCCAATTGGTTGATTTCGCTTCGGGCTTCGTCAATTTTTTTACGAATAAAGTTGTGTTCGTTGTCGAGAAGTCGCGTATCATCGGGTTGGGCGAGATTTTCAAGCTTATTTTCAAACTTTATCATCTCCACTTCCGATTTGTCCATTTTTAGACCGCTGAACAAGGCATCTAATGCCTTATTGAATTTGCCTTCAATGAATCGTTTGTTTTGCGGCACTTGGCCAATGGATTTCCATTCTTCAATTTTTGCTTTGATGGTTTCGACATCAACTTCTGGTTTTCCTAATAGTTTCAACTCTTTTAGCGCATCCAGCAATTTGGCTTTTTTGTCAAAGGCATCAAATTGTTCTTGGTTTTCAGCTTTGCGCTCTGCGTTTATCTGATCAAAATAGTGATTGCATGCCACCTTAAAACGATTCCAGATTTTGTCGCTGTCTTTTCTGGGTACATGACCTATCTGTTTCCAATCGTTTTGGATTTTCTTCATCAACGGTGTTACCGTTTCAAAATCCTTACTGTCCTTGTTGTCTTCAGCTATTTTGATGAGGTCCAACTTTTTCTGTAAATTATCGTATTGATCCTTTTTTAGATTTTTGTAGAACCCATTCTTCTTTCTATTGAAATTCCTAACAGCCGATTTGAATTTCGCCCAAATGGCTTCATTCACTTTTAATGGCACTTTACCAGCATTGAAAAACTCCTGGCGCAGCGCTTCTATTTTTTTAATTTTATTCTGCCAAGCCTGATGCGTATTGCCTTCATCCTTGGATAGGTCTTCGATTTTGGTGATGATTTCCTCTTTTTTCTCTAAATTGAGTTCATGGACTTGATCCATATTCGCAAAATAGGCCTGACGCTTATCGTGGATTGTTTTGGTAGCATTGCTAAAACGTTCCCAAATAGCTTCGCGGAATTCTCGGTCCACAGGACCTAAATCTTCCTTCCACATTTTATGAAGCACTTGCAATTCCCTAAAAGCCCTATTGGTATTGTCATCCTGCGCCAATTCTTCGGCACGGTCGATGATTTTGAGTTTTTGATCTAGATTGTGCTTGAAATCCATATCCCGCAGATCGCGATTGAGGTGCAAGAAGTCATAAAATATCTCTACATGATGGTGGTAGGTATTCCAGGCATTATTGTATTTATCCCTTGGAATTGGTCCTGCAACACGCCATTGTTCCTGCAATTCCTTAAAGTGCTTGTAGGTAGTATTGATGTTTTCTTCGACATTGATGAGACCTTTGATTTCCTCAATGATATGAAGTCTATTTTCAAGATTTGCCTTTAGGTTAGACTCCAGGCTCTTATAATAAACGTTAAGGCTCTTTTTGTAATCATTTAAAAGCGACGTAAAACGTTTTTTAACTGGACTGGTAAAATAAAAATCGATTTCACTGCCGCCATCGGCCAGAAAATCTTCCTTTTTTTCTTCAAGGATTTCCGTGAATTTGGCATTGAATTCCGATTTGATATCCTCAACATGCGATTTTATGGTTTGAACCTTTTTGTTCTTCAAAAGGGTTTCAAATTCGTCCGCCAATTGTTCCATTGACATGGCGTGATAATCTTTGTCTTCCAAAGCATGTCTGTCAACATTGTCGGAGTCTTCAGCATCTTCCGCATTGGAATCGTCAATCTCTTCAACGTGGTTTTTGGCTTTTTTGGTAGTGGAATTATCGTCTTTATCTTCTGCAATATCTTCGGTTTCTTCATCAATTGAATCGACAACCTGATTTTCTATATCTGTTGTTTCTACTCGGGCTTCTTCAGTTTTATCAGAATTGGGATTGACCGAAAGCTCTTCCTTTTGAACATCAGATGTTTTGTCCTCTACCTTATTTTCAGCTTCAACTTTATTTTCAACTACAATTTCATTTTCATCTTGGTTTTCACCTTGGGGTTCAGTTTCTACTTCTTCAACTTCACTTTCGGTTATAACATCATTTTCCGCCTCATTTTCACTTTTTACTTCAGCTTCAGCTTCGTTTTCAGCTTCGTTTTCAACTTCACTTTCAGCTACAACATCATTTTCAGCTTCATTTTCAGTCTCTACTTCAGCTTCAACTTCAACTTCAGCTTCAGCTTCAACTTCACTTCCAGCCTCCGTCTTCACTTTCTTTTTGTCTGTACCCAAATCCAATTCCTCATTGGACAAGATTTCTTCAGAAACTTCTATCTCCTGTTTTCCATCTGCATTTCGCAGGTTATCATTCTCTGACATTGTTACATATTTTAGTTCAAAAATATCTTAAAAGGTTAAAGATACTAACAACTCGCTAGATTACAAAGCAAAAACGGCTTTTGGGAAGATTTAAGCCATTGACCAAATGTCCCAAGCTTTTTCCGCCTGAAGTTCCAGCATGCTAAACCCGTTGCTGATTGTGGCATTTTTTATTTCGCCACAAACGAGAAATTTGGTTTGAATAGGATTGTAAATTAGATCATAAAGGAGATGATCTTTGGAAATGGCGTCATAAGGAATATTGGGGCATTCGTTGACATTGGGATGGGTACCGATAGGGGTGCAGTTGATAATTATAGGATGGGATATAATGATCGCTTCTGTAAGGTCTTCGTAAACAAATTTAGCATTGTAATTAGTTTCCCGAGAAACAAAATTATAAGGGATATTCAATTGTTTAAGTGCATATGCAATGGCTTTGGAAGCACCACCTGTACCCAAAATCAAGGCTTTGTCATGATGTGGTTTCAATAATGGATGAATTGATTTTTCAAAACCATAATGATCCGTATTGTATCCGATGAGCTTGCCAGACTTTGTTATTTTTATGGTGTTGACTGCGCCAATTTCTAGTGCTGTAGGATTTAATTCGTCGAGATAAGGGATGATGTCTTGTTTGTAAGGAATGGTAACATTTAAACCCAACAAATCAGGATTGTTTTTTAGAATTGAAGGGAATTGTGAAATGGCATCAATATCGAAATTTTCATAGGTATAAGTGATTCCTTCAGTTTCAAATTTTTCCGTAAAGTGAGTTTTTGAAAATGAATATGAAATATTTTTACCAATCAATCCAAAATTAGGCATTCGATTTTCGTGTTTTTTGACCATACCATTCCAGCGCCAGTACAATTAATATACCTCCTACAATGTACAAAATTGCAAGATAAGTTTCGGTGTTTGCCTCTGGAATAAATCGCTCATAATTGGCCACAATTTTTGATCCAGTGGAATCGTATAGGAAATCACCATCCTCTGATAAATGATAGATTGTTTTTTTCCAAGGCCAAACAACTCCCAAACTACCTACAATAAATCCGATAATTGCAGCTATGGTAATATCTTTATAATGTTTGAAGATATAGGTTAGGATGTGCGAAAACGTCACCAAACCAGCAACCGATCCCAACGTAAAAACCAATAAAACTTGTAGTAGTCTTAAGCGAGGGTCATTATCTATAAAGCTGAAATCGCCACTAAAAACTTCATAAAACGTGTCAGAAAGCGCATTGACCGAATCAACCAGCAACAATACATAATTCCCTAAGAGGATAAGAATAAACGAACCTGAAAACCCAGGCAATGTCATTCCTGAAACACTGATCATGCCACAGAAAAAAACAAACCAAAGGTTGTCATTTTCCTTTGCTGGGTCTAAGAAGCTAATACCAACACCTATCACAATTCCAATGACAAGCGAAAGGATGGTTTTATAATTCCAAATTTTAAAGTCTTTGTTGATATAATAAATGGAGCCAATGATCATTCCAAAAAACGTGCTCCACACATAGAGTTCATTGTGTACTAAAAAATAATCCAGGAGTTTAGAGACACTAAAATAACTCACCACCATTCCTAAAAACAACAAGCTTAAAAATTTCCCGTTGATATAGTGATAGAAGGATTTAAACCTTCCATTAATCAATAATTTAAAGGCTGTTTTGTTGACTTTTTGCAGCGAATAAATAAACTCTTCATAAAAGCCCGCAACAAAGGCTACAACGCCACCAGACACGCCAGGAACTTTGTTTGCAGCTCCCATTCCCAGTCCTTTTATGACGAGAAATAATCGGTCCACAAATGATCGGGTACTTTGCATGTTAGTTTTTTTTGTCTCCTATTTTTTCAAGGATGAAAATAGTCAAAAAACCAGCTATCATCAAGCCAATGGCAAAAACAAGTTGAGGGTCGCCATTATAATTCATAGGCCATACACTTCTCTCGACGACTGGTATTTCAACCCCATCAGAATTGGTGGTCCAGGTCAGTACCTTTTTCCAAGGCCAAATTTTGTTGAGGGAACCAAAAATAAATCCGGTAAGCAAAGCCAAAGTGACATTGTGATAATTTTTAAACAACCATTTTAAGATATGGCTAAAGCTCAAGATGCCCACCAACGCACCAAAAGCAAAAATGATGATTTTCTTTAAGTCAAAATCGTGTAAGGCATCACTCAAGGTTTTATAAGCTCCTAAAATAACTAAAATAAAAGCTCCAGAAATTCCCGGCAGAATCATGGCACAAATAGCCAGAGCACCAGCAAAAAACAAGAAAAAGGAGTTATCGTTATTCGCCATGGACGGCAATTGAGAGATGAAATAAGCTGCCAAAGCGCCAACGATAAACATGATTATAGCGGCAAGATTCCAACTTTTTATTTGCTTGCCTACAAAATATACACTGGCAACGATAAGACCAAAAAAGAAGGACCAAATAAGGATGGGATGATTTTCAATCAGGTATTTTGCCAAACGCATAAAGGAGACGAAACTGATAATAATACCAATGAATAGTGCTACCAAAAAATTTCCATTGAGTTGCTTCCAAAAGGCCTTAAAACCTTCTTTTCTTAAGGTTGCAAATAAGGATAGGTTGACACCGCTAATAGTGTCAATCAATTCTTCATAAATACCGGAAATAAAGGCGATGGTGCCTCCAGAAACTCCAGGAACGGCATCAGCAGCTCCCATGGCAATTCCCTTTAAGGAAATGACAAAATAATCTAAAAAACGTCTTTGCATTCTATTTTTTATGATAAGAAGGCTAAAGATATACAAATTTAGCTGGACTGCTTTTTAGAATTTAAAATAATATCCTTCACGGATTTTAGTTTCGCAATAATCGGAAATAACTCGTCGATGATAAAATCAAATTCCGGGTTGAGCAGCAGACCATTTTTTAGATGGTAAAAGCCTTTTTCCCTTTCAAGTAGGGTGTAATAGATACCAGCAAGACGGTATTCTATCTCTGCGGTTTCAGGATAAAATTCGGCTCCCTGAATTAGGTTGAGTGCAGCAGCTTCATATTCTCCAAGATTGACAAGAATGTCCGCCCTTGACAACCAAGTATCTAGCTCATAATTGCCCAAATCAAGTGTTTTTTTGTAACCACGTTCGGCTTCTTCTAAAAAGTTAAGGCGATGATTGATTTGCGCATACAATTTCCAATAAAGCACATTTTCGTTATCAATGTTGATGGCCTTATTGATATAATAGAGCGCTTTTGGATAATTTTGCTGTTTGTTGTAAAATTTGGTAATGGCAATCCATCCTTTGTCCAAAAGCGGATCTTCATGGACGGTCTTGTAATAATATTGCACAGCCAAATCAAAATCTCCCAATTTTTCGTGGCAACTGCCAATACGCAATAATGCAAAAGAAGTTGGTTCGTCGAGCGCCAAGGTGATTTTATAGTTTTCAATTGCTTCGCAGTATTGCTTCTGTTTTTCGAGCACTTTTCCTTTTTCGAGGTACGCTCCAACAAAGGTGTCATCAGAAATAATGGCGAAATCAAAGGCTGCCGATGCTTTCGCATAATCTTTCATGGTAAAGTACTGCCGTCCCAATTGATGCCAAGCCACTTCACTATATGGGTTGCTATCGAGATATTGGTTCAAGAAATCGATTGCTTCCGCATTCAAGTCCAAGAAATCAAAACAATAAATGATATTGTAAAGTGCAGAATAATCTTCATTGTCGAGATCCAGGCACTTTACGAAGTAATTTTTGGCATTCTCAAACTGATCCAAAAATAAATATTCCATTCCAATCAAAGCATACAAATCGGCTTCATCTTCCTCTTCTTCAATGAGTTTAAGGGCAATCATCAATGTGTCAATTGCTTTTTGATGCTCGTCGCGCTTTGAAAGGATACTTGCCTTCTGAATGTAAATTTCTTCGTTAGTAGGTTCCAAAAGATAGAGCACATCAAGCAGTTTGTCGGCCAATTGCAATTTGTCTTCCAAAACGTAAATTTCTACCTGAAATAACTTGAGGTTTACAGAAGTTGGGTGTTGTTCCAGCCCCATTTTAATGGCTTTTTTTGCGAGTGCAATTTTGCCCATCTCGAGATAATGGTAGATAATGTTTTCGAACTCACCTGAATCAAAAAACAAAACATTGTTTGTTTTTAGCATTGACTCAAATTTGGTCAGGGATTGATTGTTGTTGTCGTCACGTTGACTGAACTCCATAAGCAGATGTAATGGTTCGTTGAAATAAATTTACTCTTATGAT
>JBGTCT010000128.1:0-21051 GCA_041748695.1 Aquaticitalea sp. | reverse complement strand
TTTTTTCTTATTGTTAATGGCTTCTTCAAGGATGTTCACTTTAAATGTGTCACCCATTTCATTCATTGCGTCAACGTTTAAATCTGGAAATTTTCTTCCTACTAATGTCATGTATTTTTTATTTTTATGATTATTGATTATGCTGCAAAGATAGTCATGAAGGTAGGGGTTCACGATAGATGGCAATTATATAAACCAATAACAAAATAGGGTAAGAAAATGACGTCAAAGACAGCTCCGGATTTTTAAGAATATCTCAAAAATTGAAGAGGATTGATAGTAAGTTGGTATTAATTGGAAGTAATTATAATGAAATAATTTTAAGGCGCTCTCAACTCTTTTATTTTTATTCGGAATCCTGCGAACAATAACGTCATAAACGGACTTATCCAGTTAAAAAATGCATAGCCTGCATAACTGAACGTATCGACTCCCAAAACACCACTTTGATACGCACCACAGGTATTCCAAGGTACTAAAACGGATGTCACCGTCCCACTGTCCTCTAATGTTCTAGAAAGGTTCTCTGGAGCTAAACCTTTATCCTTAAACGCTTGGGCATACATTTTTCCAGGAACAACAATTGCCAAATACTGATCACTTGCCGTAACATTCAATGCCAAACAACTCGCAACGGTACTTGCAAACAATCCAAAGGTTGTATGGAAGAGTTTCAATAGGGCCTTACTTATGGTTGCAAGCGCTCCAATGGCATCCATAATACCTCCAAACACCATGGCACAAAGGATGAGCCAAATGGTACCGAGCATTTTGCTCATGCCACCAGCAGTAAATAGGCCTTGCAACGCTTCATTTTCGGTGGGGATTGAAGATTCAACAGTAATGGCATTCATGATCCCTTTATAGCCTGTGGTAAAGTCGAGGGTGGTTCCGCCACCAACAGCGGTAACGATATTCGGCTGAAAAATCAAGGCGGCAACACCTCCTAAAAGTGTACCAACCAAGAGTGCGATAAGCGGTGGTGTTTTTTTGACAATTAAAACGATTACTAGTACAGGCACCACAAACAACCAAGGACTCACATTGATGGAGGATTGTATCGCTGTTAAGATCACTGCCGTATCTGCTGCGCCTTTTGGCTCTAGATTCAATCCAATAATAATAAAAATAATCAAAGTTATGGTTACGGTTGGGACCGTTGTATAAAGCATGTAACGAATATGCGTGAATAAATCTGTACCGGCCATAGCAGGTGCCAGATTGGTGGTATCACTCATGGGAGAAATTTTATCACCAAAGTAAGCGCCAGAAATGACCGCACCAGCTGTCATACCTAAAGGGACGCCCAAAGCTTCGGCAATACCAATCAATGCAATACCAACCGTTGCCGAAGTAGTCCAACTGCTGCCAGTGGCAACCGAAATCACAGCACAAATAATGACACAGGCCGCTAAAAATATTGTCGGATTTAAAACTTGCAATCCATAATAAATCATGGTAGGAATGATGCCACTTATGAGCCATGTTCCGGCAAGGGCACCAACCATAAGTAAAATAAGAATGGCACCAGCAGTAGACTTGATGTTTTCGGCGACCTCATCCATCATCTGATCAAACTTCACTTTGTTAAAAAATCCCACAATCGCAGCAACACCACCACCCAGCAATAAAATGAATTGATTTGAACCTGATAAGGCTTCGTCACCAAAAGTAAACACATTGTAAGCCAACATGGCTACCAATACAAAAACAGGTATCAGAGCTTCCCAAATATTCAGCTCTTTGTTTTCAACAATGTGTTCATCTTGTGGGATTCTTGGTTTGATGTCTTTACTTTCCATTGGGATACATTAGTTAGGATAATTTTAGATGCGTAATGTTACGATTTTATGAAAAGGTATGCAAATTTGAAAATCGCATCAGAAATATCTGTAACTTTAATTGCAAGAATTTATACAACAGAATTTTATGAAGTTAATTTGTGTTTATTTTCTCTCCGCAATGTGTTTGCCTACATTTTTTTGTATGGCGCAACAATCCAAAATTGATAGTCTTAAATTGGTAATTGCATCTGGCAATCAAGATACCGAAACGCTAAAGACCATGAATCTTATCGCTATAGAGTATGTGAGAACTGATGTTGAAAAGGCGAAATTCTATTTGTGGAAGGCAAAATATTTAGGAAAAAAATTGCAGAATGATCGCTCCTTGAGTTCAACCTACGCTCAACTTGCGAGCATAAATCAAAATCAAGGTCTGATGGACAGTGCGTCAATTTACCTGAACGCATCAAAGGAGCTTGCGGACAATGCAGTTGGTGAAGACGCAAAAATCGTTAAAGCAAATTATCATTCAACCGCCGGTTTGTTTTACAAGAAAAGTGGCAATATCAAAGAGGCGCTCCCAAATTTTATCAAAGCCTACGAAATTGCCAATAATAATGCTGATTTGTTATCGGCATCTGGTCAGGCCATAAATATCGGCAACAGTTATCTTGGATTGTCTGATTTTAATATGGCGCTAACTTACTATTTAAAAGCACTAAAAGGGTTTGAACAAACAAAAAACAAAAAAGGACAATCCTTTTGTTATCAAAACATTGGAGAATGCTATATAGAATTGAATCGATTTGAAGAGGCCATTCAATATATCAAAAAATCAATAAAATTCAAAAATGAAATGCAGGACAAGCGCGGCCTCGGAAATGCGGAGCAATCGTTGGGTCGGATTTATATGGGATTGGAAAATTACGACAAATCGCTGGAACATTATTCAAAGGCACTTGCCATTAGCCAAGAATTGAAATTATCGACAGAGGAAGTTAAGATAAATCTCAATTTGGGAAAAGTATTTAATTTTAAGAATGAATCTGACAAAGCTTTGTCGTACTATGAAAAAAGTAAGGCATTGGCAAAAAAAATGGGAGACAGTTCGTCGGTTTTCAGTGCCAATTTGGAACTATTGGCAATTAAAGAAGCCAAGACCAAAGAAGCTACTTTGGAAAAAAACGCCATAGAGAATATCCAATCCTTCAAGCAAAGTGGAGCTGTAAGCAAACAGGCTGCTGGTTACAAAAACTTGGCATCCTATTATGCCAACCTGAAAAAATATGACAAAGCTCTAGAATACACAAACCTTTATACGCGATTGAGTGACAGCATTCGCAATAGCGAGCTTCAAACCCAATTCAAAATTATTGAGGAAAAATACAATAAAGCCGCTAACGAAAAACAGATAGCCCTCCTTGAAAAGGATAAAATCATAAATTCCGAAAAATTAAGCCAGCAACGCATTTGGTTAGTCCTTTTGGGACTGGCAATTCTCTTTATCAGTCTGGGACTTTGGATGTTGATATACCGTAATAAGCTAAAACAGAAAATGAAGGAGGTAGAATTGCGCAACCAGATTGCGGCTGATCTGCATGATGAAGTCGGTGGATCCTTGAGCAGTATCTACATGTTGAGCCAAATGGCAAGTGAAGACCATTATAAAAATAAGCAGGAGATTTTAAAAAAAGTAAGTGCAAATGCACATGAAACCTTGGATAAGATGAGCGACATTGTCTGGATGCTCAAACCTACAGAAAATGAAGGGCTGAAAAATCGAATGGAGCGATATGTACATGATCTGTGCATGAGCCGTGATGTGTCATATATGTTTTCGGCAAATGATTTGGACAGCCTTAACCTTAGCATGCAACAATATAAAAATCTGTACCTCATTTTTAAGGAAGCGGTGAACAATGCCATCAAATATGCAAATGCAAAGGAATTGACAATTGACATCATCACACAAAATAAGTTGCTGATCATGCATGTAGAAGATAAAGGTATCGGATTTAATGAAAGTACAGTTTTAAAGGGGAACGGCCTTGACAATATGAAGAGTAGGGCAAAAGAGTTGAAAGGGGAACTCAAGATAATTTCAGTGCCGGAAATGGGCACAAAAATTAATTTGAGTTTTCCATTGGTTTAAGATCAACTCCCCCAAATTCGGTATTTCAAAATCAAAAAAGCAACCTTATCATTGTAGATAATTTTTTAAAGGATGAACATCTGCATTTTTGAAGATAACAACCATTTGCGCGAAAGTCTGCAGCTATTGATTGAATCCACACCGGAATTTCATTGTGAAGGTGCATTCCCCAATTGCAAAAACCTTGTTGAAAAATTATCGAAAACAGATTGCGATATTTGTTTGATGGATATTGAGATGCCTGGCATTTCGGGAATTGAGGCCACAAAAATCATCAAGTCAAATTTTCCGGACATTCAGGTGCTCATGCAAACAGTTTTTTCTGACGATGATTCCATATTCAGGGCCATTTGCGCAGGTGCTTCCGGGTATCTCTTAAAATCAGCATCTCCAAGTCAATATATAGAAGCATTGAAGGACGCCCATAGTGGTGGTGCGCCGATGACGCCAAGCATTGCCCGTCGTGTACTGCAATTATTCCAAAGCAACCTATTACCATCAATCCCGGAGGACTACAATCTAACGGAAAAAGAGAAGCTGGTGTTATATCAATTGACCCTAGGCAAAAGTTATAAAATGATTGCTGATGGATTGCTGGTTTCTGTGGAAACAGTAAAAACCCACATGAAAAATATGTACATCAAGCTTCATGTGCATTCCAGCACCGAAGCCGTGGCAAAAGCCATTCAGGAAAGGCTGGTCTAATATTAGCATCGTACTGTAAGACTTAAGATGCACGACTAAAGGTATCGACGGTTTATCATTCTATTATTTCTTCAAAGTTCAAAATTCTATTTTTTAGATTTAATTCTCGTTTTTTTGAGTTTCACTTACCCCTTCGGGGTTTAGGGTGCATTTAAGGGGGATTTTGTCTCCCCCATTTTCGGTATTGAACTTCAAATTAATAAGTTACAAATTTACATTAAAGAACAAATCAATTTTTTTGCCATTTGAAAATGACAAGTAATTGATTTTTCAAAACATAGGGATAGGGATATTCAATTAACCGATAAAAAACAACTATTATGAAATCACTAAAACTATGCTGTATCCTTGCAGTGCTCTTTACTAGCTTCAACTGTTCCAAAAACAATGCAAACGACGAAAAGGAAATCAGAAATCTGATTGCCCAATATGACAATGCCATTATGGAAAACAATGTCGATTTTTTTGACAAGACATTTGCATCAGACTATAAATTTTTGACAGAAGATGGAAGAATACGCTACAGAGATGAAGCTTTAAAAGAAATGCGGGATGAAAAAGAGAAACCAACCTACATTTTATCCAGTGCATCCAGCGACAGCCTGGATGTAAAGGTCAATGGAGATATCGCGATCGTTACCGGAAGATGGCTTTCAGGAACCAAAACACTTGGCGATCCAGATGGGGAGGAGCATAATGACGTTGGCAGATATACTACAGTTTTTGAAAGACAGAACAATCAATGGAAAGTGATTTTAGAACATGTCAGTGAAAAACCTCATGACAAAACTGTATTAGAAAATCAACTTAAAAAAGCAAGTGAGGACTATGACAACGCTTTGATGAGCAAGGATGTTAAATTATTCTCCTCTTTGTTTGCTGACGATTATATCTCGACAGACCCAAGCGGGAATGTCAAAACCGCCAAAGAGTCCATCGCAGAAATGACCAGTCCCGATCTTGTGTTCACAAAAATCAATACTACCGATAAAAACTTCAGGCTCTATAGAAATACAGCAGTAGAAACCGGAAAGTTTGTATCTGAAGGCACCAACAACGGAAAAATATTTATGGAATCGGGCCGCTATACAGCTACTTGGATCTATCGCGACGGGAAGTGGAAAATGGTTTCGGAGCATTCATCAGCTGTTAATCCAAAAAACCCATAATAAAAAATTAAAAATAGAAAAGTAATGTTCCTAATCAGCCAAAACAAAGTTACTGTGGGTTGCAGTGTCTTATTTTTTTAATATAACTAAGTAATTGGGTTGTGCAGGGTTAACAAATTATTATAAAAATTAAACTTGGTAGTCAAAAAATTCTATGAAGCATACTTCAATAAAAGTAGTTTTTAGCTTATTGATATTTTGTGCAAGCGTTACCGTGTCAGCACAACATATCGATTCGGTGAATGTGAGAAAATCTGTTGACAATTTTGTGCATGCTTTCAATACATTGTCATGGGAAGCTTTTCGAAATTCGTTTACTCGCGATGCAACTATTTTTTTTCCTGATTGGGAATATGCTAATCGTAGATCCGGAATCAACGAGATCGAAAATACATGGTTGCAGCTTTTTCCCGAATTTAAAGACGCAGCAAATACACTGACACTGAATATAAACCCAAAAGATGTTTTGATACAGGTATTTGGCACTACAGCTATTGTGACATTTCATTTAGGAACCGGTGAAAAATACGTAGCCCGTCGAACTTTGGTGATGGTGAATGAAAACAATGTGTGGAAGATTGCTCATTTACATACATCTTACATATTCAAGGATTAATAAAAGATATTATTGGAATTATATTATTAAAATAAAAATTGATCATGAGGTTAAACATTGCCCAATTCAATATTAATTTATGTGCAGGCTGGATCTCATGCTGCTATTCATGCTGATTATTGTATCCGAAACCTTGTTGCTGATTTTTTAATTGATCCCTTCGGAATGACCAACATGGAATGTATAAAAAACCGGGATAAAATTCAGTTTAAAACCAGTGACATAATAACTGAAATAAATAAGATAAAAAGTAACTGAGTCCTTTTCATAAATTCTTTTTGTATTTAAATATGCTGATTATGATAAAAAATAAAATCCTGGTATTAACCGCTATTTTTTTAACCTGCCTTTCTGCAATTGCTCAAAGTAAAGCAGAAAAAATAGATGCTTTGGTAAAACACTATGCCGATCAGCGATTATTTAATGGGGCCGTGCTGGTGGCTGAAAAAGGAAAGGTGGTCTATAAAAATGCGGTAGGTATGGCCAATATGGAATGGAACATTCCAAATACAACCCAAACAAAATTCAGGGTGGGTTCCGTTACCAAACAGTTTACTTCCATGCTCATTATGCAACTTGTGTATGAAGGAAAAATTGATTTACAGGAGCCGATTACCCAATATCTGCCCAATTACCGCAAAGAAATCGGCGACAGTATAACAGTTCATCATCTGCTAACACATTCTTCGGGTTTACCAAATTATACAGATAATGATAATTTTTTTAGGAACGACAGTAAACTCCATTTTTCAGTGAATGATTTCATACGCATTTATTGTAGTGGCGATTTAGAGTTTAAGCCGGGTACAAAATTTTCCTATAGTAATTCGGGTTATTTTATCCTGGGAGCCATCATTGAGGCTGTTACTAACAAACCTTATACAGAAGTTTTGAAAGAACGTATACTGAAGCCTCTGGGAATGAAGCATACTGGTTATGACAGAAGTAAAGAACTGATTAGCAATCGTGCCGCAGGTTATGTTCGAAAGATGGATGGATATGAAAATTCAGAGTATCTTGATATGGGTTTGCCTTACGCTGCCGGTTCAATATATTCCACCGTTGAAGACCTCTATCTATGGAACGAAGCATTAAGTGCTGGCAAATTACTTCCGAAGGAATTGTACCGCAAATTATTTACAGGCTACTTAAAAATGGAGGAAACACCATTTTTTAAAAACGACAAAGACAGTGTGGCTTATGGATGGTTTGTAAAACATTTTGAAAGATCAGATTCCACCCAAAAAGCAACAATGATCTGGCATAGTGGTGGCATCAATGGTTTTCTTTCCGAGTTGGCCCGTTTTCCGGAAGATGGCTATTTTATTGCATTACTTGACAATACGGAAGGCGCAGTGGAACCTTTGCTCAAGGAAATCATTGCTGTTTTGTATGATTTGCCCTTTAC
Organism: Aquaticitalea sp.; assembly: GCA_041748695.1. Taxonomy (GTDB): domain Bacteria; phylum Bacteroidota; class Bacteroidia; order Flavobacteriales; family Flavobacteriaceae; genus JBPOFM01. The sequence goes on along the minus strand of JBGTCT010000128.1, from coordinate 13,217 downwards.
GGAAAAGAAGAATAGTTTTTCCAACTCGTTGCGGCAAAAAATAATAAGCGGCTCTGTTAACGATGCATTTCAATTTTATCTGGGATTAGACTCAGTTGCAAAAAAGCAATTTGATTATTCTGGTGCCGAAAGACAGATCAACAGATGGGGCTATCAATTACTGAACGATAATAAAAATGTGGGAGACGCTTTAAAAATGTTTGAAATTAATGCAAAGCAGTTCCCCAATTCTTCCAATGTATATGATAGTTATGCCGAAGCGTTAATGCGTGCAGGCAATCACCCACTTTCAATTGAAAACTATAAAAAATCCATTGCATTGGATTCTACAAATAACCGTGCAAAAGCGATGATCAGCAGCATGCTGGTAAAGTCCGATACATTACGGGTACTAGTGGATGGACATGAAATGGTTTTGTATAAAACCGGCACCAACGGACCTGTGGTAGTATTGGAGGCAGGGGGCAACAGCAATCACAATAGTTGGAACAGCATCGTACCGGAATTGTCAAAGACCATGACCGTAATCACCTATGATCGACCAGGCTATTTATCTTCCCAGTCGTGTGCTTATCCACGTACGGCCAACCGGGTGGCCGCAGAACTATATGAGGCTTTGAATAAAGCAGGAATTAAAGGTCCATACATCATAGGAGGCTGGAGTTGGGGCGGTTTTTTTGTCCGGGCTTTTGCTGCCAATTATCCATCATCCACAAGGGGCATTCTGTTAGTAGATCCCGCTCAGAGCGAAACCTACTTGCAGATGGCTATTCAACAACCCGATGACTTTACAAAAAGTTTTGCAGAACGAACCCCTGTTAACCAGGCCTCTGAAGATGAATTTACAGCTATGCTAGCCTCTATGCAGCAAGCTGATTTATCTGATAAAGAATACAAAGGGAAAATAGAATTGTTGATTGCCGGTAGTTTTGAAGGCTGGGGCGAGACTGAAAAACCATCCAAACAAATATGGATAGATCAATTGGTGAAATGGGCAAAGGCACGGAATAATACAAGATATGAAATTGTAGATAGCGGTCATTCCATTCAATTTGAAAAACCGGAAGCCGTGATAAATGCAATAAAGAGAATGGCTGATTAATTCGGCGCAATTGCCCCGTTTGAAAAAATGTTTATTAAAAAACTAACGTTTTATAATCATGACAAAAATAACAAAAAATGGACGAGGCATTTATTTAACAGCGATACTGCTGGTATTAATTGCGTCGTGCAACACCACAAAAAAGCAACAGACCCGGGATACTTACAGGTTGGTAGCGGAGTGGGAACCTACGGAATATCTGTGGGTACAATGGATGGAAGGTGAGATGGGTGGTACGCCCCCTCTTGATAAACTGGTTATTGAAATGGTAAAAGCATTAACGCCTCATGTCAAGGTAACGATGATTGTACCTGACGATCAGACCTCTCAAACAGTTAAAGCACGATTTAGAAAAGAAGGGATAGATCTTAACAGGATAGAATTTATGATTGCTAATTCACCGGGTGCCATAACCGACCCTAGTCCTGTGCTCCTAATCAATAGTCAGGGAAAATTGGCAACTATTGATTTTAACTGGAATACCTATGGTCTGGATCCGGATAAAACAGCTGATCATACTATTACAGGAGAAAAATTTGACATTGAAATGGCTGCGCAATTAGGAATTCCGGTACTTTCTAAATCTGAACTTGTATGGGAAGGGGGTGCCAAAGAAAAAAATAGCAAAGGGGTCTTGATACTTGTAGAGCAAACTGAATTTTCAAGAAACCCTGGCTGGACCAAGGCACGAATTGAAGAAGAGCATAAAATAAAATTAAATGCTAAACAGATAATCTGGCTTAAAAAGGGGCTTTTTGAAGATGAAGTTCATTCACTTTTGCCGGGTGGTTACTATGCCATGGGGACTGACGGACACATTGATGAATTCTGTCGCTTTGTCAATGATAGCACGATTATGCTGGCCGAGGTCTCTTCTTATGAACGGGATACAGACTCAATACATGCTGAGAACTATAGAAGGATGGAAGAGAATTTCAAAATATTGAAAAATGCCAAAAATTATGACGGCAGGCCTTTTCGCATTATTCGCATACCGGTGGCCGATCACTATACTTACCAGGTTGACTACGAAGATATGGAGCCATGGATGCGTTATTATTTTCCGGGAATAAAGCCAGGCCAAATGGCAAAAGGAATGGCAACGACCAGTTACCTCAATTTTATCATTGCCAATGATCTTGTTATAACGGCTAGCTATTGGAAAGAGGGTAGAGTTGAAGCCAAGAAATTAAAAGATGAGCAAGTGCGGGACATTTTTCAAATAGCATTTCCGGATAAGAAAATTATACAGATTGATATGGAAGGATATAATAATGGAGGTGGTGGAATGCATTGTGGAACTTATAATGAGCATGTAGGTAACTCAAATAAGAAGTAAACAATAAGTTGTTTGACAGAATTGAGTCTGTGGATTTGATCGTTACAAATGCAGAACTGGAACTTTTAAAACCCATGTTGTTAAGGAATGGATTTAAGCAGCATTTGCAAGGATTTACAAAGGCAGGAGAACCAGCTATCAACTATAGTGTTGATGAACAATCATGGAAATTAAAATTAAAAAGAATAAAGATTACACTTTCAGAAGAAACGTCGGCAAGGATCATAAAACTGTGCAGAAGTGTCCATATCACGTTCAGCCAGAAAGAGGCGACGTTTGAATTTAATTGAAAGTAGGGGAAAATCTCCAAGCAACACGGAAAATAATCAAAACAATTTTTATGAAACAGATCATTACAATTCTTCTTACAGCTTGCTGCTTAAGTGCCTGCAAAAAGGAACAAAAACTATTACCTGTGCCCGTGTCTGATCTGGGGCATATTGATCTTATCCTGGATTCCACAGCATTTCATGCTATTCTGCAGGATAGATTTCTTACCAATGAATTCGCTGTTTTCTCTCAGGATACCACCATGTATTCAAAGCCCAGCTATGATATTTATCTTACGGGTAGGGAAGCTTTTTTACATATTAGCCTGGCAAAAGAATTTTGGGCTGATAAAGCTGGAAGTGGGGTAATGATTTTCCAGACAAGAAGACCCGGTAAAGCGGATTCCTTGCTGCTTGGATGGAAGAAGTTTTATCAGGATTCTTTAAGTCAGCATACGTTTGAGGGTGGGGATTTTAGTTTAGGGGAAATTATGCCTTACAGAAAAAAAGATTCAACCAAATCGATTCAGCCAAATTTTACGCCCCTACTCACATCTTATTCAGCCGAAGCATATAAAAACTGGGGTTTTAATGATTCGGTTATTAACAATGGCTTGCCCATGCAGGAGTTTATGAATTCCTGGGACACAGCTACACAAACTAAATTATTTAAGAAATTAAAATCATTGCATGTGCAACTTACCCAGCAGGAGTTTATAGAAATGGAATCGGCATTAAAGACTATGGGTTATGTAATACAGGCAAACAGATTTACGCATAAATTTAATCCATCGGTTTATTATACCATAACAGAAAAGAATGAAGTTCCAAAGTATACCAAGATAGAAATTGAACTGGCCGGGCCGGCAACAGAACGAACCATTCATTTAGGCACTGCCTATACAATTAAGGTGAAGGATTCGTTGATGGTTATTGAGGAATTTAAAAAGGATTCAGAAAATTAAATGGAACTGGAGTTTTGTTATGAAGAGCAAAAAAAGCAAAAGGATAGGCGGCCGGCGCTCCCAACACTATTAAAATTGAAATATGTAAAATACTAAAACCACTTTATAATGAAACATACAATTTTGTTAATCACCTTCCTCATTCTAATGCTTGCGTCTTTCACAACAGCCAAAACAAAAACAATGTTGGCCATTTTCGCCCATCCCGATGATGAAACGGCTATTGCTGAATTGTTGGTAAAATATGCAGGACAAGGTTATAATGTGCAACTCATAATAGCTACAGATGGGAAGGATGGAACAAGAGTTACTAAAATTCCTGCCGGCGATTCATTAGGAAATCTTCGAAAAGAAGAAACTAGATGTGCATGTAAAATCATGAATATTGCGGAACCAATTTTTCTGGGTATCGAGCGGTTGGATACAAAAATTGGCGTGGGGAATTATTTCAAGGAGCATAAAAAATTACTTGAAATGCTTAAGGAAAAAATACTTGACATAAAACCTGATTTCATTCTCACTTTCGGTCCCGATGGTGATACACACCATGCGGAGCACATTGTTACAGGTGCCGCAGTTACTGAATTGCTATTACGTGAAGACTGGGTGGAAAAATATCCTCTGTATTATGTAGCCTATTCAAAAACCCAGTCTGAAAATTATAATATGGAAGAATTGGGATATGTTGATACCAAGTATTTTAATATGAAAATAGAATATACTCAGGAAGAAGAAAACAACGCTTTAAAAATCATGCCTTGTTACGCAACCCAATTCACACCAGAAGAGATACTTGAAGACAAAAAGAAGAAGCAGGAAAATAAATCAAATATTATTTACTTTAGAAAATTTGCGGTAAAGAAAGGGATGCAGAAAGGGTTCTAAACAAAAAAAAGGGCGATTAAAATAATAATGGATAAATTACTATAATTCACGAAAAATCAAAATATAATAAAAACTTTTATGAGAACCGCTAAATATTTCACAAGTGTAATTATTATGGTTTACAGTTTCATTTTTTCTTTGTCAATCAACGCACAAAGTAATCAGAACTATATTAAAATTAAAACGCTGCACAAGAATCTTAATTTTGAAAATGCTTCTACCAACAAATGGATAGAAATAGAGAGAGACTATTTAGAAAATGTATTAAAGAAAAACGAATATATCCTGCAAAGAGATGTTCTTACACATTATATGACTGAAGATAATACGGAAGTGCTTTTTATCTCCATTTATAAAAATTGGGAAGACATTGAAAAAGCCGAAAAACGAAATAAAGAATTGGAGGACTTATACTGGAATGATAAAAAGAAAAAAGAGGTGCATTTTAACTATTTGGACAACTATTTTGATAACAATCAATCTGATGAAATATATATTACTTCTCCTGGAAAGAAAGTAAATGCTAGTTTGACCGGGAAATCTATTTATTATCATATGAGAGTTAATCATTTATCATTTCCAAAGGATGGCGCTGAAAATGAGTTTATCAAACTTAACAATGAGTTCCTCGAAAAGTCGGTTTATAATAATCAATATATTAAAAGCTACCATCCTTTTGTTCAATTTTTGGGTGCGGATAAGAGAAAATACGTAGAGCTTACAGCTGTAGAATCACTAAGTGATCTGGAAAATGCATTCAAGGAAATAGATGAATTTTTATATGAACCTAAAAACGAAGATGCGGCATCACATACTATTTTTATCGCAAATTATTTTAAATATTTTACTGGTTTTCATGCAGATTATATATATATGTCAGTTCCAGAGTTGAAAAAATGATAGCGAGGTTGTTAATTTTTATGTTTCATTGCCATTAGGTTTATTGCCAGAATCAGATTACGGTTAATGCATCATAGGTTGGATAAAGTTGAATAACCATTTAAATAAAATAATATGATAAGAATCACACTAATCTTCACATTCTTATTTGTGTTTTCTGCTACAAATGCACAAAAAAATAAGATTACAAGTGGCAAAGCCATCACTGAAAATACAACAACAGACAAATCTCTAGATGCAAAGCTAGACAGCATCTTCTCTTCCTTCAACAAAACAACTCCCGGTATTGCGGTAACAGTAATTGAAAATGGAAAAGTGATTGCGAAAAAAGCCTATGGTATGGCAAGTCTTGAATTTGGAGTGCCATTTTCCCATAATACGGTTGTTAGGATAAATTATTCCGAAGGAAGGGAATTTATTTCCATTGCTGCTGCATTGATGGAAAAAGATGGCTTGCTGCTATTTAATGATAAAGTGCAAAAGTATTTTCCAGCACTTCCTGCCTGGAGCGAACCCGTAACCATACAAGACCTGTTAAATCACAGCAGCGGGTTTGCGGATGAATGGTCTACATTGGCCCTTACGCAATCAAGTATGGCAAACAGATTGGACAAATCCCAATTTCTTCAATTTTTATATAATCAGCCTGCTCCATCGGTTGAACCCGGTAAAGGTTATATGTATTCTAATTCCGATTTTGGTTTGTTGCGAATGATCATGGAACAAGCTTCTGGCGAAGACTTGGCTGAATATATGAAGCACAGAGTCTTCGATCCCTTAACCATGATGGATAGCCGTATCCACAATGATAAAGAAGCTGTAATTGTTAATCATGCGTTTTCTTATACTATAGGGATGAATAACACGTATAATTTATGGCTTAAGGATAAAACATCGCCTGGTGGAAATTATTTTGTGCTAACATCTGCCAATGACTTGGAGAAGTGGGCTGCTGCTCATTCTGATCCAAACTCCTTTATATCTGCCGCAGTTAATAGGCTGAAGCAGAATGCACGTCCTATTCCAGTATTACTGGGAACAAATTATGTATTCGGACATAAACTAAAAAAAATAGGTGCTTTTGATGCCATAGTGCACATGGGTGTTGATGATTATCCATACATCGCAAACGTACCCGAGAAAGGCTTGACACTGGTGTTATTTAGCAATCTCCTTCTGCCACGATGGAATTTAATGCAAGAGGGACTATCAACTGCCATGAGCATTGAGATACCGGTTGTCCCAAAAAGAGAACTGCCACAAGAACGCATACAAATCGATTCTGAAGAAATTAAGTCTTTCGCTGGAATCTATCAGTGGATCTTACCCCTTACTTTCCAAAGTTTTGTGCCGCGAAAGAGATATACCAAATTTGTAGCAGATAATGGAGCACTTCATGTTTTATACAATGACCAGGATACCTTGGCGTTGTTGCCAATTGCAAAAAATACATTTAGTGATCCAGACTTCCCAGACATCTTTGTTTTTTCACAGCAACACAGGGATTCCACCCCGCAATTAGTACTGTACACTTACGATGGTGACACCATCAAAATGGAAAAACTTCGATATGAAAATCCAAAGCCTCGAAGACAGGAACTGCAAAAACTTGTAGGTAAGTATTATAGCAAACACCTAGATTATTATTTGACATTGGTGTTGAATGAAACCAGTCAACTGGTGGTGAAGCGTCCCACAATTGCTGACAAAATATTAGAACCATATCCTGACGGTGATTACCGGCTAATGACTGATTTTGGTCATTTTTCAAGTGAAAGTTGGGTGCGGTTTTACCCAGATGATTTAGGTAACGTAACTCATTTTACCGTTACGAATCCACGGCTGATGGGACACCGTTTTGATAAAAAATCAAATTGAAAAAAGAACTTATTGCATCACAGATTGGATAGCCAATGAAAATAGTTAAAAAATGCTTAAATTTATATATGCCTGTATTACAAACATTAAGCATAATCCGTAAGACGTATGCCTTCTTTATTTTTTTGTTCATTAACATTTTAAAACCACCATTATGAAATCTTCAATCTTCACTTTTTTTACCTTGGTCTTTTTGTCACTAATCTGTTCTGGCCAAAATTCCACGAACCTAAACTCCACCGATGCCAACCAATCGCAAGTATATAAGGGTCCCATCATTGATATGCACCTTCATGCCTATGGTGACGGCGACCCACTCTTTGGTATGACACACCCGCCAACACTAAGGGGGGAAACCTTTCAGGGTGCAAGCTCCCCTGAAGAACAAAAGATTAAGACCTTGGAAAAGATGCGCAAACATAACATCGTGAAGGCGATGGTTACTGCTGGCCATTTATGGACCTCCGATGCGCCTGAAGCTATTATAATAGGTCGCACGAGCAAGTCAATGGAGGAACTCCGAAAACTTCATGGGGAAGGGCAGTTGGAGGTCATTGCCGAAGTGGCACCATTTTATGAAGGTAAACTTGCAGACGATCCTTCAATGCTACCCTATTTTGAATTGGCCCAAGAATTGGACATTCCCATCGGGTTCCACATCTTGCCGGGAGGCCCAAACAATGGGTTTCACCTTATGCCTGAAATGCTGGGAGGTATGCGCAGCTATAATGCCAAACCAACACAGCTCGAAAACGTAATGGTCAAATACCCCAAATTAAAGGTGTATATCATGCATGGTGGTTGGCCGTTCATGGAGGATTTAAAAGCACTGTTGTACGCACATTCCAATGTATATGTGGACATTTCAGTACTTAATTGGCTGTTGCCCCAGACAGAACTTAATAATTACCTAAAAGCATTGATCGACGCTGGATTTGGCTCGCGCATCATGTTCGGGACCGACCAAATCGTTTGGCCAGACACCATTGATGTGGCCGTGAATAGCGTCAACGCGGTGGAATTTTTAACCATGCAACAAAAAGAGGATATTTTTTATAATAATGCTGCTAGGTTTTTGGGGTTTTCTGAAGAGACCATCAGAATGCATAAAGGTAATTGAACTCATAGCTGCATTTAAATGAACCAGTCAGTGGGCAGTCCCAAGGAAAAAGAACAAACATGGAGAATGGAAAAATGTTGTAGAAATTGAAACAGATGAACCAATGTAATTTCGTTTTCCAACATCGTGTAAGATTTTACCATAAAAACAAAGAGGGTTGATTTTTGTATTCCTTGGTTGATATATCTGTTTTTTGTAAAGTTATTGGTGGATGAACAATTTCAATTGTGATAATTTTTAATGGATTTGGAACCATTTGTTGTTTGGAAAATTTTACCAATTAAATTACCTATATCCTCACCCATTCTCGGTATTGATTTCTAACATAGAAAATTGCAATTTTAACTTCGAAACTTTTTTGTCACAGACACCTCATTTGATAACTTTTCGAAAAATGAAAAAATTAATCCTTTGATCAGATGCTTTCATCCCCTTCATTTAAATTCATGACAAAGAAAATGATCACACTGGTTTTCTGGCTTGTTTTCTTCGGCTTCTTTTTTTTAATGGCTGTACCAAAATTTATTGATTTTGTAAAACATGGCTTTCCTGAATATATGGGTGATACATTGATGCAGAAACAATTGTGGTTTTTCCTGCACATAAATTTTGGAACAATTGTTTATATAACAGGACTTATTCAATTCACTCCTTACATTAGGAACAACTATACCAAGTTTCATCGGAAGCTTGGAAAGGTTTATATACTCGCATCACTTATTTGTATCATCACTCTTTTTATAATAGTTCCTGGTGGACTATGTGTGCCTTGCAGGCCATCAAATTATATTGTAACCTGTCTTTGGCTAACATTTGTTTTATCAGGGTATTTCTTTATCAGGCAGGGAAGGGTTATTGCGCATCAAAGAATGATGGTCAGTGGTTATATCTGTGCTGCATACTTTGTAACTGTGAGAATTATTGATCAATTTGCTATGTCTTTTTTTCATTCAATAACTAAAACTGAAAATCAGGCTTTATTGGTTTCTGATATGGCAGTTTGGGCAGTACCTCTGGCAGTTTTTTGGTTGTTTTGGAAAATTAGCGATATCAAAAAGAGAAAACAATATATTTAATTCACCGATAGCCAATAATTTTCTTTCTGAATACGCTATTTGAGAGATTTCAATTTAATGAAATGCTCCCATTTGGACACTAAAAAAAACTGATTATGAAAAAATTACTTTGTATTTTCCTCTTGCTTGTATTACTTCCGTTCACGCATTATGCCCAATCGACCCTTGAAGGCGAAGTCATCACAAAACAGTTTTTGGCGCCTTCTATCCAAAACAATAAAGGGGGCGAGGACCCTATGCGGCAAATTTCGGTGTATCTGCCACCTGGTTATCAAACAAGCAAAGATAGCTATCCCACAATCTATTTCCTTCATGGTTTTGGAGTAGATGATTCCCAAATAGTTCAATGGCTCGGATTCAAACAATTATTGGATAAAGCCATAGAAACCAATCAAATAAGGCCTGTAATCATGGTCATTCCAAATAGTAAAACAAAGTTTGGCGGGAGTTTTTACACCAATTCAGCTTTAACAGGAAATTGGGCTGATTATATTGCCAAGGATGTGATTGAATATATCGATAAAAATTACAGGACGCTCGCCAATCGAGAAAATCGTGCACTTACAGGACATTCCATGGGTGGCAATGGGGCTTTAAAAATTGCGATGATGTACCCTGATGTATTTAGCACCGTTTATGCATTAAGTCCGGGAGCTTTAGGTTGGGCCGAGGATTTTTCGATTGAAAGTGAAGGCTTTAAAAGAATTTTTAGCCCAAAGATGGAGTCGGATATGCAAGACATATTAAATAACTTCGAAGGTGATGGAGATTTCGACGCTTTTTATGCTACAATTTTTATCAATATGGGGAGAGCCTACACGCCTTCCGATAAAATATCTGGCTTTGGGGCAAATTATCCAATAGCCTATGCTGATAATAAACCAATCATAAATGATGAAATCAAAAAAATATGGGAAACTAACTTTCCATTAAATATGATTGACACACATCTGGATGCACTACGGAGTTTAAAAGCTATCAAAATAGATTGGGGTCGAAATGAAGACTTCCCCCACATCCCAGAGAGCGCTTTACAATTTAGCAAAAAGATGGAGAGCTACGGCATAGAGCATTTCGCAGAAGAATATATGGGAGACCATGTCAATAAATTGGGTGGATTTGATGGACGGATTTATATGGATATGTTGCCATTTATTGAAATGAACTTAGAACCTCTTGCAATTGAAATCATCAGCAAAAATTGAAACCCATAAAATTACCGCAAACCAGCACATGCTTTTGACCTCTCCTACGCCAGTTCCAATGTCCGAACGAGCTGATATTCTGGATATTCTTCGGGGTATTGCTTTGCTCGGTATCTGTTTGGCAAATTATCCAGTCTTTTCGCTCTATATTTTTCAAACAAAGCAAACTTTGGAAAATATGCCTACAGCTCCAATCGATAGATGGGTCTCCTACTTTCATTTTATCTTTATTGATGGGAAATTTTACAGTATATTTTCACTTCTGTTCGGTATTGGTTTTTCCATTATTCTATTACGGTTAAGGGTCAAAAAGTTGGGACTTGCTATTTTTTATCGCCGAATTGTAATACTTCTTTTTTTTGGTTTAAGCCATTCGCTTTTATTATGGGAAGGGGATATACTTATGTTGTATGCACTGATCGGCTTGATATTGCCCTTCTTTCGAAACGTATCCAACAGAAATTTAATCATCGTTTGGGTAGCGCTTATTCTTCTCCCAATTGTGATAGATTCAATAAAGGTAGTCACAGATAATGAATGGAATATTTCTAAACCACTTGAGCGAATGGCTTTGGCTTCCGATGGTGCCTTGGGTATTACCGACGTTAATTGGAATACATGGAACATTGACCATACAAGCTACTCTGAGCTTTTAAAGTACAACCAATCCGGAATTTTATGGCGATACCAGGGACTTTTGGAAAACAATCGAATTTTTAAAGTACTCGGAATGTTTCTTCTAGGCTTATATGTAGGAAAAAATTTAATGTATCGCAAATTAGAAGAAAACAAAAGCGTTTTAAAAAAGGTTCGAACATGGGGATTTGCCTTTGGATTGCCAATAAGTATTACCTATGCCTTTTTATCATTGGATGAACATCGACTGCCTGAAGCATTTGCCTTGTTGGATACCGTTGCCTATGCCATGAGTGTGGTCCCATTGAGTCTTGCCTATACAGCATCAATTAGCCTTTGGTTTATAGAAGGCAAATATCTTGGATTTTTAAAATTATTGGCTGCTCCTGGGAGAATGGCACTTACAAATTATATTCTTCAAACCGTTCTCGGAATTCTTATTTTTTATGGCGTCGGATTTGGATTGGGTGCCAAAATAGGATTGATATACGTCATTTTTATTGCGCTTCTTGTCTATGGACTGGAAATCGTATTCAGCCATTTCTGGATGAAATATTTTAATTATGGCCCGTTGGAGTGGCTGTGGCGGCAACTTACCTATGGAAAGAGATTTCCTTTAAGAAAACTGCATCCCACCGATCTCAACTAAGAATATTTTAATTTTTTTGCAAAGGACAGGTCATGGCCTTTAAATGGAAATTATAATAGTGTGTCTAAAAATTTATACAATTGATTTTATAACCTGGATATTAAATAACATTAAGTTCTTCCATACATTGTTTCATTATTTGGTAGGTGCGTTCAATATCGTCATCCAATCCTATGGAAAAACGGATCAGGCCATCACTCAATCCCATTTCCTTTTGTTCGTCTTCAGGAATTTCCGATGAGGTTGAACTTCCCGGCGCACTGAATAAGGTTTTGTAAAAGCCTAAACTCACAGCCAAATAGCCAAGATTGCGTTTTTGCATCAACTCCATCAATTCATTAGCCTTGTCCAAAGTACCAACATCAAGGGTGAGCATCCCACCAAAACCATATTGGTCATTCATCATGGATTTAAATAATTCATGCGATGGATGTGAAGGCAATCCTGGGTACACGGTTTTCAGGCCAGCGTCTTCAAACTTTTTGGCCAAAAAGAGTCCGTTTTTGCTGTGCTGCTGCATTCGGATGTGCAAGGTTCTCAAATTTTTCAATACAGAGGCGGCTCGCAAACTATCCATGGTAGCGCCGAGCAGCATACAAGCACCATCATTGACATTGCGCAAATCATTAATAAAATCCTGTGTACCACAAACGACTCCTCCAACGGTATCACTACTGCCATTAATGAATTTGGTCAAACTGTGTATTACGATGTCGGCACCCATTTGGATAGGAGAGATGCTCAAAGGCGAAAAGGTATTATCAACCACCAATTTGATACCGTATTTTTTCGCTAAAAGGGCCAACCCTTTAAGGTCTGCAACCTCCAGCAGCGGATTGCTGACGGATTCGCAAAAAATGATTTTAGTAGTTTTAGTGATTGATGCTTCAACGACATCAAGTTTCGTGATATCTACAAAGGAGGTTTTGATATTCAATCGTGGCGTAAAATTCTTCAAAAAGGCATAGGTACCTCCGTAGATAGTCCTACTGCTTACGACATGATCTCCGGCACCACACAACTGCAGGATTACTGGAGTAATCGCTCCCATGCCAGAAGCGGTAACGTTTGCGGTTTCTGTTCCTTCCATTGCTGCCAAGGATTCTCCCAGATACAAATTGGAAGGTGACGAATGCCGGGAATACAGATAACAACCATCGGCATTACCTTCAAACGTATCAAACATAGTTTTT
>JBGTCT010000127.1:0-17454 GCA_041748695.1 Aquaticitalea sp. | reverse complement strand
TCCGACAATTACAAATTTAGATCCTGATGCAAATTATTGTCTTGGAGAAGATGTAAATCTTTTTGCCACCAGCAATTTTACGGCAATTCAGGGAACGATTGCAAATGCATCTGGAGATTTTAATCAGGGGCAGTTAAATACTCAAGATCCAGATGGATGGTTGGTTGATGGCGACCCAGGTGGATTTACGGCTGGAGGAAGTGCTACTAAACCTAGAAATTGGTCAGGTAAAACCTGTAACAATCAAGCTAATGGCAGCATTGAATATTGTGGCGAGGATAATAAATATGCTATGGCCTATGGTAATTATTCCAGCAATCAATACAAAGGAGCAATTCCCACTACATTTGAAACGCCTATCCTAGATTTATCCAACGCAGAATCTGCAAGCCTTGATTTTGATCAAGCTTTTTATTTTGCAAATAATGATTATGCGAATATTGAAATTTCAACTGATGGCGGAGCTCCGGGAACCTATTCAGCTCTGCGACTAATGCATTCTCCAGGAACTGGTATTAAGAAATGGTTCACAGCAGGCACTGCCGCTTCCGTTGTAGGATCAGACGCTACCCATTATAATTTTAAAACAGATGACACTTCAATCGATCTTTCAGCATATCTAGGACAAGGTAATGTGCGTATCCGGTTTTCATTTACAGGAACTACCAATGATAGTGCTTGGGCATTGGATAATATTTTTGTAAATAAAGAGGTGATTGTAGATACTGAATTAGAATGGACCGATGGTATTGGAAACCCAGATGAGCCACCATTTGCAGAAGGCCAAACAGAAGTAGCATTTGCCTTTAAGCCAGATGCCCCAGGTCGTCATCAATATGGTACCACCGCTTTGATAAATGGTTGTAGAACTTACGATGAAGATGGTACAGCTTTGATAGAAATTCTTGTGTCTCATGCTTATGCAGGAGAAAACGTAGAATATTTAAGTCAAGAATGTGGACGAAACACCGTAAGATTGAATGCTTATGATAATAGATTATCTGCTACAGAAAATGCAAATAAGGGCGCATTCACCCTTCCTACTAATTGTAAAAATTGTGATGATGATGGAACAGGTGAAGAAGGTGTATGGTCTATTGCTGAAAATAGCACTTGTGGTGGTGGAACTTTTTCAGATGTGAATGATCCTAATGCTCTTTTTACGGCAGAAGCTGGAACCTATACGCTAACATGGTCCGTTGCTGGATGTTCAAGTTCCATTACAGTAATAACTACAAATTGTAACCAGATTGATTTTGATGGAACTAATGATTATGTAGATTTCAATACCAATAATTTTAATTTTTCTAATGGAAATTTTAGTATTGAGGCTTGGATAAAACCAAATGCAATTTCTGGATCTCAAACAATCTTTTCAAAAAGAATTGATAATGGGAATAATTCTGGTTATGATTTGAGTGTCAATAGTTCAGGTATAGTATCATTTAATGTAAACCAGTCAGGAACAATAAACTCCGCCCCACATAAAATCAGCACAGATCGTTGGTATCACATTGCGGTAACCTATATTGGAGGAGCTTATAGGTTGTATATTGATGGCGTTTTGATTAAACAAAATACAGGCAGTCGCCCAATGACAAATACTTACAGAGCACTGTTAGGAGCGATGGATGACCTTTCAACCAATGGACCTAAACAATTTTTTAATGGATGGATAGATGAATTTAGGGTATGGAGAGTCGGTCTTTCTCAAGATCAACTGCGTCAAATGATGAATCAAAAAATTATTCCAAGCCCTAGGGTCGCAGGAAATGTGCAGGGTGAAATTATTCCGTCCGATATAAATGGATTGTTATGGTCAAATCTATCGGCGTATTTTCAAATGAATCCAACGCAGTTGCTGTGTGGTTACTTATCTTCTACTACAGGTACTGTAAAAGGAAGGTTGAGAAATATTACATCTGCGCAGCAAAAAACAGCTCCACTGCCTTATACCTCCCGTGTAAATGGCCAAAATTGGGAAACTGATAACACTTGGACTAATTTTAATGTTTGGGATGCACCAAATAGTATAGGTATTGATGGCACCACTCGTATTGACTGGAATATCGTACGTACGAATCATAATATTACATCAAGCAATAGAGATTTGACCTTGTTAGGATTATTAGTGGATAGCAACGAACTGACCATCACGGGTTCAGGAACACAGGATGAAACTAATCCTGGCACAGGTCTATGGATTACCCATTATTTAAAAATTAACGGTAAAGTTGATTTAGTTGGCGAATCACAGTTGGTACAAAAAAAATACACTGCAGCGCAATCAAGTGAAAGTTTATTTGATTCTAGTAGCGCTGGCTACATTGAACGTGATCAACAAGGAACTGGAAATCCTTTCAACTACAATTATTGGGGATCGCCCGTATCTGCTAGCAACGCTGCAGTGACAGGTACCAACATTTCAACAAACACATACACCATAGGAAGTATTCTTTTTGACGGTACCGTCCCGCAAACTAACCCAATTAATTTTCCGATTAACTGGACTAATAATAAAACAGCCGTATCTACTCCAACTACAGCTCAAGTGAGTACTCGTTGGATACATACCTATGCCAATAACCCCTCAAATACCTATTCGGAATGGAGTTTTGTAAGCAATTCAACACCTTTTAATACGGGATTAGGATTTACCATGAAAGGTAGTGGTGCAGACACGACACCGTATGATGGTACTTACCAAAACTATGTGTTTGTTGGTAAACCCAATAATGGAACCATAATCAATACGGTAAGTGCTGGAAATGATGCTTTAGTAGGCAATCCATACCCATCAGCACTTGATGCCAATGCTTTTATAAATGATAATATCCCCAGAATAACGGGAACTCTCTATTTCTGGGAACATTATCTTAACAACAATACGCACGTATTGACCGATTATCTCGGTGGTTACGCAACATATAATTTATCAGGAGGTCTTGAAGCAGCCACACCTTCTGAAACGACTGATGGCATTGTTATTCTCGGAGGCAATGGCACAAGAAGACCAGAACGTTATATACCGGTTTCTCAAGGCTTCTTTGTATCCGCAGGATCAACAGGTGGAAATATTCTATTTAAAAATAGCCAACGTGCATTTAAAAGGGAAGTCGTAACGGGCGCTCCCAACAATGGTTCATTGTTTTTTAGAAGTGCAAACACTAATAAGGGTGCAAATACTGACACTAATGAAGATCTAATGAAACGCATACGATTGAGTTTTGTATCTCCTGAAGGTGCTCAACGTCCATTGTTGTTAGCCTTTGAAGCAAATAATCTAGCTACGGATGGTGTAGATTTTGGTTATGATGCATTAAATATTGATGCCTTCCCTAGTGACCTCTTATGGTTGATTGACGGCCAAGGATATGTCATTCAAGGAGTAGGAGCATTCGATACTACAAAACAATACCCACTTGTCATGAATTTGGCAATTAATGGAAAAGTCAAAATATCATTAACAGATTTGGAGAACTTTGATACCGATACGGATGTGTTCATTTTTGATTCTCTATTAAACACGTACACACAACTAAATTTAAATGATTTTGAAATTTCTTTGGAATCAGGCGTTTACCAAGATCGTTTTTACATTGCATTCTCTGATGGTGAGACACTTTCTGTGACAGATCCAGAAGTTAGAACACCGCTTCAAATAAGTTACTTGGTTGAGTTAAATGAAATTTACATCAAGTCAAAAAACACAATGGATATTGAGAATGTACATCTCATTAATATCGTCGGTCAAACCATAAAATCATGGAGCGTAAAAGATTTTAAAATCACAGGTTCAGAAATAAGGATTCCTTTAGCAGATATTTCGGAAGGGACTTATATTATTAAGGTTGAAACTGTTAATTCAACCATCAATAAAAAAGCGATTATAAAATATTAAGTAAAAATAAATTGACACTCACAAAAGCAGCCAAATAGCTGCTTTTTTTGTTTCATGATTTTTTTTACCAATTAAACAAAACCCGTTGAAATAACGTAAAATTTTAGAGAATAATGCATTTCAACGATTTTTTAAGCCGATTGAGGTATATCTTGTTAAATTGACTTATTTTAGTCTTACCCAATGATTTATAAACTTAACGACCACTCCTTATGACCAAGATTACCTACTTATGTACCCTGCTTGTGTTCAATTTCTTATTGGTTACAAATTTAGAAGCTCATTCACAAACTTCGAGTGAAATACAACGTGTCCGATTGGACTTCACTACCCCAACAGGATTCACTAGGCACCTGCTTTTGGCTTTTACACCCGATAATGCAGCCTCCGATGGTTTTGACTATGGATATGATGCATCAAATGCAGATGAGTTCCCCAATGATATGTTTTGGATTATAGATGGTGCAAATTACGTAATCCAAGGTGTTGGCGCCTATTCGAATACAAAATTTTATCCTCTTTATGTCAATATTACAAATGCCTGTGCAGTCAATATATCTCTCAATAGATTAGAGAATTTTGACACAGAAATTAACGTTTTTATTTATGATTCTTTAATGAATGTTTATGCACAAATCAATAAGGCTGGATTTGAAGTCATGCTAGAATCAGGTCTTTATGAAAATCGTTTCTACATCGCATTCTCTGATAACACCACCCTTTCTCTATCAGATAATGAAATTGACACCCCAGATCAGGTGAGCTATTTGGCTAGAACAAAAGAAATTTATATAAAGTCCGATACCATACTCGATGTAGAAAATGTACATCTCCTAAATACTATAGGCCAAATAGTAATGTCTTGGAGCAAAAAGGAATTTAATAACTTTGGGTCTAAAATAAAAATTCCTGTAAGCAATATACCTGAAGGAACCTATATAATCAAGGTAGAAACCAACAATTCAACCATCAATAAAAAGGTAATTATTTAATCCTCTTCATAATAATTCAATTATAGATAAGCAGCTTTAGGGCTGCTTTTATTTTGAAGTATACAATCATAGGCATTTTATGTTTAGAATTGGATCTAATGTGCATTTTATCGAATTTATTTGCATTTCATGGATAAATTACGTTATTTTGATTTAAATTTATTAGCCCCAAACTACTACCTAACCGCTTATGAACAAATTTACTTTTGTAATTATAAAGTATGCTCAACTGGTACTACTCCTTTTTTCAGCAAGCATAGTTCAGTCACAAACCGTATTGGGTTTTTACGACTTCGAGACTGGACAGCAAGGCTGGACATCCAATGCAGGTAGCACCGATGCATTTCTAACCAATACAAGTTGGTCGTATTCTGGTAACAATAGTTATAATTTAAGAGGTGACTCGGGCGATAAATCATCTATGCTCTCCCCTGCATTTAGTTTATCTAGTTATGACAAGGTTGATCTGAAATTTTTCTTCTCTGCTCATATTATAGAACCTAATGAACATTTCTTTGTAGAATATAGACATCATTCATCTGCAACTTGGCAGACGGTCGCTCGATACGTGTCTGGAAATGTAACCAGTAAAAATGCAGATTTCGAATTTTCAACCTCTAAAATATTTTATAGTAAGACCGCTACAATTTTTAAAACTAATTTCATATTTCCATCTTCGGCCTCGGCACAATTCAGAATTAGGTGCAATGCGAGTGATAACAACGACAACATTTTTATTGATAATATTACGATTACAGGCACTACATACAAATTACCTACCAATGGTCCAGGAGGAATTACCACTCATTTGGATCTATGGTTGAAAGCTGATAAACTCAACGGAACTACTTTTGGAACCAATAACGCCAGTGTCAGCAAATGGGTGGATAATGCCAAAGGTCATGACGCAGAGGTCGTGGCACCTGGACAAGAGCCCACGTATAGAAATAATGCTGATAGAAACTTTAATTTCAACCCGACTATTGATTTTGAAAATAATAACAACACCTCGGGAAGCGACATGACATACTTAAGAGCTCGCGATGAAATGAAAGGAACGGGAGGTTTTAACAGTAATGATATCTTTTTAGTGCTCATGCCAGATCCAACTATTACCACAAATATGGTTCCTTTGTATACGTTTACCAGCACAGATCCCACAGGAGACACCTTTAGTGAGGATGTCACAGGTTTTGGTTATGGCGGATATTCTGCTCGTTTTCAGAATGAGCGGCTCTCTTACTGCATAGGAACTACCACTGGTCCCAACAATGGGTTCGGTCATGCCTCCATTTCCTCCTCAACAGATTTTAATCAAATAAGCATTGTAAATTTCAGGCATATTGCATCAAATGACGGTATGGAACTTTTATTTAATGCCAATAGTATAGGAACTGACACGTCAGATCCTTTCGATTTTATTAGCGTAAATGGTGCGAGGTACTTTTTGGGACGAAGCCAATATTGGGATGGAAGTTTTGATGGCCGCATTGCCGAAGTTATTACTTATAACTCCAGAAAAACGGATGGTGATTTAACTCAAGAACACAATCGCATTCAGTCCTATCTAGCCTTAAAATATGGGATTACTCTTGGGGCAAATGGCACAAGCCAAGATTATGTTGATAGTGCAGGAACCGTGATCTGGGATAGATCTGCTAACGCAGGTTATAATTTTGATATCGCCGGAATAGGTCGCGACGATGCTTCCGAGCTCATCCAAAAGCAATCAAAAAGTGTCAATAATAAAACCGATGCAAAAGGCCCTACTCAAGGCATACTTACAATTGGGTTATCTGACATCTACGATACCAATAGTGAGAACATAAACAATAATACCACGACTTTTAACAGGGACAAACAATATTTAGTTTGGGGAAATAATGGAGCAGACTTAAATGCTTCCGCCTCAACAATATCAGTAAATATGAGTGCTGGTATATCTCCGCCACTGACAACTGAAGTGTCATTTACGGCTATGCAACGCATTTGGAAAGTAATTGAAAATAGAAACGGTGGAGACATACCTTCAGTTAAAATCTCCATTCCGCAAAATGCCATTCGCAACATCAACCCTCCCGGAAGTTATTATATGTTTATTTCCAATACAGGCGTTTTTGATCCAACAGTTGATTATCGATTAATGACATCTGATGGAAATGGGAATCTTGTAACTGAATACGATTTTGACACTACCAAATACATCACTTTTGGTTATGCCCCTCAAGTTATTGTAGAGCGTTCCATATATTTTGATGGCCTTGTTGACTATATTGATATGGACGATAAGATAAACCTTAATCCAACTGGCTTTACAATTTCTGCATGGATAAAAAGAGATACAGGTAACCTGAATGCATCCATAATCTCTAAACGAAATGCTAGCTTCTCTCGGGGCTACGACTTTAAAATAAATAATGTGGGAAAAGTGCAAATGTTTTGGAAAAATGGAACAAATCAAAGTTTGGTATCCAATACGACCATCCCTGAAAATGAATGGCATCACGTTGCTACCATCTATAATGGCACAACATTAAGTCTTTATATTGATGGCGTTTTGGACAAATCAGCAAACCTGACAGCACCAGTGAATACTTCAGAATCTTTTTATATAGCCGCTGCTGGAAAACTCACCCCTACACAATTTTTCAAAGGTAATATTGACGAAGTGAGAATCTGGAATTCAGCCTTATCACCAGAACAGTTAAGATTTATCATGAATCAGGAAATTCAAGAAAATGGGTCTTTTGTAAATGGTAAAGTCTTACCTAATACCATTACCAAAAATGAAGTTGCAACAATTCCATGGAATGAATTAGAGGCCTATTTTCCAATGTCTATGTACACATATACCAATACAGACGATGCATCTGGCAAAGGCAATCAAGGTGCCTTGAGAAATTTAAATACAGTCGATAGACAAACTGCGCCTCTTCCATACGAATCAGCACAAAACGGTAACTGGAATACAAATGCTACTTGGAAAAATGGAACATCACAATACGTGCCTGGCTCAACATCAATAGTAAATTCTGAATTAACAGTTGATTGGAATATAGTTAGAACGACGCACAATGTTGATGTAGACAACCTTTCGCTACCAACAGCGAACGCATTAAACAGAAAAGTTTTGACCTTGATGGTTGGGTCAAATAAACTAACAGTTAATGGAGATATAGCCTCAAAAACAGGCTACGGACTTACAGTCACTCATTACTTAAAATTAAATGGAACCCTTGATTTGGAAGGCGAATCGCAATTAATTCAGACAGTAGATAGTGATTTTGAGGTTACAAGCAGCGGAAAATTAGATAGAGAACAACAAGGTACTGCTGACAAATTCACCTATAATTATTGGTCTTCACCTGTGGGTGTCAGAAATACAACCTCAAATAACAATAAATATAGAGTTACCAATGTTATAAAAGACGGTGGCAATTCCATCAATTGGCTGAACTCAGGATATAATGGTACAAATACAAACCCAATAGGGATTGCTGATTATTGGATTTGGAAATTTGGAAATTTGCCTAATGATTCTTATTCTTCTTGGCAACATGTAAGAAGCACAGGTACGATTTTGGCCGGCGAAGGTTTCACTATGAAAGGTCCAGGCACTGGCACTATTTTAACAGATCAAAACTATCTATTTACTGGCAAACCTAATAATGGAAATATTAATCTTACCTTAAATGCAGGCAACGATTATTTGGTAGGTAATCCATATCCTTCAGCTATTGATGGACAAAAATTCATACTAGATAATGGCCCTGTAATTGCAGGCAATGGATCTACAACAGGTACGCTCTATTTCTGGGAACATTGGGGGGGTGGAACACATACTCTTGGTGACTATCAAGGTGGTTATGCCTTATTCAATCTTTCTGGAGGCACACCTAGAGCATCTTTGGGATCTAAAGATCCTGATGTAGGAACGGGAGGCATTCCAACCAAAATACGGGGACGATACATTCCTGTAAGCCAAGGATTTTTTGTTGTGGCTGAAGACGCGGGGGGTACAATAAAATTCAATAATGGTCAGCGTGTATTTATGAAGGAAGGATCTGCAAACTCCGTTTTTGCAAGAAATTCTGAAGAAAATAGTATTACGACTACCAATTACAATCCTGATGGTGAAGATACTCGAATGAAATTCAGAATTGGTTTTAATTCGGTCAACACTATTCACAGACAATTGTTACTGACCCTCGATATCAATGCCACTGCTGGTATTGATTGGGGTTATGACGGAAAATTACATGAATACCAAATGGACGATATGTTTTGGATGATAGATGATGAAAAGTTCACAATACAAGGAACCAACACAATTACAACCGATACCGCTTTTCCTATTGGAATTATATTAAAATCTGCGGGAGAGAACTCCATAGCAATTGATTTTTTAGAAAATGTCCCTGCTGAAATTGATATATATGTTCACGATTTGGTATTGAACACTTACCACAATATAAGACACAGCCCATATGCATTCCATCTGCCAGCTGGAACATATTTGGAACGTTATCAAATCAGATTTCAAGATGGAGCGGCACTTGGACTTACGGAAAATGAATCCAATCAACCACAGGTTTATTATTCCAATGAATTGGAAAGCATTGTTTTGCTCAATCCTATGGGCCAGAAAATTAAAAGTTTTGAATTGTTCAATATTGTTGGACAATCGGTGTATACCAACAGGAACGTCGAAACTGCTAGTTATTCAGAATATAGGGTCAGGAATTTAAGTGCGGGAAGTTATATAGTAAAAATGATTACAGAAAATGGCACCATCTCCAAAAAGGTATTGGTGAAATAAATACTAATAAATACAATGAATTCTAGCCAAAACGCTCGGATCTATTTCAGGGCTTTTTTTTTATCTTAATTCATCTATAAGTTGTGATAAATTGAGTTGTCGTTGATCGCCTGTACTCATATTTTTGAGTGTAAAAGTATTGGATTGCAGCTCCGATTCTCCTACTAAAACCACATTTGGAATGTTTCGTTTGTTGGCATGATTCATCTGCTTCACAAACTGTTTCTTGGACGTGGATGCGTCTGGGTATAATTCGGATTTAATTCCATTTAAGCGTAATTCCTTAATGGCTTTCAAACAGGCAAAAGCTTCCTGTTCACCAAAATTAATGAACAATGCCTTAACGGAAGTGTTGATGGTTTGTGGAAACAATTCCAGTGCTTCCAATACCAAGTATATTCTATCGAGACCAAAGCTGATGCCTACGCCACTCATATCTTTCAAACCAAAAATACCAGTAAGGTCGTCATAACGTCCCCCACCTCCTATCGAGCCCATGTCCACAGTTTTTGGCGCTGATACTTCAAAGATGGCTCCTGTATAGTAATTAAGACCACGGGCTAATGTTACATCGAGCTGTAGCGTGGCCGTTTTTAAATCCAATCCTGAAATGGATGTATGTATAAATTCCAATTCTTCAATGCCCTTTTTACCTTGTTCGGAAGCATTCAAAATTGATTTTAGTTGCTCCATTTGCGATTCAAAACTTCCAGACAAACCAAATAAGGGTTGCAATTTGTCAATTCCAGATTGCGGAATGCCTTTGCCCAACATTTCTTCCTTTACCTTCTCCTCGCCTATTTTATCGAGTTTGTCCAAAGCGACCGTAAAATCAATCAATTTGTCCTGTGCACCAATCACTTCAGCAATGCCTGAAAGAATTTTGCGATTATTGATTTTGATGGTAACACCTTCCAATTTTAAGGCCGAAAAAACGGCATCGTACAATTGCACAAACTCGACTTCTTGCCATAAGGACGAAGAACCAACCACATCGGCATCACATTGATAGAACTCCCTAAAACGTCCTTTTTGTGGTCGATCAGCACGCCAAACTGGTTGTATTTGATAGCGTTTGAATGGAAATTCGATGTCGTTTTGATGCTGCACCACGTAGCGAGCAAATGGAACGGTGAGGTCGTAACGGAGGGCTTTTTCGGAAATAGATGCTGTTATTTTATTGGAATTTTTTTCTGAATATGATTGTTCATCTGCTTTACTCAAAAAATCCCCAGAATTCAAAATCTTAAAAATCAATCGGTCGCCCTCCTCTCCATATTTTCCCATCAAGGTTTCGGAGTTTTCAAAACTTGGTGTTTCAATGGGTTGAAACCCGAAGAGTTCAAATTGACTTCTTATCGTGTCAAAAATAAAATTGCGCTTTGCAACTTCTTCCGGATTAAAATCGCGTGTGCCTTTTGGGATGCTTGGTTTTTGTGCCATGTTCACTTCCCACGAAAGTGGATATCTTATTTAAATTGTTACAACTACTACAAAAATATCACAAATTTTAAAGGCAGGCATCAGTTATTTTAAATTATTGGTAACTTTATCCACCGTTTATAGACTTACACTACAATTAATCATACCGTAAAAAACAACTACATGTTTTCATTGTTTAGGGAAAATATTCGTATTGCCTTTGGTTCTATAAAATCACAACTGCTTCGCACTATTTTAACTGTTTTAATCATCGCAATTGGCATAACCGCATTGGTAGGCATTTTAAGCGCCGTCAATGCCTTGGAAAAGAATCTGACAGGTAATTTTGCATCGATGGGTTCAAATACATTCAACATACAGCGTTATGAGTTTACAGCCCAACGTCAAAGCAGTAGTGAAGCACAAAAAATAAACCCGATCATCAGTTATCCTGAAGTAAGGGCGTTTGAGGACACCTATAAAGCTCCTTACACTAAAACATCTGTATCGTTTACTGGCACTGGTACCGCAGAAGTCAAATTCGAAAACAAAAAAACGGATCCTGAAGTCACCGTATTGGGCATCAATGAAAATTTTATTCAGAATTCGGGTTTGGAAATCAGCGACGGACGTGACCTCAATTATTTTGATGTTATCAACAATAACAATGTTTGTATCATTGGCAGTGATCTTGTGAAATCGATTTTATCGGATGTCAATCCAATTGACAAAACCATCAGTATAAGAGGTGCTAAATTTACCGTAATTGGCGTTCTAAAATCAAAAGGATCCACCTTTGGAAACAATCAGGATTTGAGGGTTTTTATACCGATTCAGAATGCGCGATCCTTGTTTTCGCAACCCAACATTAATTATAGCATAAGTGTAAAAACAGATAATAAGGACATGTTGGAAGGCGCACAGGATGAAGCCATCTTGACATTTAGGAATGTTCGCGGATTGAGTCCGGTTGAAGAAAATAATTTTGGATTACAGCGCAGTGACGATTTGATTAACCGAATTGCTGACATTACACAATATCTCTACCTAGCAGCCTGGATTATCAGCATCATAACCATTACAGGCTCTTCCATTGCACTGATGAATATTTTATTTGTATCCGTCACAGAGCGGACTCGGGAAATTGGCGTACGAAAAGCTTTAGGTGCCAAGAAAAAAACAATTGCCACGCAATTTTTTATGGAAGCCATTATTATCGGACAATTAGGAGGTATTTTAGGGATTATTCTGGGTGTATTGATAGGTTATATTGTTGCTAAAGTAGCTAACTTTGAATTTTCAACACCTTGGTTGGCGATGTTCAGCGCCTTTACAATCGCCTTTGTAGTTGCGGTGATTGCTGGATTGCTCCCCGCAGTAAAAGCTGCTAAATTAGATCCTATTGAGTCCCTGCGGTATGAATGATACTTGTGCCTTCTATCTTTTGAGGCACTCTATATTTAATCCGCTAGAGAATTATTTAATCACCAATTTCTCAAAGTATTTAAATAAATCCCCTTTGGTAATTACCGCACCCTTCTGAATGAGTTTAAATTTGTCCATCGGTCTATCATTAGAATAGGACTTATTGGCACTTAAAAATTCGACACTATCATCCAACAGATTGTTCCTGAACCATTCAAATCCCTTGTTAGTGGTCAAATCCATGCTTTCATTTTTTAATTTGATGGCAATGAGTTGCATGATATCTTCTTTGAGATGAAAAAGATGCATCTGTTGAGGCGAAATATGTTCAAGATAATTGACCCTGCCAAGTACACCCTCCCAAACCAAATCACTGAAGACGTCCAACTCCTGTTCGGCAACTTCAGGTTTGTTTATTTTTAGATCTGCCCATTCATCAGCCGCGATGGATTGTGTCGCTAAAAAATTGATAAACTCTTGGTGCAATTCTTCAAACTGCTCTTTGGTGAGTCGTGTGTATTTCATTGGAGGTTCGTTAAATAAAAAATGCGCCCTGTTTTTACAGAGCGCAAATTTATTGATTTAAAATTTAGTATTAGAATATATAACGCAGTCCAAACTGTGCCTGCCACCTCGATGCCAAACTAGAATCATAGCTGTACGTTGTTTTTAGGTCTGGATTAAAAGTATAAGTTGGTGTGTTTGTCGTTGGATCAACATTCACACCGATAGGTTGTACACTATTTGGTTGTTGAATTAATCCCCAATCTGAATTCAATAGATTACCCACATTCAATACATCCACACTCAATTGAAGGGTGTTACTTTTCCCTGCTATATTAAATTTAAAGTCTTGTAGCACTTTTAAATCCCAACGGCTTCTCCAAGGTGCAATTGCAGCATAGCGTTCTGCATATTGTCCACGTCTTTCACTCAAATAATCATCTTGTGCGATATAAGCATCAAAAGCTTCAGCCTGCCCTGGTCCCGAAAACTGTTGTTGACTGATTTCGCTAGACGTTGGAACATAAATTAAATCGTTAAGATTAGAACCATCGCCATTGATATCCCCGCCGTACGTATAATTATAGCGTCCACCTTGGGCATACTCAAAAAATGTAGAGATGGTTGTTCCAAATTTATCATTGCCATAGGTCCATTTTTTACTCATAACTCCAATAAATCTATGTTTGTCACCATATTTTGAAAAGCCTAAAACATCATCATTAACATTTCCTACCACTGGATTACCTGCGAATGCATCACTTGTAATTTCAGCTTCTATTGAGTTGACATCTTTTGCGTTCAAAAAGCTATATGCCAACATGGTATATAATCCGTTATCAAAAGATTTTTGGGCTTTGGCAGATACATTCCAAATTCTACCTTTATCTGTATTGGTAAATACATAGGCATTATTGATAAGGTCATCTGTAGCATAAATTGGTCGGTTATCAACACCAGTTAGATTTGATGATGGAGGCAATAATCCCCAATTTTGAACGTGCGCGCCATTGGTGTCTTTTGTGTAGGACACATCACCTGTTAAAATAATACCATTATCTAATTTATAATCTGTTCCAATGTTTGTTCTCCATACTTGCGGAAATTTATAGTCTGGATCAACAGCCTGCAAGAAAAACACATCTGGATTTGCTATTTGATTGCCTAACCAAACAAAAGGAAAACGTCCTGTAAACAAACCGGAACCACCTCGAATCTGAAATGTTTTGTCTCCGTTGACATCATAATTAAAACCTAATCTCGGTGATATCAACCATTTGTTTGAAGGCAATTGAGTATTGTCAATCAAAACCCTTTCATTGGTATTTGGGTTAAAATATTGAATATTTGGGACTACAAACCCTCTATCAATTACTTCTTGCGCATTTTTTGAGGAATCAAAATATAACGGTTTATCAAACCGGACACCATAAGTTAATTTAAATTGGTCATTAACATTCCATTCGTCTTGAACATAAAAGGACAATTGTCCGACATTAGTTTCAGATAAAGTAAATCCACCAGATACCCCTTCTCCATTTGCAGTTAAGGCACTGTGGTTTGCAACTGCAGTATTGAACAACTCTTGTAATTGACCAGAATCTACCAAATCTTGAAATCCTTCAATGGTTGTAGTTGGAAAAAATACACCTTGAGCTCCATATGCAGCTAAATTGAAAGAGTTATCAAATTGAAATTTTTCAAAGGAAAAACCCACAGTGTAGGTGTGGTCGCCTTTAAAAAAGTTAAGATTATCAGAAAATTGAAACACTTTTTGATCCAATTTGTTATTGATAGAAAAGGGTTCATGACCTGCAATAATATAATTAGAACCATCTTTTGTTATAGTGATTGTTGGAGCAGGCGTTGATAATGGGTTTCTAAAATCATCAAAGTGCGTGTATCCAATTTGGAATTTATTACTTGCCTCGTCCGAAAATGTGGAATTCAATTCCATTTGTACGGATCTGATATTATTGTTGATTTCGTAACCAGAGTTTTCAAATTGCAAGGTATTGACGCTTGGACCCCTAAACCCTAGAGCTGATGGATGAGCTGGTTTTTCTTTTGAAGCATTTAAAAAATTATAAATGACGGCCAATCGATTGTTTTTATTTATGTTCCAGTCCAATTTAAAAATACCTTTATTGGATTTTGCACCGTAGGTAAATCCTTCAAAGGATCCTGGATTGTATCCTATATTCAGCAATGCATTTTGAACCATGATAAGATCATCTCTACGGACTCTTGATTCATTGACAGCACCGCTACCATTATTGGGTATAAATCCATTTGTTCCTAAATCAGTACGTTCATCTTTTTCAAAATTTGCAAAAAAGAACAGTTTGTTCTTTACAATGGGACCTCCTACACTAATTCCATATTGATTTTGTTCCAATTTTGGTTTAATAACATCTTCACCTCTCACTTTTCCACCAGTTAAATTTTCATTTCTAAAAAATCCATAAACAGTACCGTGGAATTCATTTGTTCCACTTTTAGTTACGGCATTGACTGCTGCACCAGTAAATCCTGATTGAGTTACATCATAAGGCGCAGTAGAGACAGTAATTTGATCTATGGCGTCAAGAGATATTGGTTGTGAGTCCGTTTGACCACCTGGTGTAGCTGCATCTAATCCAAAGGGATTTGTAAAGATAGCTCCATCCAATGAAAAATTATTAAATTGGTCATTTCTACCACCGAATGAGCCATTACTAGCCGTGGGCTCAAGTCTTGTAAAGTCAGATGCTGATCTCGATATTGTAGGCAGTGTCGTCAGTTCTCTTCGGCCCACGTTTGTTTCTGCTCCAGTTCGATCAGCACCAAAAGTACCAGTCCCAGCGGTACCTGTTAGCACAACGGCATCCAATTGTTGATTGTCGGGAACCATAGCAAAATCTATGTCCTCGGTTTTTCCTAATGTCAAATAAACATCATTGAATACCTGCTCCTTATAGCCAATGTAACTTAATGTTATTGTATAAGGCCCACCAACTCTTAAGTTGAGTAAATTAAATCTACCCTCAAAATTGGTAGCAACACCATAAACTGTTCCAGTTGGTGTATGAAGGGCAACAACATTAACACCAGGCAATGGCTGTTGTTCCTCATCTTGGATTAATCCCTTAATGCTTGAGGAAGTAACTTGCGCAATTATAAACGAAGTCGATAACATTAAGATAAATGTTAAAATTAGTTTTTTCATAAATATTATGGATTGGTTAATATAAAGTAAATTTAAAATAAAAAAGGCTACTCATGTGAGTAGCCTTTTTTATTTATTAACCTTAAATTGTTATTAAGCTTCCGCTACAACTTCAAAAGTCAAATCGACAGTTACTGACCTGTGAAGTCTAATAACCGCTTCATACTGACCTAGACGTTTGATAACACCGCCATTAATGGCAATATATTTTTTGTCAATTGTATGTCCAGCTTCATTCAATGCATTGGCTAAATCAATATTGGATACAGATCCAAACAATTTAGCACCCGCAACTGCACCAGTTCCAGCATTTGCTGGTATTTTGATGTCTAATGCTTTGATGGCATCGGCTGTTTTTTGAGCTTCATCAATTACTTTCTTTTCTTTAAAAGCTCTTTGTTTTAAGGTTTCGGCCAATACTTTCCTTGCAGAAGGCGTCGCCATAACAGCTTGCTTTTGCGGAATTAAAAAATTTCTACCATAACCGTTCTTTACCGTTACAATATCGTCTTTAAATCCTAAATTTTCAACGTCTTGTTTTAATATAAGTTCCATAGTTATGTCTTTATTATTTTAATAAATCTGCTACATAAGGCATCAACGCAAG
Source organism: Aquaticitalea sp. (assembly GCA_041748695.1). Lineage (GTDB taxonomy): Bacteria > Bacteroidota > Bacteroidia > Flavobacteriales > Flavobacteriaceae > JBPOFM01. The sequence goes on along the minus strand of JBGTCT010000127.1, from coordinate 576 downwards.
GTGACGCGCTCTTTTGACTGCAGTAGATACTTTTCTTTGGTATTTTAAAGAAGTTCCTGTTAAACGTCTTGGCAGCAATTTGCCTTGTTCGTTTACAAAACTCAATAAGAAGTCTGCATCTTTGTAATCGACGTATTTAATGCCCGACTTTTTAAAACGACAGTATTTTTTCGTTTTATTCGTATCAATATTCAATGGTGTTAGATACCTGATCTCACCATCTTTTTTTCCTTTAGCTTGTTGTTCTATTGATGACATAATTACGCTTTTTGTTTCAATTTAGTTCTTCTTCTTTCAGCCCAAGAAATGGCGTGTTTGTCTAACTTCACAGTCAAGTAGCGCATAAAACGCTCGTCACGTCTAAACTCTACTTCTAAAGGATTGATCACTTCACCATCTACAGTGAACTCAAATAAGTGGTAAAATCCACTTTTCTTGTTTTGGATTGGATAAGCAAGTTTTTTCAAGCCCCAATCCTCTTTGGATATCATCTTCGCTCCTCTAGAAACAAGAAAATCTTCGTATTTCTCTACTGTTTCCTTTATCTGCGTATCAGATAAAACGGGATTTAAGATG
>JBGTCT010000126.1:0-33007 GCA_041748695.1 Aquaticitalea sp. | reverse complement strand
AAAACATCAAAGACACAGGAGTTTTTACAATTAATCACATCCACGAGGCCAATTTGGAAGAAGCACATCACACATCAGCAAAATACGATGCGTCTATTTCAGAATTTGATGCGACCCAACTCGAAGAAACCTATAAAGACGGATTTTTTGCGCCTTTCGTTAACGATTCACCTGTACAAATGGCGATGACTTATGTTGAAGAATATGCCATTGCAGCCAATAACACCATTTTATTGATTGGGGAAATTGAAGAACTTTACATCAAGGATACCTTATTACAAAAAGATGGTTTTATCAACTTATCGGAAGCCAATATCGCAGCCGTCAATGGATTGGATGGCTATGCAATTCCGAAATTAAAAACACGACTGGATTACCAAAGACCTAGAGATATCTCTACAATCGATTCACGATGAAAATTCTCGTAACAGGAACCACAGGCTATATTGGCAAACGATTGATTCCAATTTTAATCAATGAAGGCCATCATGTAGTTGGTGCTGTTAGGGATGCATTGAGGGCTGATAAAACATATCTAGAAGATGATCATATCTCCATTGTAGAGGCCGATTTCTTAAATCCCGAAACGCTCACAAGCATTCCAAAAGACGTCGATGTTGCTTACTACCTGATGCATTCCATGTCTAATTCTTCAAAAGATTTTGAAGAGTTGGAAGCCCGATGCGCTACGAATTTTAAAGACTATTTTGAAACGACCGACGTAAAACAAGTCATCTATTTAAGTGGCATTACCAATGAAGAGCATCTTTCAAAACATTTGCAATCCCGCAAAAATGTGGAGGATATTTTACAATCGAATGTTTACGCACTTACGGTTTTTAAAGCCGGAATTATTGTAGGCTCTGGAAGTTCATCTTTCGAAATCATTCGCGATTTGGTAGAAAAACTGCCAGTGATGATAGCTCCAAAATGGCTTGATACCAAAACGCAACCAATTGCAGTGCGTGACGTGCTTTCATTTTTATCGCGATCAAAAGGAAGAGAGGAACTTTACAACAAGTCATATGATGTTTTTGGCCCTGAAATATTGACCTACAAACAAATGCTCTTAAAATTTGCAGAGATCAGGGGATTAAAAAGATATATCCTTACAGTGCCTGTAATGACTCCAAAGCTATCCTCCTATTGGTTGTATTTCGTCACATCAACGTCCTATAAATTGGCATCTTCGTTAGTGGATAGTATGGGAATTGAAATTGTTGGAAAATCGAGCAACATCAACGAAATGCTCAACATACAACCCATGACCTACAAATCAGCAGTAGAATTGGCGTTTGAAAAAATTGAGCAAAATAGCATCATTTCTAGTTGGAAGGACTCCATGGTAAGCAGTGGACGATTGAAAAAGAGTCTTCATAAATATATCAACGTTCCAAAATATGGTTGCTTTAAAGATTACAAGGAACGTGAAGTGCATGATGAAGAAAAAACCATCAATCGTATTTGGTCTATTGGAGGACAAACAGGATGGTATTATGGCACTTACTTGTGGAAAGTGAGAGGCTATCTCGATAAATTATTTGGAGGTATCGGATTGAGACGTGGTAGAACCCATATGTCGGAATTGGATGCAGGCGATGCCTTGGATTTTTGGCGCGTGATATTTAGCGATCGGAAAGAAAAAAAACTGTTGCTATACGCCGAAATGAAATTGCCCGGCGAAGCTTGGTTGGAATTTAAGATTGAAGACGGGGTTTTAAAACAAACAGCCACTTTTAGGCCACGCGGATTGGCAGGCAGGTTGTACTGGTATAGCGTTCTGCCCTTCCACGGATTCATTTTCACAGGAATGATCAACAAATTGGTGGAGCGTTGAAAAAGCAGCATCAACCAGAAAAAATATGCCCCATTTGCCAAAAGCCGTTTTCTTGGAGAAAAAAATGGGAACTCAATTGGGAAACCGTTAAATATTGCAGTGAAAGATGCAGGAGAAACAAAACAAAACAGCCTTAATTTGGTTTAGAAATGATTTGAGAGTGACTGACAATCAAATCATCCATAATTTGTTGAACAATGGGAAACAAATCATCGCCATCTATTGTTTTGATCCTAGACATTTTGAATCGTCAATGTATGGCTTCAAGAAAACAGAAAAATTTAGGGCACAGTTTTTAATCGAAACGGTCACCGATTTAAAACAGAATCTTGCCAAACATAACATCAATCTCCTCACCTATTGCGATACGCCTGAAAACTGTATTCCGAAACTTGTTTCGGAGTTTCAAATTGATGAAATTCACCTTCAAAAAGAATGGACCCAAGAGGAACAAACGGTTTTTGAATCTGTAAAAAATAGTATTCCAACAACGACTGTAGTTATAGAATATTACGATCAATTTCTGTATCATCCTGATGATATTAAAATTGAAATTCCTCAAATTCCAAAGGTTTTTACAGAATTTAGAAAACACGTTGAAAAACACGCCACAGTTAGAAGCATTTCAGTGTTTCCAGATAAAAAAAACAAGGATAATACCAATGTTTCCACAGAGATACCAACGCTGCAGGATTTAGGTTTTGAAAGCTTTGAAACGCATCCCAATTCTGCATTTCCCTTTAACGGTGGTGAAACAGTAGCGCTTCAGCGATTGAACGACTATTTTTTCAAAACAAAAAAATTGGGCGTCTATAAAAAAACCCGTAATGGCCTCATTGGAACGGATTTTAGTTCAAAATTTTCCCCTTGGCTTGCAAATGGCAGTTTGTCTGCTAGAACTATTTATTGGGAAGTGCAAAACTTTGAGAAAGATTATTATAAAAATGACTCGACTTACTGGCTTGTTTTTGAATTGATTTGGAGGGATTATTTTAAATACATTTCCCTTAAACATGGTAATGACCTATTTAAAATTGGTGGCATTCTCCATAAAGACTATGAATGGAGCAGAAATGAAAATGACATTACGGATTGGATTGAAGGAACAACCAAAGAACCTTTTGTAAATGCCAACATGATCGAACTCAAAAAAACAGGGTGGATGAGCAATCGCGGACGACAGAATGTAGCCTCGTATTTTGCAAAAGAGCTGATGATTGATTGGCTTATTGGTGCTGCCTATTTTGAATCGATTTTGGTCGATTATGATGTCCACAGTAATTATGGCAATTGGATGTATGTCGCTGGTGTTGGAAACGATCCCAGAGATCGAAAATTCAACGTGAAACTTCAAGCTGAAAACTATGATCCAAATGGCAAATTTCAATCCCTATGGCTACAAAATCGATTATTTGAATGAAAACACTGCGACTCATATTAGGCGATCAACTCAATAGCAAGCACTCTTGGTTTAAAAACCATCAAGAAGATGTGATTTATTGCCTATTCGAAATGCGTCAGGAAACGGATTATGTCGTGCATCACATTCAAAAAGTCATCGGTTTTTTTGCGGCGATGCGTCAATTTGCAATTGATTTAAAAGCGAATAATCATGAAGTCGCTTATTTTAAAATCAATGCTGCAGAGAACACACAAAATCTAACAGGGAATTTAAAATTATTAATCGACACGCATTCCATAGAAAAGTTTGAATACCAAATGCCCGACGAATATCGTTTGGATGCACAACTCAAAGACTTTTGCGAAGGTTTAGCAATTGAACACCAAGCCTATTCAACCGAACATTTCTATACGCAACGCGACGATTTGGCTATATTTTTCAAAGGAAAAAAACAATTCCTAATGGAGAATTTCTATCGCGATATGCGAAAAAAACACGATATCCTGATGGTTGCAGACCAACCCGAAGGTGGCAAATGGAACTACGACTCCAGCAACCGCAATAAATGGAAAGGCGACGTGCAAATTCCTCCTTACACCTATTTTACAAATGACGTTTCAGAGATACTAAATGACCTAACAACTGCCGACATAAAAACGATTGGTCGGTTTGAAACACAAACATTTTTGTATCCGATAACGCGTAAGCAAGCTTTGGAGCAACTCAAATATTTTTGCGAAACCTTGTTGATTCATTTTGGCGACTATCAAGATGCCATGCATACCGATGAAACCTATTTGTTTCACTCCCGCTTGTCGTTTGCTATGAACATGAAGTTGATTTCCTCAAAAGATGTGGTAAAAACAGTTCTAAATTATTACAGGGCAAATCAAAACGATATTGACATTTCCCAAGTGGAGGGTTTTGTACGGCAAGTGATTGGCTGGCGCGAATATATGCGAGGCATGTACTGGGCACGAATGCCAGAATTTAAATCCGAAAACAGCCTTCAAAACTCCAATAAATTGGCTGATTTCTTTTGGACAGGAAATACAAAAATGAACTGCCTAAAACACGCCATCAACAATTCGCTCGATAATGGCTATGCGCATCACATTCAGCGATTGATGATAACCGGTAATTATGCCTTGCTAACACAAACCCATCCAGATGAAGTAGATGCATGGTATTTGGGTATTTATGTCGATGCTGTTGAATGGGTACAATTACCAAACACACGAGGCATGAGTCAATTTGCCGATGGCGGAAAAATAGCCACCAAACCCTATGTGTCTTCTGGAGCTTACATCAATAAAATGGGTAATTATTGCGAGTCCTGTCATTATAATAAAACAAAAAAGATAGAGAATGACGCCTGTCCGTTCAATAGCTTATATTGGAATTTTTTAGATGATAAACGACCCTTTTTGGGTAACAATTTTAGAATGGGAATGATGTACAGCCTTCTCGATAAAATGCCGAAAGAAGACCTGCATCAAATCAAATTGAAAGCACAGCATATAATAGAACATCAAGATGAGTACTGATAAAACACACATACATGTCGTATGGTTAAAACGCGATTTGCGATTGGAAGATAATGAGGCAATCTATAATGCATTGGCCACAGATAAACAGGTGCTTTTGCTGTATGTTTTTGAACAATTGTTGATTGACGATGCGCATTACAGCGAACGCCATTGGGATTTTATAAAGCAATCCCTGGTCGATTTAAATTCGCAATTAGAGCCTTATAATTCCAAAATTCTGGTGGTAAAGTCCGATATGATAGCGGTTGTCAATCAGTTATTGACCACCTATCACATATCAGATGTTTTTTCACATCAGGAAACGGGAATTTTAGTGACCTACAATCGTGATAAAGGTTTTAAGCGCTTTTGTAAAAACAATTTCATTCAATGGAACGAAAACATTAACAATGGCATTCAACGAGGCTTGCGAAATCGGGAACACTGGATAGAAAATAGCAATGCATTTTACGAAATGGATCCGCTACCATTTCAGCCGAAAGACAATCAATTAGTAAGTATTGATGAAGTTCAAAAATTGGAACAATTATTTACCATTCCTTCTTTAGAGACCAAGGAAGATTCCCCATTTCAAAAAGGAGGACGCAGTATGGGTTTAAAATATCTCGATTCGTTTTTTGATAAACGCTATGAGAATTATATGTTCCACATCTCAAAACCCGATTTGTCGCGAAAAGGTTGCAGCAGGATTTCGCCATATATCGCTTGGGGAAATTTATCGATACGTGAAGTCTATCACAGGGCCTATCACTTAAAAAAAGTTTCGCCACACAAAAAAGCCCTGGAAGCCTTCATGTCGCGATTGCGTTGGCAAGCCCATTTTGTTCAGAAGTTTGAGATGGAGCACACCATGGAAGAAGCCAGTATCAACAAAGGCTTTCACAAACTAAAGAAAGACATTTCAGAAGAATACCAAGAAGCTTGGAAAACGGGTAAAACCGGATTTCCATTGATTGATGCCTGTATGCGTTGCCTTAACGAAACGGGCTATCTGAATTTTAGAATGCGTGCGCTTGTGGTTTCCTTTTTTACGCATAATTTATGGCAACCTTGGCAAGAAGCCACAACACATCTGTCGCAAATGTTTTTGGACTTTGAACCCGGAATCCATTTTCCACAATTGCAAATGCAAGCTGGAGAAACGGGAACGAATGTACTTCGCATCTACAATCCGATTAAAAATAGCTACGATCATGATCCAGATGGCATATTCATCAAAAAATGGGTTCCCGAATTACAGAGTTTAGACATCCGATTTGTCCATGAACCCTATTTAATGACAGAAATGGAGCAGGGTTTTAACGACTTTAGGTTAGCAATCGATTATCCCTACCCGATTGTCAACATCCAAGAAACTCGTAAAAAAGCCAGTGACACCCTATGGAATCTTCGTAAAAATGCAACCGTAAAAAAAGAATCGCAACGTATCCTTAAAAAGCATACGCTCCCGAATCGAAAGCTTTCCTAATCATTTTAGTTTCAGTTTATTGATGCCTGAATTGCAGCATATGTTAATTTTTGTTTAATGTTATATATAAAAGATTAAACATTCTAATATTTTATGTACCTTTAACCTATGATATTAGATACGACATATACAAACAAAGATCATATTGAGCTCATCAATGATTTGGTAGGTAAGCCTTTTAGTTTTTTGCAGTCCTTAAAAATGAATGGGATTGGTTCTAAACGTATGGTGATTGATGATGTCAGCCCCAATATGAAAGAGTATCTCAATACAGTGGCCGACGTTAATTATGCCAATCTCGAATTGCGTCCGATTGGTGTCCTTATCCGAATTAATAAAGGTTTAAAAAATTATACTTGGGTCATTCCGTATTACCAATTGGTTATTTATAAAACCGACGGTAGTAGTATCCATGCCCAAGGACGTTTCATTCATTTTAGATACAATACGACCTTCAAAGAGAACAAAGCCTTTTTTGACAAGTTGCTGGATCAAAAAGTAAAATACGAATCACAATATAGCTTTCAGTATTAATATGATTCAAACAGAAGCTAATATAGATCGTATTATTGAAATGGCGTGGGAAGACCGAACCCCTTTTGAAGCCATTACATTTCAATTTGGTTTGAAAGAGCAGGAAGTCATCACGTTGATGCGTCGCGAAATGAAACCCAGCAGTTTTAAAATGTGGCGAAAACGTGTGCAAGGGCGTACCACAAAACATGAAAAATTGCGAACATTTGAAACAGGACGCTTTAAATGTTCGAGACAAAAACATATTACCAACAACTCAATTTCCAAACGATAACGTTGCTTTGTCTTGAGAGATGAGTTCTCAAGGACAGCACATAAAAAAGACACTATGAATACAGAAACATTATTAAAAGAAAACAAAAAAGTCGGTCACAAATTAAACGGATTTTCCATCAATGATATCGGCGACGATCATCTCTACACCGGATTGGAAACCCCGATGAAAATCGATGCCTTTAAACTTTCAGACACAGAAAAAAAGAAACGGATTGCATTATTGTTTGAAGAAATCATGGACGTGATGGGTCTCGACCTAACCGATGATTCCCTAAAAGGAACACCGCAACGTGTTGCAAAAATGTACATCGATGAGATTTTCTCTGGATTGAATCCGGCGAACAAACCAAATATTGCCTTGTTTGATAACAAATATCAATACAATCAAATGCTGGTCGAAAAAAACATCACCTTCTACTCCAACTGTGAGCACCATTTTGTGCCCATCATCGGTAGAGCACACGTGGCCTACATTTCATCAGGAAAAGTAATTGGCCTGTCTAAACTGAACAGGATTGTACAGTATTATGCTAAACGTCCGCAAGTTCAAGAACGGTTGACCAATCAAATTGCTGAAGATTTAAAACACATATTAGAAACCGAAGATGTCGCTGTCATCATCGATGCGAAACATTTGTGTGTCTCATCACGAGGCATTAAGGACGAATCTTCTGCGACGGTAACAACTTACTATGGTGGAAAATTCAATACACCTTCAAAAATAGCCGAATTACAAAATTATATTTAACACTAACGTCATGGAAATCATCAAGGAAGCACTCGAATTTGAACAAGTGAAACTGAAATCGCTTACCACAAGCGATAGAATTGAAATTTCAAGGAAAGCCAAAACATTGATTTTAGCTTTAAACGAAATCTATAAACGCAAAAAAGATGAACAGATCATGGACATCATGAAGCGTTTGACTGCAATAAAAAGAAAAGTTGAAAAACGACTGAAAGGAAATCATTTGGTCACTCAAATATAAAAATAGATAATGAAAACAATAGTTGTCATTGGAGGTAGCAAAGGAATAGGAAATGCTATTGTAAAAACATTGGTTGATACCCATAAAGTCATCAACATCAGCCGATCGACTCCAGAATTCACTCACGAAAATTTAAAACATCACAGTTGCGATGTGCTTTCTGATGAATTGCCAGAGATCGAAGCGATGGATGGGTTGGTGTATTGTCCCGGAAGTATAAATCTCAAGCCTTTTGCACGATTGAGCGTGGATGATTTTAAAGAGGATTTTGAAATCAATGTTTTGGGTGCCGTTAAATCCATTCAGACCTATTTGGATGTCTTGAAAAAAGGTAACCAACCTTCTATCTTATTGTTTAGCACTGTTGCTTGCAAACTGGGTATGCCCTATCATGCCAGTATTGCAACCTCAAAATCAGGGGTCGAAGGATTGGTAAAATCACTTGGTGCAGAATTGGCTCCGAACTTGCGAATCAATGCCATTGCGCCAACGGTGACGGATACCGATTTGGCTTCAAAATTATTGCGCAATGAAAAAATGATCGAAAACATGACAGAGCGTCATCCACTCAAAAAATTCCTAAATCCAGAAGAAGTGGCTGGCATGGCGGCATTTTTATTGTCGAACAGTGCAGCATCCATCTCTGGACAGGTTTTTGAAATGGATTGCGGTATTGTTACTTTTAAGATTTAACTTATGAATCCATTTAAAGTTTTTGCAGCAACCCTATTCACAAATTCTAAAAGCACCAAAATTATGAAGCCCGGATCCTTATATGATATAAAAATCAATAGCCTAACTGGACAATCTATTGATTTAAAATCCTTTGAAGGTAAACATGTTTTATTTGTAAATGTGGCTTCAAAATGTGGTTTTACGCCGCAGTACAAGGATTTGCAACAACTGCATGACACTTACAAGGAACAGCTTCAAATTATTGGTGTGCCTTGCAATCAGTTTGGAGGTCAAGAACCCGGAAATAGTGAAGACATTCAATCCTTCTGTGAAGTAAATTATGGCGTCACATTTTTAATTACTGAAAAAATAGATGTTAAGGGCAAAGATCAGCATCCGCTGTATGAATGGTTGACCAATAAAGCCATCAATGGTGTTTCTGATTCTTCGGTTAAATGGAATTTTCAAAAATATTTAGTGAATGACAGCGGTGAGTTGGTAGATTATTTTTATTCCGCAACAAATCCGACGAGCAAAAAAATTACAAAATATTTAAAGTAACTAATTATGGATTTAAACTCCATGGTTTCGATTATAGATTGAACGTCTGTTTTGCCACGAATTCACGAATAAATATGGATTAATTCTTTATTAAAATATTCGTGAATTCGTGGCAAAAATTTAAAAACATCAATAGACACACCAATCAATTGCAGAATTTAAAACTAAAACTTAATACTAAAAAATATGTTTGGACTATTCAAAAAGAAATCTGAAATAGAAAAACTTCAGGATAAATATAATGACCTAATGGCTTCTTGGCACGAATTGTCGAGCGTCAACCGAAAAGAAAGTGATAAGAAATATGCCGAGGCCCAAGAAATTTTGAATACTTTAGAGGAATTACAAGCAAAATAATTTTTCTAATTATGAAATTTTGGATAGCACTCATTGTATTCCTAATTATTAACTTCGGAGCACTTGGTATTGGTACTTGGCTTATGGACAACGGGCCACAAAGTGAATGGTATACATCACTGAATCAAGCGCCCTGGACACCAGCAGGATGGGTTTTTGGAGCTGCATGGACATTCATTATGATTTGTTTTTCCATATATATGGCTTTTCTGTATGTTAAAAATCCATCCGCTAATATGATTGCCCTTTTCATTTTACAATTTATGTTAAATGTCAGTTGGAATTATGTGTTTTTCAATCAGCATCTCATCGCTTTAGGACTAGCTGTCATCGTAGGTTTGACCATAGTTGTTGCCCTATTTTTATTTTTATATCAAAATAAACTGAAAACAAAATCACTTCTTATTTTGCCTTATTTTTTATGGTTGTGCATAGCCGTTTCGCTCAACGCATACATTTTATTAAACAATTAATCAAAATGAAAATATACAACCTTCACAAAAAGCGAAATCTTCCCATAAGCATTGACCAAGCGTGGGATTTTCTTTCCGACCCAAAAAACCTGAAAACCATCACACCAGAATACATGGGTTTTCATATCCTTTCGGGAGCAGACCGACCAATGTTTGCAGGTCAGATCATTCAGTACATTGTAACGCCTGTTCTCGGGATTAAAACCAAATGGGTTACTGAAATTACGCACAGCGTTAAAAACTCCTATTTTGTGGACGAGCAGCGCTTTGGTCCTTATGCACTTTGGCATCACAAGCATTTCATCAAGGCCATTGATGGTGGCGTGGAAATGGAAGATATCATCGATTATAAAGTCCCTTTCGGAATTTTGGGTCAGTTGGTGCATCCGATATTGGTAAAGCCCAAATTGGAGGAAATATTTAATTACCGAACTAAAAAATTGGAACAACTTTTTGGCGTTTACAATAAAAATTAAATACAAGAATTAAATTCCCATATTCCAATCCTTTAACTTTAGAATTTTAAACTCCTAAACCCATAAACTCCTAAACTCCTAAACCCATAAATGAAACACCCAATCAATATATTCTGGTTCAGGCGCGATTTGAGACTCGATGACAACGTGGGATTCTACAATGCCTTAAAATCGAAATATCCTGTGATGCCCATTTTTATTTTTGATTCCGAAATTCTGGACAAACTCCCAAAAGACGATGCGCGCGTCACCTTCATTTTTGAAACGCTACAAGAAATGAGACAGAAGCTTCAGGATGAAAGGGAAAGCAGTTTAGCGATGTACCATGGCAAACCAATGGACATTTACAAACAGCTCATTGAAGATTTTGATATTGACACCGTTTACACTAATCGCGACTATGAACCTTATGCCAAAGAACGCGATGCCGAAATAGAACACTTACTTTCCAGCAAAGACATCCAATTCAAAACCTTTAAAGACCAAGTCATTTTTGAAATAAATGAGGTTGTAAAGAATGATGGTGATCCGTATGTGGTTTACACACCTTATATGAAAACATGGAAGGAAAAATTCAAAACCATTGAATTAGAGATTTTCTATACGAATGCCTATCTCTTTAATCTGGTAAAAAACACCAGGCTACCCAACATGGCATTATCCGATATTGGATTTAAGAAATCCTCTCAGGAAATCGCTGCATATGAGGTCACTCCTACCTTAATACAAGACTATGAAAAAACGAGAAATTTCCCAGCCAAGGATGCTACCTCGAGACTCGGTCCCCATTTACGCTTTGGAACGGTCAGCATTCGCAAGATGATAAAAAAAGCAACGGCTGAAAAGAATGAGATTTTCTGGCAAGAATTGATTTGGCGTGAATTCTTTATGCAGATTCTATGGCATTTTCCGCATACGGCCAACGAAAGTTTCAAACCAAAATACGACCGGATTGAATGGCGTAATAATGAAACCGAATTTAAACTGTGGTGCGAAGGCAACACCGGCTATCCATTGGTAGATGCTGGTATGAGAGAATTGAACGAAACAGGATTTATGCACAACAGGGTACGGATGCTCGTCGGAAGCTTTTTATGCAAACATTTGCTCATCGATTGGCGTTGGGGCGAAGCTTATTTTGCCGAAAAATTGCACGATTACGAAATGGCAAGCAATATCGGCAATTGGCAATGGGTGGCTGGTACGGGTGTGGATGCAGCGCCTTATTTTAGGATATTCAACCCAACAACACAAATAGAAAAATTTGACAAGGATTTAAAATACATCAGCAAATGGGTCCCTGACTTTCAGGAATTGACCTATCCAAAACCCATGGTCGATCATAAAGAGGCGCGTGAACGCTGTTTAAATACCTATAAAGAGGCACTTAACTAGGTTTGAATCAAAAAAGAATGCTTAAACTAAAAGGCTCCAACAAATATTATTGAAGCCTTAATACTTGGTTTATTGTCTAAAAGTCAAATCCTAGAGAAAACTGCCAAACCCTGTTTTTGGGCTTGCCTTCGTCATATATATCCCCCAATCCCAGATGATATCGCACACCAAAGCTAACACCTGAATCCGTTTTAATTCCACCTCCAAAATTTACGCCCCAATCAAAACTATTGGGATTAAACTCTCGGGACGTATCAAATAAATCAAAATTGCTGTCAAATTCTTCCTTATGCGTTATGGCATAACCCAATTGCGGTCCGGTTTCTAAAAAGAAATTATCAGTAGGATATATTTTTAATAGCAATGGCAAATTGATATAATTAAGCTTCTGCGTAAAAGTTCCTCCTCCTTCTCTAATCTCATAACCTTGCTGCGAATACAGTAATTCCAATTGTAAGGCTATGTTAGGATTCAAAAAGGATTCTGTGTAAAATCCTAAATGGAAACTGTGTCTTTGGCCAGTTTCACCATCGCCATCAAAGGAGACTGCCGATAAATTATATCCGCCTTTAAGACCTGTGTTTGATTCGTTTTTAGTATCATCTTGTGAATAGGAATGGATTCCGAATAAAAACACTGCTGCTATAATAAGTGTAGTTTTCATTTTTTATCTGTTTAAGTTACTATTTATAAATTTATTTTCCTCCGTTGGCCCTTAAATCTGCAATGCATTGTGCATCGAATTGTGGTGCCGTATTATTTTCTAACATGTTCATAATGCCACTGCCTGTTTCAGCTGCAAAATACATCAAGCAACTCTCTACGATACAATGTTTAGGATGTTCTGTATCTTCATGATCACTTTGTAGATCGGAACCCAAATTTACGAGCCCTAGAATGTGTCCGAGTTCATGGGTCATAACTGTGGTTTCCAATAGACTACGATTAGGTTCAAAAGGGCTATTACTCAATTCATGAATGGTTTGCTCGTAAATAACAAATGAAGTATTCCTGTAAGCAGTACCTAAAATAACTCCCGAATCTGAATTATTTGCAGACTCATTATCTGCAAAAAACGCCCAAACAGCAATTTGATTATCTGTATTATATCTGGTTCTATTGGCATCTTCAACTGCTACAATATTTTGATTTGTATATGGGGCGTCCTGTGGTGAAGGGATAGCTCGCTTCTCGATAGTAATTCCGTTAGGCTTATAAGTTCTTGCCTCTAAAAGGGCAACAAAATTATTTATCGCAGCTTGGGATGGTTCAAAACCTGCCACATATACAACCTCAACGACCATACTAGTGTAAAGGTCATCAGATAATAAATCGTTTGCCGAAGTTCCTGTAGATTGCTGATTTAACACTTTATTAGTGTCACCATCAGTTCCATTATCAGAAGAAATAGTGTCTTTAGTGCAACCTATCAAAATAACAATCATTGCTAGATATAATGGTATTTTTTTCATTTTTAGATATTTATTGTTTTTTAATGGTCATATAGTATCGCCTAATCCTCATTGGTGTTTATCTCAAGTTTCAAATTTATTTTAACGGTTTCGATGATTTAAAAATTGTTTGCAAAATTATAAATAGCGATTTCATAATTTCTTTTTTATTTAAGATAACAGCTGTCAGAAAATCCAACAGCTGTTATACCATAATTAAAGTAGGCAATCAAATATTATAAAGGTTAAACTAGATTTGGTTCAATACTAAGGTCACGGCTGCATTTGTTGTACTTTGTAATGAAATGGATGTGTTATTAAAACTTGTTACTTTCCAGTTTTGATTTAGTAAACTGAATGTAGCGTTGCCTGTAAAATTGAGTCTTAAAAATACATCTACTTGAGAAGTGACAGCGTAGGTACCTTGAACATCTTGTATAGACGTGTTAACTGTGTTTTTTGCCACAACCGTTAAGTCATTTGCAAAATTAATTGAATATTCAGCATAAGCATTAGCGGTATCTACACCCGAATTCACAAACGATTGCACCTTAAATAAACCGTTCACTAAAATTGTTTCCAACGCAATCGCATCCTCTTCAGCTTCTTCTATGACTTCTTGTTCAGCTAAACACTCATCAATACTAGCTTGTAAAGCAACATCACTGTTGACAGTTGCTCTTGTTCCATTCCTGAATGTAATCCCTATTGGGTAGTTGATAGAAAATAATTCATCAGTATTCAAAGAATCCATAAAGTTGAATAATTGCTGTTGCGATTCAATGACAACGCTACCAGTTTGATCAAAGTTTAAACTATAGGTAAGGATTGTAATTGGAAAATCAACATCGAGACATGAAATGGCATCTTCACCTGCGGATTCTAGTTGCTGGCAAGCATTTATCAATGCGTTGTATTCTGATTGAGTGGTCACTACAGCTTCCGTGTAATTACTCAATCTTACAGTTAAAGGAAATTGTAGTACAACCGTATCATTATCGTTTGTAAACTGACCTAAAATATTCAGCACTAACTGATAATCTGACTCGCTTGCAATCGTTAATTGAGTGCCGTTTACTCTTGCAGTAACAGGCAATAAAATTGATGAACATGAATTACCATCTAAAAAGTCATCAAACGAACCGTCATACATCGATGTGCGTTTCAAGTTTTTTGCGGTTTGAGAATCTACTGTGTTAGCATTTGGATTTTCTCCAGTTTCATTATTTATTTCATCTTGACAAGAGAAAATTAAAAATGATATGAACATCATTGCGGAAATTAATTTAATTGTTTTCATAATTTGTAAGTTTTTAATTTGGGTTCTTATATTTTGGCGATTTAACGCCGTTCTACAAGTAAGACACCTGCATTTTATTTTACCCTACTTTTTTTTTAAAAAAAATATTTATAACAATGAACTGAGGAAACCAATCGTACTACAATAGAACGTCTCAAAGCAATTTGTCTTGCGCAAAAATTTTGTCTATATCCATAATTTAGTAATTTTGGGATTAATAAGTAATTAAGACAGTTAAATGTCATATGTCCCTAGTTTAGTTTAATAATTATAGTTCATAATCAATATTAATGACGAATAGCATCAAAGACAGTCTTTGTGAAGAAACCTATTTTAATACGTTTTATAAGCAGCATTTTCAATCAGTCATAAACTTTGCCTATTATAAATGTGGTGATCAAGAAAACGCTTTGGATTTAGTACAGGATGCGTTCTCTAAAATTTGGGAGAACTGCTCGAGTATCGAATTTGAAAAAGCTAAAACCTATTTATTTACCACAGTCAATAACTTATTTTTAAATAAGGTTAGGCATCAAAAAGTAGTTATGAATTATGCAAAAGAAGCCCCTTATATGGATACAAACAATGAAAATCCGGAATATCTTCTCGAAGAGGAAGAATTTAAAAAGAAGCTTCAAACTGCCATTGCCTCATTAAGCGATATACAACGTGAAGTTTTTTTAATGAACAGGATAGATGGTAAAAAATATCGCGAAATTGCCGAACTGTTGGATATATCTCAAAAGGCGGTAGAGAAAAGAATGTCGGGAGCATTAAAAATCTTAAGAGAACAAATAGAGAATATATAACTCGGTAGGGTAAATCTCTTTATAAGTGTCTTATTTTTAGAAAGTCGAATAATGGAAAACGAAAAAGACATATTAAAATGGTTAGACGGTGAACTAAATTCTCAAGAAATCGAGGATTTGAGAAGTGCTGATGGCTTTGATACCATAGAAAAAATAGCCTATTACGCATCTCAAATGCAAACACCGGTAATCGATGCCCAAAAGGCATTGGACCAATTTAAATCGCGACAGCTCCCTAAAGAAGAAACCAAAGTCAGAACATTGAACTTTAAAACCTTTTTAAGGGTAGCTGCTGTTTTAGTGATACTGCTCACATCATCCTATTTTTTGTTTTTTAATAATGTAAAATCGTTTGAAACTCAAATAGCGCAAACAGAAAAAGTAACATTACCAGATGCTTCTCAAGTTGTATTAAATGCAAAATCCAAACTCACTTTCAATAACAAAACTTGGGACAATAAGCGTGAATTGAACCTCGAAGGGGAAGCCTTTTTTAGAGTAAGTAAGGGACAAAAATTTAGTGTTCACACAGATAATGGAGTGGTACAGGTTTTGGGCACACAATTTAATGTCAAGGAACGTGACAATTATTTCGAAGTGCAATGTTATGAAGGATTAGTAAGTGTAACTTATAAAAACAAAACCATAAAATTAACTCCAGGGAAATCCTTTAGGGTTATTAATGATCATCGTGATACTATTGTGGATGTTAACACTTTGAAACCTGCTTGGCTACAAAAAGAATCTGAATTTGTGAAGGTTCCATTGGCACAGGTCATAGCAGAATTAGAACGCCAGTATGATCTAAAAATAGTCTCAAAAAATATTGATACCTCCCAATTATTTACTGGGACTTTTACCCATACCAACCAAAATATTGCGCTACAGTCTGTAACAATTCCATTGAAGTTAAGTTATAAAGTAGAGGGCAAAAACGTGATATTTTACAATTATGAAGGTCAATAAATCATTCATCTTTCTTTTTCTTTTTAGTGGTGTATTTGGCTTTGGTCAAAATACAAGCACTAAAATGCCATTAATCGATATTCTTGCCACAATAGAAAATCAGTTCGATGTCAAGTTCTCATATGCTGTTGAAACTATTAAGGGTATTAGTATAGAACGACCAGACCCATTATTGAACTTAAATGAAACCATAAGCTATCTCAACTCGAAGACGCTTTTAAATTTCAAAATCCTTGACGAACGCTACATTACAGTTTCGATACTAGAAAAAACAATTTCTATATGCGGAAGGGTAATTACAGAGTCGGAAAAAACACCCCTTTTTGGGGCTTCTATAATCGTAAACTCAACTTCTAAAGGCACTGTTACGAATGTATTAGGTGAATTTCAGCTAAATGACATCCCGCTAAACACTTCCATTACTATTTCGTATTTAGGTTTCGAAACAAAAGAAGTAAAAGCGTCCGCATTATTCAATGAAGCGCGTAATTGCGATGACATTTTACTGAAGGAAACCAATGAGGAGCTCAATCAAATATTGATTACAAAATTCTTAACCTTGGGTTTGCAAAAACGCTTGGACGGAAGTATTGTTCTCAACACTGACAAGTTTGGAATTCTCCCAGGTCTGATAGAGCCCGATATTTTGCAATCTATTCAGGCATTACCTGGAGTGGAAAGTATCAATGAAAGCATTGCAAATATCAATGTAAGAGGTGGTACGAACGATCAAAATCTCATGTTATGGGATCATATTAAGATGTACCATTCGGGCCATTTTTTTGGACTCATCTCTGCTTATAACCCAAACCTTACCAACAAAGTTGTCGTCAGCAAAAATGGGACAAGCAGTGAATTTAGTGATGGCGTATCCAGTACGGTAAACATGTTCACAAAAAATGAACTCACCAATAATTTTTCTGGTGGTGCTGGACTGAATTTAATAAGTGGTGATGCCTTTTTTGAGATTCCTATCGCAAAAAATTTAGAACTACATGTATCAGGGCGTCGCTCATTTACGGACCTTTTTATGACACCAACGTATGACACTTATTTTGAACGAAGTTTTCAGGATAGTGAAATAAATACCAATGAAACTATTGAAAACAGCAGCTCTTCATCTGAATTTTACTTTTACGATTACACCGCTAAATTACTGTTCGATTTGAATGACAACCATCAATTTAGAGCCAATATTATTGGTATCAATAATAACCTTGATTATTCTGAAAGTTTTACCGACTCGAGTAACCAATCGGAATCAAAATCTAGTAATCTGTCACAAGAGAATCTAGGTTTTGGAGCAAATTGGGATGCACAATGGGCGGAAAAATTCAGCACACAGCTTATTACTTATTATTCCAGATATAATGTCGAGGCTTCCGATTTACGAATTGAGACCAACCAGTTGTTAAGGCAAGGCAATGAGGTATTGGAGACGGGAGCCAAATTAAATGCCTATTATAAAGCAAATTCCAATCTAAACTTCCTTATAGGCTATCAAATTAATGAGACAGGCATCCTTAACGAAACTACCGTGAGCGCGCCATCTTTTGAACGTACAAAAAAAGATGTACTAATAAATCACGCCTCTTATGGTGAAGCAGAATTTAATAATAAGAAAACTTACTTTAGACTAGGAGTCAGAGCCAATTATTTTGAGAAGTTCAATAGGCTGCTAATTGAGCCCCGATTGAATGTAAGACAAAAGCTCATCAATCGATTCGCATTAAAGCTAGAAGGTGAATTTAAAAACCAATCTGCAACACAAATAGTCGATTTTCAGGATGATTTTTTAGGTGTGGAAAACCGACGTTGGATATTGGCCAACGAATCCAGCATTCCGATTTCTACGAGCAAACAGGGCTCCTTAGGAATAGAGTTTAATCACAATGATTTAAATATAGATGTCACGGGCTTTTATAAATTGGTGGAAGGAATTACAGCTTCTAATCAAGGGTTTTATAACAACTTTCAGTTTCTCAACGCCACGGGAAATTATACAGCTAAAGGTGTCGAGTTTCTTGTCAATAAAACAACTCGAAACTACAGCACATGGTTAAGTTACACCTATAGTATCAACGATTATGAATTCAAATCGTTTAACCCATCCGTTTTTCCCAATAATGTCGATATACGCCATTCAGTTTCCTTGGCTTTCAACTACACCATTTTGGATAATTTAGAAATCTCTCTTGGAGGCATGTGGCGGTCTGGGCAACCGTTTACCAAACCTGTTAATGGCAATGAAACCATACAAAATGGCACACTAACTTTCGTAAATTACGACATCCCGAATAATGAGAATTTAGATAATTTCATGCGATTAGATGCATCCATAAACTACAATTTTATGCTGTCGCCTGCTACAAAAGCCACACTGAATCTGGGAGTAAGAAACATTACTGACGAAAAGAATATTATAAACCGATACTACAAAGTTAATCCAAACGACTCCAACACAGCTATTGAAGTGGATAATGTATCGCTTGGCCTGACACCAAATGTGAGTTTTAGAGTGAAATTCTAAAGCTTGTTGTCTATTCCAAGTGGGATTGTGATTTTTGATTACTGATTGCTGATTTAGATAAAGGTTTATGAGTTTAGGAGTTTATGTGTTTATGTGTTTAGGGAAAAATCAAAAGATCATGCGAAACTTCTTTCCTGGCGGAGCGTGGCAATCTCATTTTTAGATCCTAGAAGAAAGAACGCTGCGCTTCTAGAAGCTAGACAAAGGATTTTTGAAAATCGAATACTGAATGATGAATGTTGAATATCGAAGTGGTTTGTGTTCCCTAAATCCCAGAAGGGGACTTGAAAATTTGAATGATTAACGTTTGCTGATTTTTGATTGTTTTTGTCTATTTTCTATTTTCTATCCTCTATTTTCTATACACTAACCACTACCCTCTTTTTTAGTCTCGATTCCAAGCTCTAAAATCTTTGTACTTAATACTTTGTACTTAATACTCTAATTAACACGCGTAATCTTCGCTCCTATCGCTCTCAAACGCTCGTCAATTCGCTCGTAACCTCTATCAATTTGTTCGATGTTGTGAATGGTGGAGGTTCCTTTTGCAGACAAGGCCGCAATCAATAAGGAAACGCCTGCCCTGATATCTGGAGAGGTCATGGTTGTTGCTTTTAGCATCGATTTAAAATCGTGACCTATAACAGTCGCTCTATGCGGATCGCACAAAATGATTTTGGCTCCCATATCAATCAATTTATCTACGAAGAACAAACGGCTTTCAAACATTTTTTGGTGGATCAATACACTACCTCTTGACTGTGTAGCAACTACCAAAATAATACTTAATAAATCAGGTGTAAAACCCGGCCATGGCGCATCTGCAATGGTGAGAATGGATCCATCGATATAGTTTTGTATTTCATAACCATCCTTATGCGCTGGAATATGAATGTCATCGCCTTTTCTTTCAACGGTAATGCCCAATTTTCTGAACACATTTGGAATTTGTCCCAAATCGTCCCAACTCACATTCTTGATGGTCAATTCGCTTTTGGTCATGGCGGCTAGTCCAATCCAGCTGCCTATTTCTATCATATCTGGCAACATGGTATGCTCTGTTCCGCCTAATGCATCTACACCTTCTATAATAAGCATATTGGAACCAATTCCGGTAATTTTGGCACCCATTCGATTCAACATTTTACACAATTGTTGCAAATAAGGTTCGCAGGCTGCATTGTAAATTGTAGTGGTGCCTTTTGCCAAGACGGCTGCCATTACAATATTTGCCGTACCTGTTACCGAGGCTTCATCTAGCAGCATGTAAGCACCTTTTAGGCGTTTGGCTTCTACGCCATAAAAATGGTCTTCACGATTGTATCGGAATTTTGCTCCGAGATTCACAAATCCTTCAAAATGGGTATCGAGTCTTCGACGCCCTATTTTATCACCACCCGGTTTTGGGATATACCCTTTACCAAATCGCGCCAAAAGCGGACCAACAATCATAATGGAACCCCTCAAACCTTTACCATCTTCTTTAAATTCAGGAGATTCCAAATAGGCCATATTCACTTCGTCTGCTTTAAACGTGTATGAACCAGGAGATAATTTCGTGGTCTTCACACCTAGTTTACCTAACAGTGTAATGAGTTTGTTGACATCAATGATATCGGGAATGTTATGGATGGTAACGGATTCTGGAGTGAGCAATACTGCACAAAGTATCTGTAATGCTTCGTTTTTTGCGCCTTGAGGTGTTATACTTCCTTTAAGTTTGTGACCTCCTTCAATTATAAATGTAGACATGAATGGTTAGTAGCGTTTACGTGGACGGTTAGAGTTTGAGTTGGTATTGCTTTTCTTGTGATGCGACTTCTTTGGATTGTTGTTGTTTGAGGAAAATTTCTTTTTGGTGCGCATCAAACTCGTAACATCTGATAAATCTTCATCGGCTTCCTTAAGATTAATTTTTCCTCCAGACAATTCACTTAAATGTTTAAAAATAACATCGTCTTCAACGGTATCTTTATTCCAGTTGAGGAAGCATTTTTTCATGTGGTTGGCAATGGTAAAAATTAAAGCCTCCTTTAATTCCCCTTCTTCCCATGTGTTGGCAACATCGATCATGGTCTTGATGTTATTGCCGTAAAATCGGTATTTCGGATGGTTTTGCGGATATTTCAGCGTTTCAGGGCGTGCGTATAATTCTTCCCTTGACGGAATAGGATAAGGCGAATCGGCATCCAAATCAAAATCTGCCATGATGAACAACTGATCCCAAAGTTTATGCTGAAAATCGGGAACATCGCGCAAGTGCGGCTGCAAATTTCCCATAACGGAAATAATCGCTTTGGCAACTTTATTGCGTTCTTCCTTTGTAGGTTGTTCTTTGGCGAACTGGATCATTTTTTGCAAATGCCTTCCGTACTCCGGAATAATCAAATGCTCACGTTCGGTATTGTATTCTAAATCGTCTATTGTCAAAATATAAATATGTGTAGTGTTATTACTATGTACCCGTAGCAATTGAGTACGCGTGCAAAATACAAAAAAAATAATAGAATCGGAGTTCCCATCGAAAATAAATCGTGTCTGTTGTCTGTTTTCTGTTGTCTGTTTTCTGATGTCTGTTGTGGGTTGTGGAGTTGCCTGTTGGATGTTGGATGTTGGCTGTATGTAGAGTCCTAAATAAGGTTGATCGTTTTATCAACACTGTAGACTGTAGACTGACCAATGAATACTGACCACGGAATTCTGTTGTCTGTTGTGGAGTTGCCTGTTGGCTGTTGGCTGTATGTAGAGTCCTAAATAAGATTGACCGTTCTATCAACACTGTAGACTGTAGACTGACCAATGAATACTGACCACGGAATTCTGTTGTCTGTTTTCTGATGTCTGTTGTGGGTTGTGGAGTTGCCTGTTGGATGTTGGCTGTATGTAGAGTCCTAAATAAGATTGACCGTTTTATCAAAACTGTAGACTGTAGACTGACCACTGAATTCTGACCATTGAATACTGACCACTGAATTCTGTTGTCTGTTTATACAGTTTGTCTATTATCTATTTTCTATACTCTATTTTCTCATACCTCATCCCTAATCCCTCATGCCTCATGCATGATTTTTGATTGCTGATTTATGTTGTCTAGATTCCAGCTTCTAGCTTCTAGATTCTAGATTCTAGTCACTAACAACTAACCACTAACCTCTATTTTAATTACAACGAAATAACCCCCTCAACCTTTTCAGCCACTTCTTTGTATTTGTTAATGACTGCTTCAGGGTTTTTCATGGTGACGTTGACTGAAACGCTCGTGTACTTGCCTTTTTTGGATTCGGTGGTGGTAATGACGGCGCCAAGATGGTCAAATATAGATTCGATAAGGGCTATTTTTTGCTTGTCGGAAGGCACGATAAATTTATACAGATATTCCGATGGCCAAAGCGAGGTATCGTAGAGTTGATCCTTTAATTTTTTGTAGAATTCTTCAGGGTTTTGATGTGTACTCATAACAAATTTAATAGAATGCAAAGATACATTTTACTTTACATTTTTTAGTTCCTTTTTAAATTACGATTTTTGCTACTAAAAGATTGCCAAATTGAGCACAACAAAAATTGTCATAACAGGTGGCCCGGGGACAGGAAAGTCCTCCATCATTAACGAACTTAAAAGAAGAGGCCATATTTGCTTTGACGAAATCTCACGGCAAGTGACATTGGAAGCGCGAAAAAAAGGTATTGAGCAATTGTTTTTAACAGAACCATTTTTATTTAGCGAGTTGCTTTTGAAAGGGCGTTTGAAACAATTTTATCAAGCAGACGATTACGAAGGTGCCAACATTTTTTTGGACAGAGGCCTTCCGGATGTTTTGGCGTATATGGATTACTTCAATACCGATTATCCCTTCGATTTTGTAACCACCTGCCAGAACAATCGGTATGACCATGTATTTATTTTGGCACCTTGGCATGACATATTTGTGAGTGACAGCGAGCGGTATGAAAATTTTGAACAAGCCGAAATCATCCATAAACATTTATTGAATTCCTATAAAAATTTCAATTATAATCTTTTGGATGTACCATTTGAAAGTATCGCAAAACGTACTGATTTTATATTAGATGCTTTAAATTTATAGCATGCAGCAGCCTATTGATGTTTTAGAACTCTATTGGAACCATACGTCTTTTAGACCTATGCAGGAAGACATCATCAATGCAGTACTGCAAAATGAAGATACTTTTGCGTTGTTGCCCACTGGTGGCGGAAAATCCATTTGCTTTCAGATTCCTGTGCTTATCAAAGATGGTATTTGCATTGTGGTGTCTCCCCTCATCGCCTTAATGAAGGACCAAGTGAATACTTTGAATGCAAAAGGCATCAAGGCATTGGCGATTACAAGTGGCATTTCTTTTTCTGATCTCGACACGCTTTTGGACAATTGCATCTATGGCAACTACAAATTTCTATATCTCTCCCCAGAACGATTGCAACAAGATCTCGTAAAAGACCGTATTCAGCAGATGAATGTCAATTTGATAGCCGTGGACGAAGCGCATTGCATCAGTCAGTGGGGAAATGATTTTAGACCCGCGTATAAAAACATCAATATTTTAAGGGAATTGCATCCAACCGTCAATGTCATCGCCTTGACAGCGACTGCCAGACCCAATGTGGTGACGGATATTATTTCGGAGTTGGATTTTATTTCCCCGAAAATCTTTAAGGCTTCCTTTGCACGTCCCAACATTGCTTATATGGTTTTGGATACGGATGATAAGCATTATAAAATTGAACAAATCCTTAAAAGACACAAAGGCTCATCCATTATTTATGCGAGAACCCGAAGGCTGACACAAGAAATCCATTCCTTTTTAAAATCTAAAGGATTCTCAAGCCTCTTTTATCATGGCGGAATCAGTTCAAAAGACAAACAGGAGCATTTGCAGGCTTGGACCAACAATCAAAAAGACATTATGGTTGCCACAACCGCCTTTGGAATGGGCATTGACAAAGCCGATGTCAAAAACATCATTCATATCAATCTGCCCGAAAGTCTCGAGAGCTATTATCAAGAAGCTGGCCGTGCTGGCCGAAATGGAGAAAAAGCACATGCCGTGATTCTGAAAAGCCCTACGGACGAACAAACCTTGAAAAATCAGTTTTTAAATGTGTTGCCTTCCGTGGAATTGTTAAAACAAGTGTATCGAAAGCTGTGCAACTATTTTCAGATTTCTTATGGTGAAGGCGAACTTACCGTGCATCAATTCAATTTTAATGATTTTTGCAAAGTGTATGAGTTCAATACGTCCATCACTTTTAATGCACTTCAAATTTTAGACAGAAATAGCATCATTTCGTTGACACAACAATTCAATTATCAGGCAAAATTGCAATTCCTTATCAGCAACCAAGAATTATTCAGGTATCTGGAGACGCATAAAAATGCTGATGTTGTAGTCAAGTCCATCATGCGAACATATGGAGGTATTTTTGAAAATGTACTCAAAATAGATTTTAACCTAATTGCTGGCAAAGCTTCTATGGAGGAATCATCGGTTATTCAATTGTTGAACCAACTCCATAAAGATGACATTGTTGATTTTCAGTTTTCAAATACCGATTCAGAACTGACCTTTTTAGTGCCGCGTGAAGATGATAAAACCGTCAACCGGATTTCGAAACATGTCGAGCAACAATACGACTTAAAAGAGCAGCAAATCAATGCTGTGATTGACTATATCAGTAATAAAACGGTTTGTAAAAACACGCAGCTTCTGCACTATTTTGGAGAAAACACAACAAGAGATTGCGGCATTTGTTCGGTTTGTGTTTTAAAAACCAAATCGGCTCCAAATAGGGATTCCAAATCGGTAACAGAACACATTATTCTTCAGTTGGAAAACAAACCCTTACCTTCGAGAGTCCTTATCGAAAATCTCGATTACGATGCCACCATAATTCTTTCCACCTTAAAATTGATGGTGGAAACTAATATTCTGGAAGTCACCGCAAGCAATTCATATAAAATAAAATATACATGAACAAAAAATTAAGGATCGTTTTTATGGGAACTCCAGAGTTTGCTGTTGCAAGCTTAAAGGCATTGATAGCACATAATTATGAGGTCGTTGGTGTTATCACAGCGCCAGACAAGCCAGCGGGACGTGGACAAAAATTGAACATGTCGGATGTCAAAACATATGCACAGTCCCAAGATTTAAAAATTCTTCAACCCACCAATCTCAAGGACGAGGGCTTTATAACGGAATTGCAATCGCTTCAAGCCAACCTTCAAATCGTTGTCGCCTTTAGGATGTTGCCCGAAGCTGTCTGGAGTATGCCAATATATGGAACTTTCAATTTACATGCGTCCCTCCTGCCCGATTACCGAGGTGCGGCACCCATCCATTGGGCCATCATCAATGGGGAGACCAAAACCGGTGTGACCACATTTTTTATAGATGAAAAAATAGACACAGGTGCCATGATTCTACAGAAAGTCGTAGACATTGCAGATGACGAAACCGTAGGAAGTTTGCACGACAGATTGATGCAGGTAGGAAGTCAACTGGTTATAGATACTGTAAAATTAATAGAAGGCGGAACTGTTACGACTGTCATTCAACCGAAGTTGGATGTGGAAAAAACAGCACACAAGCTCAATAAGGACAACTGCAAAATCGATTGGAATGAATCGGTGGACGCAATTTATAATAAAATAAGAGGTTTAAACCCATTTCCAGCGGCCTGGTGTTATTTGGAAAATGAGAATGAAATCCTTATCGTGAAACTTTTTGAAGTTGAAAAGGTGTTGAAAGTGCATTCAAAGTCAAAGGGACATTTGGAAGTTTCAAAAAATGAGCTAAAAGTCGCTGTCAAAGATGGTTACATAGGTATTAAGGAAATCCAGCTTCCTGGAAAACGCAAAATGGATGTAAAATCACTTTTAAACGGATATCATTTTTCGCAAGACTCAAAAATGCTGTAAACCCTTGATACCATTGATATTTTAAATATTCGAAAAAAATGCATTGCCTTTATTAACAAATGCGCAAAGTTATCAACAAATATTTGTATTTCCCTTGCTATTACTTGCATAGCTGAATAATCCGTATAATTTTGTAGAAGGATTTGACACAATTGTTTGAACCAACTATTTATTTAACAATTTAAAACTTTAACTTTATGAACAAAACAGATTTAATCAACAGTATGGCAGAACACGCGGGTATCACTAAAGCGGCTGCAAAAAAAGCCTTGGACGCTTTTTTAACCGACGTCGAAGGATCATTGAAAAAAGGAAATAGAGTATCTTTAGTAGGATTTGGATCCTGGTCAGTATCTAAAAGATCTGCGAGAGAAGGAAGAAACCCACAAACTGGCAAAACCATAAAAATCAAAGCTAAAAACGTAGTGAAGTTTAAAGCTGGTTCTGATTTAGCAAAAGCTGTAAACTAATATAGTTTTTTTAGACAACTTAAAGCCCGCCTAATTATAGGTGGGCTTTTTCTTTTTAAAGGTATTTTAGCAAACAATTGGATTATTGATAAAAATTTTTTAGTTTTAGTTCAAAATCATCCAGCCTATGATTACCGTTAAGCCCAAAAAAGGACACTTACTCATCGCGGAACCCTCGATTATTGGTGACAGTTCATTCAATCGGTCCGTAATTTTATTGGCAGATTATAACCAAGATGGCTCTGTAGGATTTATTCTCAACAAACCTTTAGAATATACATTGACCGACTTGGTACCCAATACCCAGGCTGCCTTCAAGGTTTACAACGGTGGCCCTGTGGAGCAAGATAATTTGTATTTTATTCATAAAGTGCCGGATTTGATTCCTGAAAGTATTGAGATTTCCCTTGGCATATTTTGGGGCGGTGATTTTGATATTGCCCTTGAGATGATCAACGTTGGGAAAATTACAGATTCCGATATTCGCTTCTTTTTGGGGTATTCGGGATGGGAACCGATGCAGCTTGAAAAGGAATTGGAATCCAATTCTTGGGTTATTTCAGAAAATATTTACGAGAAATCGCTGATCGAAAAGAGTAATGATGCGTTTTGGAAAGAAAAAATGATTGAACTCGGTGGTGACTATTCCATCTGGTCCAATGCGCCTGAAAATCCGAGTTACAATTAGCCCAACCGAATTTTTACATTCAGCTTATCAATAAGTGTTTTTGCCACTTTGTGACCGTACTCCTTCTT
Source organism: Aquaticitalea sp. (assembly GCA_041748695.1). GTDB lineage: Bacteria > Bacteroidota > Bacteroidia > Flavobacteriales > Flavobacteriaceae > JBPOFM01. The sequence continues at coordinate 5,792 of JBGTCT010000126.1, read as the reverse complement.
ACGGTAGGCAAAAATCGGTTGAACCCCCACAATCACATTCGTTAAAAATAATTCATCAGCCTTTTGAAGTTCAAATGGAGAAATGGATGCTTCAATAAGTTCATAGCCTTCCATAGTGGTAATAAGTTCCATGATTTGTTTTCTCATGATTCCTTTAAGGCAACCATCAACTAAAGGTGGCGTTTTGATAATCGTATCGTTTACCATGAACAAGTTCCCATTGAGTGCTTCGACAACGCTTTTGTTGGTGTTCAGCAATAGACAATTATCAAAACCATTTTCATCGGCATAGATACTGCCTACAATGTTGATGATCTTATTGTTGGTTTTTAAGGTAGACAGCAGGCCAGGCGCAACATAAAAATCCTTGAACAGATCAATCGTATACGATGTACTGTTTAATTTATAGAGATCGGTATCGAGAGATTCCACTGCGATATTGTAGTCTATGGCATTGGAGATAGGAAGATACTTTCCGCCATCGCTGCGGTGTACGTTAAAGCGCACCCTTGCATTGGAAGTTGAAAGGTTATTGGCATCGAGTGTTTTTCGGATTTCCTGCTCCAAAAATTCCATGGTAAAGATCATGGGAATTTCCATCCGAAGGATGCGCATGGAGGCCATCAATCTAAAATAGTGATCTTCCCAATACAACAGTTTTCCATTAACAACTTTTAAAGTTTCAAAAAGGGCGTCACCATATTTATACCCGCGATTGTCGATGGTTAGGGTTGCGTTTGTGTGTGGCTGAAGTGTTCCGTTGGTATTAATCATAAAAAAAAGTCTCGATGGTTTTAAAATCGAGACAAAGATATCAATTATATTCCTGTGCGCTTATGTAGATCCCAAAACCTGTTTTAAATCAGAAATTTGGTTTTCCCAAAGCATTTTAGCCTCATCGATTTCATCTTCATCAATAAAATCGGTTACGATGATCGATACATCTTTTGTGATTTCATCGACCTGTATTCGAATCTCAAAATAATAGGATTCTCCATCTTCCTCATCGTCCATCCATCTAAAGCGGATGCGCTCTCCACTTTTCTTACTCACCAGTTTAGCCGTTTCTTGCGAATCATTCCAAATAAACGTGAAGACTTCGCCTCTCGAATTTACATTATCGGCAAACCATTCAGATAAGCCTGAAGGCGTGGAAATGTATTGATATAATAGTTGGGGAGAAGCATGGATTGGAAATTCCATTTCAAACTTAATCTTGTCTTCCATAAATGTTTTTGTTAGCACGCTCAATATATAATTAATTGTTAAGTATAAAAACTAAATCGAGAAAATAATTTAGCAGTGTATTATTTGCCAACAAGTATTTTGTTTTTATATTTGCAGCCGCAATTATGGCGAGGTAGCTCAGCTGGTTAGAGCGTCGGATTCATAACCCGGAGGTCGGGGGATCGTGCCCCCCTCTCGCTACAAATTAGATTGCATTCATTAACGGTTTGGCTCATGTCAAACCGTTTTTTTGTGTCATCATAAAATGAATTCATAATCCAGAGGTCGGTCCCGAGACTTCGGGAGTGCCCCCTCTCGCTACACAACACAAACCCTTTTGAATACAAGGGTTTTCGTGTTTATAAAGGGATTTTGATAAGAGCAAAAGACCTAAAAATCCGCCAATCGTACATACATTCGTGTATACAAAGACCAAAATTCACGAAGGCTAATGGGATGGCGAGGGGCTGTTGTATGCGGAGCTTATTTCATATTATAATTGAGTTTATTTACTAAAAACCATAAACAAAATTGTTGTGACGCTAATGAGGATAGAATAGATATAAAGTGATCTGACATTAACCTTTTCTTTTATTAACAATATCACAGAAATTATTGGAAGCACAAATAACAATAATAGAACTGGAAGCCACAGAATCTCAAAGATGGCTCCAACAAAAGCAAAATTATATACATTTATGACCTGTCCCAGCCACCAGTATCCAGACACAATAATGCTCAATATAAAGACTATTTTACCAGTTTTTGAATTTTTAAATGGAGCTAAATTCTCATTCATAAATTTAATATTAAACGGTGACTGCAGCTTTGCATACAACGGTTCTCAGCCATACGCAGGCAGGGATTTAAAACACTGAACTCCCTACGAATAACTGAACTTTAATTTTAGCACTTTCCTGTCCTACGAAGCAGTAAACCCCTGCTTGCGTATAGGTGATGTTGTGCGTTTGTCTTTTTTACTAAGCCATTACCGCAACAATATTTAGTGCTTGTTTCGCCAAATTAGTATCTCCTGAAATCTTTACTTTGTCCGTTACCTGTTCAGGTTTCCAACTTTTTGAGAATAACTTCCAAATTGTTTCAGGGTCAATAATTACCTTAGCGTGAGTGTCAATATTTTTATTTTTGTCTAAATTCCAACCTTTATCAGTCCTAACAATATTCCAAATTCCGCCAATATCTGTACTTACTTCAATAGAAACCGTTGTTCCATTTTCCGCTGGAATGTTACTAAATGTATGAGGAAAAGCAAACATAAAAGTATCAACAAATGGATAAAATAATTCTTTTGTCATAATACCTTGTTTGCCAACTGCGTCCCTAATTTGTTGTTGGTGTAAAAACTTTTCTGTGTATTCTCTTGCTATATGAAACCAATTAGGCGAGGTTTCTTGTCCTGCCCAAGCCACTGAAAAAATAGCATTGTCAAACGGATTAAGTGCTTGTAAGTGTTCTGTATAATCTTTTCCTGTAATTTCTAAGAGCTTAATAATTACTTGTGGACTTAGTCTCTTAGTAGCTCGTGTCCACGACATATTCAAATGGTTTAAAAAACCAACAAGGTCTTGATAGGAACTTACGTTTTCTGGTTTTTCTCCAAAATATTTATCTCTTGATGTTGATATGGCTCTTAAATTTCCGTCAAGTAAATGAGAAGCCACATCTTTTACTTTCCAAAGTTTAGCCACTGTTTGGCTATCCCATTCTTCCATTGTTAGGGATTTTAGCAGTTCCAACAGTTTACTGTCCAGGATGGAAAACAGATGTAGGGTTTCTATTTTTACTTCATTTGTCATTTTAGGTTCGTCTTTTAAGATAACGCACAACTCGCTTATACCCCTTAAAAAATGTCATTTATCTAACCCATAATTGTTGACTTGTGCTATAGACGTGAGGTTATATCTTTTATAAATATAATGGTTTTTTGTAAACCTATTTCAAACGTAGATCAAATAATCAAACTCCATATCTATTTGATAAATAGTCTCTTTAATACAATTAAAATTATAATTTAATCTCATTAACCTCTCTAATATTTGTAGAGTACCTCGGCGACAACCGCTCCTGCAATATGGTTTCACTGCCGACTGCTTAAAGCTTAAAGCCTACAGCCTACTCAATTACATAATAAACAAATCAACAACAAACACCGGATCCTATCAGACAGCTTCCTCTTTTGTAGTCAATTTTTCAAAACGTTCCTTCAAATCAGGGGTCTCAATACCATCCAAGGGACGGTTGTTTCGTAAGATTTAATTGAAGTAGTTAGTTGGACAGTGTATTTGATTGTTGGTAAACACCAATAATGGCGGAATGAATCAGACTATAATCCTATTTTAAAAATAGTACTCTGTTACTTTACATTGGCACGCAACCACAGATTAGATTGTTGTAACCTTTTTAAAAGTCATCTTGTCCTATTGATGTGGATTCACAAATACACATAAATCATATAAATTTAAAACAAGATGAATATTTTAAAAGACTTACCAATTTACAAATCGATCACTGCACTTCTACTCTGCTTTATCACACTGCATGCCTGTTCACAAAGTAAACGTGTTATGGGGCTTAATGGCAACGGCATGAAGCATTCGCAACTTACTTCCGAAATAAAAAAAATCATGGAAACTGAAGAACTCCCCGGGTTATCTATTGCCATAATTAATGATAATGAAATAGCGTATCATGAAGTTTTTGGGGTCACGAACGTTGAGACCAAAGAACCCGTTACCAAAGAAAGTATGTTTGAGGGCGCCTCCTTATCAAAGCCCATTTTTGCGTATTTCGTATTAAAAATGGCCGAAGAAGGCACTATAGATTTGGACAAACCGCTCTATGAATACTTACCCCATCCTGGGATTGCACCAGAATCGGAAGAGGATTATAAATTAATTACGGCCCGTATGGTCTTGTCACATCAAACAGGGTTTCCAAACCACGCATTTAATGAACACATTAAACTTGCATTTAAACCAGGAACCGATTTTATGTATTCAGGTGAGGCCTATCAGTATTTAGCTGCTGTCATCGGGATGCAAAAGGGAGTGGGATTTAAAGAAGAACTAAACAACTTATTTCAGGAAAAGGTGACTATACCCTTGCAAATGGATCATACCACATTCGTATGGAACGATTACCTTGAAACCCATAAGGTGTATGGTCATGACGAAAAGGGACAGCCAACATTCAATAAACCAGGACCAGGAAGATGGACCGGCAAAAGTTTTAACGCCTTCTCAAGTGTTCATAGTGAAGCTTCAGAGTATGCGAAATTTATAATAGCCCTGTTAAAAAAAGAAGGGTTAACATCTGCAACGTTTGAGGATATGCTAAAGGAGCACACCCATTTTAAAGACACCAATCCCCTTAAGCAAGAAATAGGTCAAACAGGATGGGGATTAGGCTTTGCTCAAAAGAAAACTGTTGACTACACCATGCACATGCATACTGGAAACAACCATGATTTTCAGGCCTATGCCATGTTTGTACCGGAACGGAACTACGGTATCGTCGTATTCACCAATAGTGATAAAATGAAGCCATTTTTAGAACGCTTCTCCAAAGTTTTTGGTTCACAATTCTAAAACTTAAAACAACAATTTTATAAATGTTTATCTTTAATACAAAATAAGAAAATGGAAAATTATCAAGAAGCCCTAGGCGCAATCGTATTAATGGCCGGTGTAGTGGTCGTGGTTTTTATTATAGCCAAATATACTTACCTGGTAAAAAAGGCAATGATTGAAAAGGGACTTGTATCTCAAACAAAGGCAGCTAAAACACTATATCTTGATATTGGATGCATTATTGGTGGTTTGGGAGTTGGATTACTGGTGTCAACTGTTTTTACCTCCATGGAACTTTCAGAGGACACCACCGATTTGTTGGTTTGGGGAACCATTCTGATATGTGGGGCAATAGGGTTGATGGTAGCTCACTTTTTAAGAAGAAAGTTTGGTAACCAATAAAGAAATAGACGCTGCGTTAATTGAGAAAGTTAAGAAAGGTGATACCCAGGCTTTTAGACAATTGGTCGACAAGTACAAGGATGTGTCCCTTTCTTTGGCTTGTTCTATTTTAAAGGACCAAGCAAAAGCGGAAGATGTGCTTCAGGAGGTCTTTATGAAAGTGTTTCATAAGGCCAAAGGATTTAAACATCGGGCGGCTTTTTCAAGTTGGTTGTTTCGTATTGTGGTCAACACGGCTTACAACGAACTTAAAAAACAAAAAAGCCATGTTCAATTGGATCATGGTAATGCAGTTGAAGCGAGTGGAAATGATAAAACACCCATACAAAGCCTAAAAGAGGAAGACCAAAAAAAGTATGTCGTATTGGCATTGGACAAACTCAAACCAGACGAAGCGCTTGTATTAAGGCTTTTTTATTTGTGTGAATTGAGTTTAAAGGAAGTCGAGGAAATAACGGATTTTAGCCCCTCAAAAATTAAAGTTGACTTACACCGTGGAAGAAAAAACATGGAAATTGCTTTGCGTAACTTATTGGGGAATTACCTGAATGATTTATTATAAAGAATAATATA
>JBGTCT010000125.1:0-2801 GCA_041748695.1 Aquaticitalea sp. | reverse complement strand
CCAACAACAATGGAAACTATTTCCTTTTACCAGGCCAACGGAATGTCTAGTAATGAAACACGGCAGTTAATTCTGGATAATCAGAAAAATATTTGGGTGACAACAAACAACGGTATTTCATATGTTAATACGCTTACCCATGAAATAACTAATTTCTATCAAGAAGACGGGCTCCAATCTAACAGATTTAATCTTTATGCATCTCTTAAGACAAAAGACGGACATATATATGTTGGAGGCAATAACGGCTTTAATAGAATTATTCCAGGAGCCATAGAATTAAATGATTACTTGCCACCTACTCGTTTGAGTAACCTATTGATATTTAATCATGCGGTGGAAGTAACTACAACAGCCACGTCTGATTCTGATAAGGATTTTACCTTATCACGAAATATAGCCTATGAAGATGAAATTGTGCTTAACCATGATCAAAATGTAATAACCTTTGAATTTGCGGCCCTTAATTTTCTGTATCCCAATCAGAATCAATACGCCTATATGATGGAGGGCGTAGATAAAGATTGGAATTATGTGAAGAACAGACGCTATGCATCCTATTCAAACCTACCGGAAGGAAGAACACTGACATTCCGCGTAAAAGGTTCCAACAATAACGGGATTTGGAATAATCAAGAAGCGCGTGTGGAGATATATATCCATCCTCCCTTTTGGAATACATGGTTCTTTAAAACCATAGTCGGTGCGCTACTCGTTTCCATGGTCTTAACTATTTACCTTATACGTGTTCGTCAGCTAAAAAATCAGCGCTTTCGGTTACGGCAACAAGTTAAAGAACGCACACAAGAAATTGAAGCGCAAAAGCAAGAAATCGAAGAGCAGAATAGTAAACTTACAAAGCAAGCTGTCGAACTTAACATTCAGAACAGTAATACACTTCTGTTCAGTGAAATGGGCAAGCAGATTACGGCTTCTATTAAATTAGAGGAAATATTCGAACGTATTTACCAGCTCATTAATCAGGTACTTGATACACCACTCCTTGCGATAGGGGAAGTAAATACCAACGGAACTGCGATAGATTATTGGGAGATCAACAAAGGTAATATATCCAGTCAATCAATAAAAACTTCGCAAAATGACAGATTATCGGTCTTCGCTTATACAAAGGATCAGGCAATTTTTTCCAATAACCTTAAAGAAGATGTATACCTCTATATCGATAGGCCAAACCTTCAATATAGCCATGACTCGACAAACAGTGCAATTTATATTCCCTTACGATCCCCTACTGACCATGTTATTGGTGTACTAGTTGTGAAGAGTGAAAAGAAAAATGCATTTGAGCAAAAGAATGTTAACCTGCTTAAAAACATTGCCGTCTATATTTCCATCGCATTAGTTAATTCAAATACATATCAAAAACTACAGGAGCAATCAAAACAACTGAAAGAACTGGATAGGATTAAAACACGATTCTATACCAATATATCACACGAGTTTCGAACTCCGCTTTCGCTGATCATTGGACCCTCAGAGGAGTTACTTAAATCGAACGCACGTACCATTAAAGAAAAGGAGTATCTGGAAATTATCCTGCAAAATTCAAAGCGATTGCTACGATTGGTAACTCAGATCATGGATTTGTCTAAACTGGAAGATGGCGTTTTGCGCTTGGAAACTAGCGAAGGAGATATCGTAGAAACTGTGAAGTTGATTTCTGAATCTTTCCGGTTTGTAGCAGAAAAAAAGTCAATAACGTTCAACATAAAGTCCAATCAACGAGTAGCCAAGGGCTATTTTGATAAAGATAAAATTGAAAAGATTATCTACAATCTATTGAATAATGCCTTTAAATATACTGATGATGGCGGTGATATTTCTCTAAGTATGACCGTTGACAATCAGGTTCACCAAACTGATAGGATTACCATTAGCATTCGCGACAATGGAATTGGTATATCGGTGAAAGACGTTGATAATATCTTTCAACAATACTATCGTGTGGATAATGTACGTACACAGACACAGTTTGGCGCAGGCATTGGATTATCGTTGGTGAAAAAACTAATAGAACTGCATCGTGGCACCCTAACACTGGATAGTTCAGAAGGTAAAGGGTCTTGTTTTTCTATCAGTATTCCTCTGCAAGAAAAATACTACCTTCCATCAGAGAAAGTGGAGACATTTATCAATAATCCAGATGCCCTATTAAACCGTGCTGAACCTGACCTGCTTTCCCTCGAACCTTCCATTCAGCTTCCATCAAGTAAGCGAAAGGAAAAGATATTGTTAGTAGAAGATAATGAAGAACTAATCCACTTTATGTATGATACACTGAGTGATGATTATGAAGTGTATCGTGCAGGTAATGGAATTGAAGCATTGCAAGTGGTAAAAGAAAGTGCCCCTGCGCTAATTGTTTCCGATGTGATGATGGATAAAATGAATGGCTTTGACCTATGTAGACAAATCAAGTCACTGGAAGATACTAAACACATTCCGGTAATTCTTTTGACAGCTAAAACCTCTGCATATGATCACATGGAAGGCTTAACTGTAGGTGCCGATGAATACCTGGCTAAACCATTGAATGCGAAACAATTGAAATTGCGTATACACAACCTTCTCGCTACCAACAAAAATATCAAGCAACGTTACGAAAATAAAATTATTGGAGATATTGATCAACTCGAACTGACAGATAACCACAAAGAGTTTTTACGAAAGGTGATGGAAGTATTGGAAAAGAATATTACGAACAAGGAAATCAATATCGATTTGTTTGCCAATGAACTTGGGGTTAGCCGAACCCTTCTCTATGAAAGAATAAAAAAAGC
>JBGTCT010000124.1:0-2197 GCA_041748695.1 Aquaticitalea sp. | reverse complement strand
GGCACATTCTATTTTTACTTTATCTTCCGCATTGAAGGTGTCTAGAATACCTTCGCCAAGGTTTAAGAAATAATCTTTCATTTCGATACTGCCTAAATTCTCACCTTGATACAATTTTTGATGGATGATTCCCATGGATTGCACACGGTTTTGACTTGCTATCATGGCATCTTTGGTGGCTGATTCTTCCAATTGGGCAGATTGAAGGGCAAGCAAGCTTTTGACCAGTTCCAAATTATTTTTTACCCGGTGATGGATTTCTTTTAGCAGCAATTCATTTTGTTTGTTTTTAATATTGAGTTCTTCATTGACTTTGGCCAATTTTAAATTGCTGGTTTGTTTTAACCTGTAATTCCGATAGAAAAGCCCAATAATGATGATACCAATACCCAATACAGTCAGAAGTATGGTTTGTTGACTTTGCTTTTGAGATAAGGATTTTTCCTGCGTAATTAAGTCGAGCTGTAATTCGTTTTCGCGCAAGCTGCGATCATTTTTTTCTTTCTCTAGTTGCAGTGATTCGTCAGAATATTGCTCTTGGAATTTTAAGGCATTTTCATAATCGCCCATTTCTCTGTAAGTGTCCGATATACTTTTTAAAAGATTAGTTGAATAATAGACTTCGCCCATTGCTTTGTAAAGATCATATGCCTTATTGTAATTGTTTAGTGCAGCATCAAAATTACTGGTGTAATAATCTATCTCGGCCAATAATGAATGGAAATAAGGATAGAAGGTGCTGCTTTGCATATCATAGGTTGTCAAGATTTCCAAAGCCTTTGATATATTTTCTCGAGCTTCTTCGTAATTTTTTCCGTTGACACCCTCTTTGTTTGCAAGTGCTTTTTGGATTAGTTCAAAGCTATACATATTGTAATACCATATATGTGCCAATGGTTTTTGATAAACTTTAAGAAGCGTTTTCAAACGGTCATAATAAACCATGGTGGAATCTTTGTTTGTGCCTGAATATTGATATATAAGTTGGGCATAAATCATATAAAGTTCATTATGATTTTCGTCTATCTCTGCATTTTCAAAGTATTTAAGACTTATGTGTAAATTATCAATTGAGAGCTGTTTTTCTTCTGGCAATCCATATCTCGCATAAAATAGACCTTTATGCAAACCAATTTTGGCCTGTGTTTTGAGATCTTTATTGGTTTCTAATATTGATATTGCTTTGGTAAATAAATCCAGTGATGTTGGTCGATCACCTAAACTCATTTTAATATCTGCCCAATACGCCAGATAATCAAAAAGGAGTAATTTGTTTTCCTCCTTGTCACGGTTTAAATCTTTCACTTTATTCCAAGCGATTTCTGTCAAAGAGTCCTTTACGGATAATGAGAACTTATCATCGCTATTTTTTATTTTTTCAAATTGTAGTCTTAAAAATTTTGTTTGATGAAGAGGCTCATTGGCATCCAACACCTTAAGTGCTTTATCCGCATAAAAAGCGGCACTGTCCTTATTGTACTGCGGCATAAGGGTAAACCAAGAAGCTTTTTTGGAATGCGTATCGCTCAATGCAAGGGCGTTTTTTGGATTGTTAGTTTTTATTTGTGAGCTTTGTGAAAATCCGTTCGCATAAAATAATACAGCAGTGCAACACAGTAATGATTTAAAATAGTTATAGTAAATCGCTTTACTAATTTTGTTTACTTGTATGGTTGTTGATTTTGTCATATTGTTCTTTAACATCAATTCAATTTGATGATAATTTATTAGGGTTTGGTAATATTAAAATAAACATCACATGAAATTATGTGCATTATGCGGCCGATTTAACTTTAAATTGAAACTCTACTGATGTACCACTATGGTTCGTTTCCAGCATTTTCCCGTTAAGTTGTTGCGTTAACAATTGAATCAGTTGCGATCCAAAACCAGTACCTTTTGGTGCCAAGCCCATCACTTTTCCGATACCATTATCGGCAACTTTTAAGGTTAAGGTTTCCGGTGTGGATTGTGCTAGGCTAATCATGATATTGCCTTTACCGTCTTTTGGAAATGCATATTTTAAGGCATTGGTAAGAAGTTCATTGACGATCAATCCTATTGGTACTGCAGTATCGACGTCTAATTCCAAATTCTCCATGGCACATTCTATTTTTACTTTATCTTCTGCGTTAAAGGTGTCTAGAATACCTTCGCCAAGGTTTAAAAAATAATCTTTCATTTCAATACTTCCTAA
>JBGTCT010000123.1:0-2245 GCA_041748695.1 Aquaticitalea sp. | reverse complement strand
GACAGTCACAGAGCTAATTGCGAACTGTTATTTCTTAGACAGGGATTACACAAAAGCGGTTCAATATTTTGAACTACTAATTGACAAACTTGAAGAAGCAAAACCGAAAACAAATCAAATGGTTTGGGCTTACGCCCAAGCATTTCATAAGACTGCAGTTTGCCATTATTCACTTGGCGACAAAGAAGGTGCGGTTGACATACTTTTGAAAGCAGAACAAGTAACAAAAGCAGGTTACGAAAACGACATTGACAGAAAAGAATTGTATTTATTGCAACTGCAACAAGTGTATTCAACAGACGCAATTTATAAATACTCACTTGACAAGAAATTTGAAGCTTGTTTGAGTTGGAAACAAGCAAAAAAATTTGGATATAAAGCGGACGATATTAACTTTGACAAAATTTGCGAGTAACTATGACGACAATTTCAACCACTACCGAAAGAACCACTACCCCTAACAGCACCTACAAGAAATTGGCGGTTCAGTGCTTCGTAGGACAGTTTTGTGGGTATAAAAACTTTGGTGCTTCGTATGAAAGTTTGTGCTGAAAATCGCCACCTTCGGCAAGCTGCGAAACGTTATATTACACTATTACATCAATTGGGGATAGAAATTTTTTTTAAGGTTTGGATTTATCCAATTAGGTTGTCTGCCTATGAATTAATTTAGAATTTATAGTTGTGGACTTAAAATCAATATCATTCTTCATTTCAATTCTATCTAATAAGTTTAAGACCGCTGTTCCTCCAATTTTTTTTGCCATGCAAGTCTACAATAGACAAAGACGAATAATATTCCTTCGACAGCTCTCTATTACCAAATCCTATAATTTTTAGTTTCATTGGGACATCTATATCCAATCGTTTGCCAGTTTTGATAGACCTTAACGCCAGCAGTTCATCCACCGAAAAAATGGCATCAATTTCATTCTGCATTAACAATAACCATATTTCTTGTTTCTGCATCATTGATGTTTTCGATATTTAGGACTATTTTCTCTTTGAATATAGCAGGATTCTGCAAGGTAAAACACATCCTACTCCACTCTCTTGAATCACATTCAAGGAGGCATGAGTGCTCAATAAAACACGGCCATTTCCTTAAGAGATGTTTTCATCTTATATAAACTCTATAAATATGGATTTATAAATTTATCTATTTCTTCTCGAGAAATTTCCGGGTTTGCACCTTCGCATTGTGCTACCAGCGCGCCAACAGCGCAAGCAAAGTCAATACTTTTTTGAGGAGAGTTTCCATTTAGCAATTGGCTCATTAAGGAGGCTAAAAAGGAATCACCTGCACCCACAGTATCAATTACCTTGATGAGATAACCACTATTGTAATAATAGTTTCCTTCATAAAATAATACGGCACCATGAGACCCTTTGGTTACACAAATATTTTTGGTATTTGTTTTTTTGGAAATAAATTGAATGTTCTGTTCCAAGGAATTATACTTTGAATGCAGCGATTTGCTGACCTCAAATAGTTCATCATCATTGAATTTTATGAAATCTGCCCTTTCCATCAGTTTGACAAGAACATCCTTGGTGTAGTATGGTGCACGAAGATTGAGGTCAAAAATATTATATGTAGATACTTCCAATAGCTCATAAAGTGTCGCCTTTGATAATTCATCGCGTGCTACTAAACTTCCATAGATAAATGCATCAGCTGATTTTACGGAATTCTTTAATGGTTCTGACATTGAAATCTTATCCCAAGCTCTTGGAAATTTGATGTCATAAGACGCAGACCCTTTTGAATTGACCATTACTTTTACTTTTCCAGTCTTAAATTGCGAATTGATTGAGATATGGTCTGTATTAATGCCATGTTCCTTAATGAAATCCAAAAGTTTATGGCCGTTCTCATCATCTCCAATACTGCTGGCCATTTTCCCGTTGTTTCCAAGTGATTGCAATCGAATGGCAACATTTAATGGCGCACCACCAATCTTTTTATGGGTTGGAAATACGTCCCAAAGTACTTCCCCAAAACATACTATGTTAAGTTTTTGAGTCATTTTATAATTAGCCGTTAACGACTTCTAAATTTTTAGCTTGTTGAAAATCTGGTTTAAACGTTCCATTTTCGAATTCCTATCCAATAAAAGGTTCTTGCTGGTGTTGAACTATCTGTAATTTTTTGTACCAAAAGCATTTCTTTTCCGTTAGGAAATTCGTATAAAATTGGTACTTCCCAGAAACGACCTTCTCCATCCTCAATTTGTCCTTGAAA
>JBGTCT010000122.1:0-7023 GCA_041748695.1 Aquaticitalea sp. | reverse complement strand
CGATGTGCTTACAACTAAAAATAGAACTAGGCAATGAATGGCTTTTTTCATGAATGAAGATTAGATCATAAAACTACAAAAAATAGCTTAAAAAATATATTGATTATTTGTGCGTAAAGCTAGTTTAGGTTTACATTTGTTGAAAATTTATAACTTTATGACTACAGCCGATCAAATTAAGGATCTTGTAGAGCGCCTCGGGGCGTTGAGGAGGTATCTTTGACGTTGATGCCAAAACCATTGAAATAAGCAACGAGGAAGAGCAAACCTTTGACCCAAATTTCTGGAACGATTCAAAATCAGCAGAGCTTATCATGAAATCTCTTCGTGAGAAGAAAAAATGGGTTGAAGACTATCTAACTGCCAAAATACTTGTTGAAGAACTTGAAGTCTTTCAGGAATTCTTTAAAGCTGGCGATGTATCTGCTGAAGAGCTCGATGCACATTTCGACAAAACACTAAACCACGTCGAAAAGTTGGAATTCAAGAACATGTTATCTGATGAAGGCGACAGTTTGAATGCCGTTTTGCAAATTACTGCTGGTGCTGGTGGCACCGAAAGTTGTGATTGGGCAAGTATGCTTATGCGTATGTATTTAATGTATGCCGAAAAAAGCGGATTCAAGGTCAAAGAGCTCAATTATCAGGAAGGCGATGTGGCGGGAATCAAAACCGTTACTTTTGAAATTGAAGGTCTTTTTGCCTTCGGTTGGCTCAAAAGTGAAAATGGTGTACATCGATTGGTGCGAATTTCGCCGTTTGATAGCAATGCCAAACGCCATACGAGCTTTGCTTCTGTCTATGTATATCCGTTGGTAGATGATACGATCGAAATTGAAATCAATCCTGCAGATATCGAAATTACCACTGCCCGTTCTAGTGGAGCTGGTGGGCAAAATGTAAATAAGGTAGAGACCAAAGTGCAATTGACCCACAAACCTACTGGTATTCAAATATCGTGTTCAGAAACGCGATCACAGCACGACAATAGAGCGAGAGCACTACAGATGTTGAAATCGCAATTATACGAAATCGAACTACAGAAGCAATTGGCCCAACGTGAAGATATCGAAGCCGAAAAGATGAAAATTGAATGGGGAAGCCAAATACGCAATTATGTTCTGCATCCTTACAAATTAATAAAAGATGTACGCACAGGTCATGAAACTGGCAATGTAGATGCGGTATTAAATGGTGATATTGATGAGTTTTTAAAGGCCTATCTAATGATGATGGGACAAAAAGAGGAAGACACAAATACCCTTTAGTATTAAAAGCACATTACGAATTAAATCTAAAACGTACCAAATGATCATTGCGGCCAAAATCGTTATTCTTATTTTTGGTTTTTTCCTTATAACTGTAGGATTCCTTATGCTTTTTAGGCCTAAAATCGCAAGGTCCACCTTGCAAAAAGCAGGAAGCACCAATTTTATCAATTACGCCGAAATCACGATTAGGATGATTCCAGGTATAGCAATGGTCATATATGCAGAATATTCCAAACATCCTGACGCTTTAAAACTTTTCGGCTGGTTCATTATTTTTACTTCACTCATCTTATATGCTGTCCCAAGAAGAACTCATCATGCATTTTCCTTAAAATCTGCAGAAATTTTAAAACCAATATATTTTCAATTAATTTCGCCTTTTTCTTTGTTGTTCGGAGCATTAATTATAAATTCCATACTCTAAATGAAATCTATCAATACTATAATATTTGACCTCGGTGGCGTCCTTATTGATTGGAATCCTGAATACGTCTACTTGGATGTTTTTAATGGCGATCGCGTAAAAATGAAATGGTTTCTTGACACCATTTGCACCAATGTTTGGAATGAAAACCAAGACGCTGGATATCCGTTGGGCCAAGCAACCGAAGAACGGGTCGCCCTTTTTCCAGAACACGAAGAATTTATTAGGATGTTTTATGGCCGCTGGGAGGAAATGCTAGGTGAAGCGATTGACGAAACTGTTGCTATTTTAAAACAACTCATCGATTCAAATAATTATAAGGTCGTTGCTTTGACTAATTGGAGCCATGAAACCTTTCCTGTTGCATTAAAAAAGTTTGAATTTTTGCAATGGTTTGAAGGCATTATTGTTTCAGGGGAAGAAAAAACCCGAAAACCTTTTAATGATATTTATGAATTGACCTTGAGTCGATTCAATATTAAAGCCGAAAATTCACTGTTCATTGATGACAATTTGAGAAATGTAGAGGCTGCAAAAGCATTGGGAATAAACACCATTCACTTTAAAAATCCAAAATTATTGAAAGAACAGTTAACTAATTTCAATATTTTTATAACTTAAAAACCTAATAGTCATATATTTATACTTTATGGGTTATAGTTATCGATGAACAGCATTCACTTCTTCCTAAAAAATGTTAGATTTGGTCACCCCAAATAAATTAATAGCATAAATGATCGTAATTTATCATAACCCCAATTGTAGTAAATCGAGAGAGACATTAGAAATACTTGAAACCTCTAAAGAAGATATTCAAATCATAAAGTATCTCGATAAACCTCTCGAAGTTGAAAAATTAAACAAGATCATAAAAATTCTAAAAATTGATCCCATAGAGCTTGTGAGACAACAAGATCCTCTTTGGAAACAAAATTTTCAGCATCTCGATTTTACCAATGACGAACTTATAGAGGTTATGGCCTGCTACCCGCAACTCATAGAGCGACCCATTATCATTAATGGAGACAAGGCAGTGATTGGACGACCTCCTACCAAAATCCTTGACATTCTGTAAGATTTATTCTTTAACACAACTTTAACCCTTGGTCGTTAAACCAAGCTCTACTTTTGTAATCTTAATAAAAAATTCATAGCTATGTTTTTTAAATTATGTAAGATTACTCTGCTTATTTTTGCCATCAATGTGATGCCATCCTATGCACAAAGCAAGTCTGATGTTCAAAAACAGCAAGAAGCTTACGAGAAAAAAATGCTCGAACAACTCGAAGAACTTACCAATAAGTTTTTGGGTCAACTTGAGGTTGATGACTTTCAAAAGGAAATCATCAAGCAAAAAATTCAATCCTATTATCAGGAACGAAAAACAATCTATACTGACCAAACGCTTAAATATTTTGAACGTGATGAGCAATTGGAAGCACTCGTCATTAATCATTTTTCTGAAATTAAAGAATTAGTTTCTGAAGATACAATGAAGCAAATTCAAAGTTTTGTAAAAGATGGTGGAGTAGCAATCAAAAAAGAAAAAAAGAAAAACAAAAAGAAAAAAGATTAAAAACGAATGAATCACCTTACAAAACTAGTAATCGCACTTATTTTTTTCAGTTATACAACTGTTCAAGCCCAAAAAGACATTAAAGTTACCGGAAAAGTCATAGACAAGGATGTTAGCCAACCTCTAGAATATGCAACTATTGCATTTTTCAGTAAAGCAGAAAATAAAATTGTAACCGGTGGCATCACCGGTGAAGATGGAACATATTCCATTCCCGTTCCTCCTGGGACATATGATGTTTCTATAGAATACATTGGGTATAAGACCGTAAATTTATTGAATAGAACCCTTGACAAAGATACCGATTTGGGTTCTGTGGGTGTAGTCATCGATGCCCAATCATTGGATGAAGTATCCATTATAGCCGAACGTACCACTGTGGAAATTAAACTCGATAAGAAGATTTACAATATAGGTTCTGACCTCACCACTGCTGGTGGTACCGTTAGTGATGCCCTTAACAACGTACCTTCGGTTTCTGTCGATATTGAAGGCGCCATCAGCTTACGGGGAAATCAAAACGTCAGAATCCTTATCAATGGAAAGCCATCTGCCATGGCTGGTTTTGGAGATAGTAATATTTTAAGCCAACTACCTGCCGAAGCCATAGAACGTGTCGAAGTTATCACTTCTCCGTCAGCACGCTATGACGCTGAAGGTACCGCTGGTATCTTAAATATTATTTTAAGACAAAAAGAAACACTTGGGTTTAATGGTTCTTTGAATTTAAATCTTGGAAATCCAGATCTATTTGGTCTTGCGGCCAACTTAAACAAGCGTACAGAAAAGTTTAATTTGTTTACCAATTTTGGATTTCGATATTTTGATGCCCCTCGCACCAGTTTTAGTGATACACAATATTTTGACAGACTTATTGATGGCGAACTACAAGCTCCAGAGTTTGAAAGAATCCGTGAAGATCAAAATGTCGATCGTTTAAATCGTAACTACAATGCCAATGTGGGGATGGAATATTTTCTTACTTCAAGGTCTTCTTTAACAGCAAGTTTATTTTACAGTTATGGTGAGGATGCCGACTTATCTCTTAACAACAGTGAACGTTTTGACAATGGCAATATTGTCGAAGAAACTTTAAGACGTGAGCAGCAAACAGAAGAAGATAACAGATATCAGATATCATTAAATTACATTACCAAATTCAATGATGATGGACATGAGCTGATGGCTGATTTTCAATATGTAAATAGCAAAGAAAATCAGTTTACCAATATTGGTGAAGATTATTTATTTACACAACAGACTAATCCAGAACCATTTCAGTTTGAAGAAGTTTTCACTGACGAAAAGCAAAAAGAATATCTATTTCAAACGGATTATGTGCTGCCAATAGGCGAAGATACACGATTTGAAGCTGGTTATAGAGGTAGTTTCCAAAATCAGGTAACTGATTATACACTTGAGCAAGATTTGGTGTTAAATGAAGCACTTTCAAACATTTTCGATTACAGTGAAAATGTCAATGCCATTTATAGCCAATACGGAACTAAATTCGGTGAGTTTTCCTTTCTTTTGGGGCTGCGTCTTGAAAACACACAGTTAAAGGGTGATATAGATTCGAGATTAACTGATGAAGAGTTGGTTGAAGAATTTGGGTTTCCAATTCAAACTAAATTTGACAATAATTATTTAGGATTATTCCCAACAGTAAATTTAATTTACAATTTGGCAGATGAAGATAGCAGGGAAGAAAGTGTCACTCTTGGATACAACAGAAGGATCAATAGGCCTCGTGGATGGTTTATCAATCCATTTCCTTCACGTTCAAGTCGTACTCGAGTCTTTCAAGGAAATCCAAACTTAACACCTGCATTTGCAAGTGCCTTTGATTTGGGTTACTTAAAGCGTTGGGATGATCTGACTTTAACAACATCTGTATATTATCAATACGAAACCGATTCTTTTGAACGTGTTGAGGAAAACACTGGTCAACAAACTACCGATGGTATTGATATCATCAGAACGATTCCTATTAATTTGTCCACAAATCAAAGAACAGGAGCGGAATTTGGCATTCTTTACAATCCTAAAAAGTGGCTGCGATTAAATACAAGTTTCAATTTCTTCCAGTTTGAAACTGATGGAGAATTTAACGGAATTGATTACAGTGCAAAAAACACCAGCTGGTTTGCACGATTTAGTTCTAAAGTTACACTGCCTGGAAAATTAGATTGGCAAACAAATGCTTTTTACAGTGGCCCGCAAGAAAATGCTCAGACTAAAAACGAAGGTATATTTTCACTCGATCTAGCCTTCAGTAAGGAGATTTTTAATAATAATGCGACAATTTCTTTAAATGTAAGGGATTTATTGAATTCGAGAATAAGAAGACAGTTGACAACCACCGAATTCTTCAGTCGTGAAAGTGAATTTCAGTGGAGACAACGTCAAATTACCCTATCGCTTATCTACCGTTTTAATCAACAGAAAAAACAACAACGTGAGCGCCGTGAAAATGGTAATGGTGAAGATTATGAATTTGAAGGATAACAATCTTAAGGTTGACACTATATCCATTAAAATAAAAAGGAAGCCAGTCGGCTTCCTTTTCTATTATGTACAAACATCTCCGTTTGCTAAATTAGCAAACGAAATTAATGTGATGCAGCTTCTCTTTTTGCTTTGCGTTCTGCTCTCATCTCATTGAAACGCTCAATTGAAGATCCTAAAATCCAATAAGGAACCACGAAGGTGATTAAAAATATCATCAACCAAAACCCAATGGTCAAAATGGTCAAAAATGCTAAAAATCCTAAGTATTGGTCAAATTCAAACATAATAAAAGTAGTTTATTTATAATAATGGCAAAGATAGGAGAAACCAAATTGTTATACAATACCAAAATGTAGTTTTATCAACAAGGTTTTCAAGAAAAATAAATCGTTTGAATTAATAAATGGCTCACATCAATATTTGCGCAAAGGATTCAATAATTTAATCAAACAACAAACGATTACTTCAAATAAATATTTGTGACCAACTGCGAGACATTAGGATGATCACTTCCACCCGCGGGTTCGATCGTAATGTTTAAAGATTCGGCATTGGCAATATAGGTCATGGCCATCATGTCCTTATTTTCATCAATAACTCCCATGTTTATCATCACCCCTTCTACATCGGCCCACATTTGGTAATCATGATCTTTGTCTAATGGCGGCAATTGTTTCGTATTAATAACAACAGTTTTATCAGCATTATTGACATAACTGATTACAGTTGCATTTGGCATTGTTGCATTTCCTTTTAAAACGTATTTCTGTGTTTCAGGATCATTTATAGTGGCATACCAGGTATTGGTTTCAATCAAAGATTCGTTCAAATTCTTAAGGTCATCGTTAAGTTTTTCGTTATTTTCTTCAACGATCTGCAATGCTTCTTTTGTGGCGTTCAATTCCGAATATAGATAAATTGAACCAACCAAAAGTAATGCCGCTATACTTGCAGCGATACCCAAATAGTATGATTTTGGTTTATTGGAATCCAAGGTTACTGTTTTATTTCCTGATGCAGAAATGGTCTTTAACAGTTGACTTTTTACAGATTTGGGTGCGTCAATTCCATTTTCTATAGCTAGATTTTCAAAATCAGTCTCAATCTGTTCCATTTGCTTTCTCAAATCGGGATGTTGACTCAAAGCATTCTCTACCTGCTTCTGCTCACTCAAATTGAGTTCGCCAAGCACGTATTGCTCTAAAATACCATTGTCTAGTATGTAAGTCTTGTCCATCATT
>JBGTCT010000121.1:0-6408 GCA_041748695.1 Aquaticitalea sp. | reverse complement strand
GCGAAAATTATTGGGTTCGGTATTCGAAAAATTAAAAACCGCGTTTTGCGAATTAGTCATGATGTAATTGCCCGAATCAAAAATCGATTGCAATTCCGCAGAAACATCCACCTGATTGGATATGCGAAGTAAATATTTAATTTTTAAAGAATTGGCAAATCGAACCCACCCTTGTAAATCACCATTGAATAAAATATCGCCTTCTAGTGGAATAGAAGCACTATAATTGTTTATGGCAAGAATGCCTTTATCTAAATTATCAATAATGCCACCTTCTAGAAGGTAAATATCTTCTTGATTGTCATATGCAGGTGTGACATTGCCATTAGTGCCATTAAAGGCTTCAAAATAAGGAATGTCTCCAAATAAATCTGTTAATCCTCCTGCCATATACGCTTTTAAAATCAATGCTGGGCCTTCATAAACTCTAAAGGTCTCATTAGTTCTAGATTGATTTAAGATAATTTCGTTATCGCGCAAATTTGTATAGAAAACTGGCCAAGGATTGCCTCCCAATTGAGGTGATTTTAAATCATGGCGGTCAAAATTATTGAAGTCCAGTGCCGTGCGATACTGACTCAATAAGTCACCAGCTGCAAAGCCTTCATAGGCCATTTCGTCACCAAAATTATAAATGACTTGGCGCAACAGCAGACTTGGCTGCACCGAATTGGGAGCATTTGGATTGGTGTTTATTTCCTCAAAATCCTTTGTACAACCTGAAGCTAACAAAAGACTGATAAATGCGAATATATAGAGTGTTTTTTTCATGTTCTTAAATTTTAAAAATTAACGCCGACTTTAAAACCAATGCTTCTGGTAGTTGTATAGCTCATGTCTTCAACGCCGCTAACAAAACCATTTCCCTGAACGGCCAATTGCTCTGGGTCGACGTGCGGATTTTCCGTGATGACGAAAATATTGTTACCGATGATTGAAAAATCAAGATTTGCTCCTTCTGTCAATCCTAGAAATCCATCTTTAAGATTCATTGAATATCCAATAGAGAATTGACGCAATTTTAAATAAGATGCATCGTACGTGTTATTTTCTTCATGGTTTCTGTCATAAAATTGTCTGTAATAACTTTCCGCTGAAATGGCAGTCGTGTTTGGTACATACACCGGATTGTCGGCAGTTCCAGTATTGACGACACCTTGTGCCACAATACCTTCTTCTGGTCGAAACGACGTTTCTTCCAATTGTCCACCAACCGTTGCCAATGCTCTGGTTCGTGAGACAAATTCGCCGCCTTGTCTCCAGTCGAAAACAAAACCTAAACGCCAATTCTTATAATTGAAGTTATTGCTCCATCCCAAAATAAAATCAGGATTATAATTTCCGATTTTTCTTAAGGTATTGTCTGCGATGTAACTCCCACTGGAAGTTAAAATAAAATCGCCATTCTCATTTTTTAGATAGCCTGTTCCATAAATATCACCTATACGTCCACCTTCTTCTACTTGGAACCAAACCGTCTGGTTGGCACTGTCGTAAATTCGGCTGTAAGCAAGTGTCAAACGGCCATTCGCCTGTGGTAAATCAGTAATTATTGAACGATTGGTACTGAAATTAAAACTACTGTTCCAATCAAAATCTTCTGTTTGGATGGGAGTAATGCTCAATACAATTTCCACACCTTGTGTGTTTACTTTTCCACCATTGACTACTTGTTGGTTGTATCCTGAAGAAATCGCTATTGGCAAAGAAATGATTTGGTCTTCCGTGGTTGCGTTATAATAGGTAACATCAACATTTAACCGGTCCTTAAAAAAGCGAACATCAGCACCAAATTCATACGAAGTCGTTTGTTCTGGCTTTAAGTTGGCATTTGGAATAAAATTTTGATTGCTAAATGTAGGCTGCCCATTGAAAGGGGTCTGCGACACAAACGCTCCCGATGTTTGATAAGGACCAGTGTCATTACCAACTTGCGCCACGCTGGCTCTCAATTTAGCAAATGAAATGACGTCTGGTAATTCCGTAACATTTGATAAAATGAAACTGGCCGATGCCGATGGGTAGAAAAACGAAGTGCCGTCAATTGAAAATGGAGTTGCCAAAGCACTTGACCAATCATTTCTTCCGGTAATATCTAAATATAAAAAGTCTTTATAACCAAACTTCGCAATCCCGTAGAATGAATTAATCCGCTTTTGAGATTCAAATTGAAAGACTTCAATGGGTGAAGCCGCATTGTTCAAATTGAAAATACCTGGTTGCGCCAAACTTGTTGTTTGCGATTGTTTTGTGGATGCCGTTTGGTCCAATCGATTACCACCAACGGAAATATCAAATGAAATGTCACCAAAGATTGTGTTGTAATTGATGAGAAAATCCGTATTCACTTCACGATAGAAAACGTCGTGCTGCGCATAAGCACCTTTTTTAAAACGATTGCTGCTATAGTTTCTTAAAAACTCTCTTTTTTCGCTGGAATAATCCATCCCAGAACGAACTGCAACGCTAAAATTTTCTGTGAAATTTTGCTTCACAGAGATATTACCAAATATACGGTCTCGTTCAAACGAGTTCCGATTTTCCAATAAGGTAAAATATGGATTGTCAAAGAATGTATAATTAAAGGAATAGTGTTGAATGCCTTCTAAACCGGGTTGCCAGTAATTCTTTAGGCTATTGATATTTAGAGAACGTGGTCCCCAAGCAACTAATGAATAATTTACATTTTCACTACCATAACCATTGGACGGTCTATTGTCACTGCTCGAATTGACATAATTGATTGATGAATTAATTTCAGTCTTATCGGTAGGTTTGAATGTTAATTTTGCGGCAGCCGTTTGACGGTCAAGATTCACGCCAGGAATGATGGATTCACTTCTCAAATCCGTAAACGACAATCGGTAATTGCCAGTATCAAAGCCATTTGAAATTGCAATATTATTAATGGTGGTCACACCGGTTTGGTAAAAATCCTTTAAATTATCAGGATTGGAATTGAATGCCGTAGGTGTTATAGGCAAGCCACTATAGAGCGACGTATCGCCACCACGAACAAAACTACCATCAGGTAGTTGCACAGGGCTATCAAATTGAGGAATCAAATTGCCTACATCCAATCGTGGCCCCCAAGAATAGCTAATATTGTCGTTAATACCACCACCAAGGCCATTGACATATTCAAATTGGCCTGAATTGCCTTGACCATATTCATTCTGAAATTGGGGCAATCTGAAAGCCGAATCTACAAACAATGACGAATTGAAACTAATGCCCAAACCTTTTGATTTGCTGCCATCTTTGGTTTTAATAACAATCACACCGTTTGATGCTCTGGTTCCGTAAAGGGCTGCCGCACTTGGTCCTTTTAAAACAGTTACCGATTCAATATCATCCGGATTGACTTCCATGGCGCCATTACCGAAATCAATTTCCTGAAATCCAGCCGCAGCTTCATTGGTGACATTAAAAACTGTTTCGTTATTGATTGGAATGCCATCAACGACAAATAGGGGATTATTATTTGAAAAGGAAGATTCACCACGAATCGTTATTTTGGAAGATGACCCAACTCCAGTCGCGCCTTGTGTAATAGTGACGCCCGCGAGTTTACCCGCTAAATTATCCAAAAAGTTGACTGTTTTTACCTCGGTAATGTCCTTCGATTGTATGGTTTGCACCGCATAGCCCAATTCCTTCGTTTCGCGTTCTAAACCTAAAGCGGTTACCACAACTTCGTTCAAATTTGTGGCGGATTCTTCCATTGTGATGTTAATGACTGTTTGATTACCGACCGTTATAGTTTGAGTTTTAAAACCCACGTAGGAGAACTTAATTTTATCTTCTGGCGAAGAGATTTCAACAGTGTAAGTTCCTTCGGCATCTGTATTTGTGGATGTTCCATTGGAAGCCACAACATTAACAAATGCGAGGGTTTGACCATCTTCAGCACTGGTTACAGTTCCTGTGATGGTAGTCTGTGCATAGCTAAAACATGAACATAATAGCAACGCAACAAAATAAATTTGCTTCATAAAATTTTTAATTCATTAGTTAATAGGAATTGTTTCTGATAGTTGTATCAGAAGAAGGAAAAGTTCAAAACTTTTCAATCTATATTAAATATGAATTAAGATGGGAGAGCCTTTATTGAAGTGTCTCTTTTCAAATATTTTTTGAAAAAAGGACGCATAGGAAAAGACAATATGCTTCAATCTTGTAATGAAGGATAGCAGTAATTTTTTTAGACTGGAGCAGATGTATTTGCTGCTCTCAAGAATTAATTTTATATCGGAAATGGTGTCCAAATCCGAAAGCACTTCAAGTTTGAATAATCGGATGTGATTGGCATCAATAAGACGGTAAATGCCTTGTGATAATATTGAAGTTTGCCAAGGCAATTTTAAAAAAGTGTCGACGCTGAAAAGAGATTTTTTCAATCCCATTAAGTAAAATCCACCATCCACAGATGGTCCCAAAACAATGTCTTCTGTTTCAAGTCGTCGTGCCGCTTTAAGAATATGGCCGGTCTTTAAATGAGGCGTATCGTTTCCTACAGAAATAACGTTCTCAAATCCTTTTGCATAAATAGACTGAATGGCATTTGTAAAACGTTCGCCAAAAGAATTGCCAACCTGTTCCTTTTCAGAAATATGAAAATAAGGAAAATGAGTTGCTTTAACTTTCTTAAGCGTATGGCGGTTCAATTCGTCAAACAGAACCGCGGAAGAGTTGAAAGGTTTTGCAAACGCCTCTTGTTGACCAGAGTTTGCAAAAATTAAAATGGCTGTTTTATTAGAATTCAAATTGGTTATTTCCTTTTTATGATTTTAAATAATTTTTTAACTGCCCACTGCGACGGATTACTACTTACTAATTTATGCTACGCTGCCCTGACAGCTACTACCAGCGCCAGCGGTACAACCATAGCAATGTTGCGAAATCATAATGGTTCTACCAGCTAAAAGCTCTTCATTGTATTCAGAAATATGTTTTACCTTACTATTTACCGGTAAATTCAACATCTGATTAAAATCGCAGTCATATAAATAGCCATCCCAACTTATTGACAAGGTGTTAGTACACATTACATTTTCTACAGCTGCAGGATTGTAAGCTTCTACCAAAGAATACATGTAATCCTCATAATTTTCAGAGGCAATCAAATAATCCAAAAATCTAGCAATCGGAAGGTTGGTAATCGCAAATAGATTATGAAAATTGATGCCAAAATCGTCCATCAGGGCTTTCTTGAAATCCTTCTCCATACTGGCTTGATTTCCTGGTAAAAAAGCGCCAGAAGGATTATAAACCAAATCCAAACGCAAATCGCTACCAGGAAGGCCATAACCTATGGCATTCAACTCCTGTAGCGCTTTAATGGATTTATCAAAAACACCGTCACCACGTTGCTTGTCAGTTTTTCCTTTGGTCCAATGGGGCATTGAGGAAATCACATGGACGTTATGGTCTTTAAAAAATTGAGGTAAATCATAATATTTTTTGTTGGCACGAATAATCGTCAAATTAGACCGAACGATAAAATCCTTGATACCTGCTTTTGAAGCTTCATCTACAAACCATCTAAAATCTGGATTCATTTCAGGTGCGCCTCCGGTTAAATCCAAGGTATGTGCGCCCGTTTTTTTGATGACTTCCAAACATTGCATCATCGTTTCGCGCGTCATGATTTCTTTACGATCGGGACCAGCATCCACATGGCAATGTTCACAAACTTGATTGCACATATAGCCCACATTGATTTGTAGGATTTCAAGTTTTTTAGCTTTTAAAGGAAATTGACCAGTTTCGGATATTTTCTGTTTAAAAGTTGGCAATGCGCCTTGTTGAAAAATACCGTTAGATAAAATTTCCAGCTGTCTTTTACTGTTTGCTAATTCGCTTTCGCGTTTATGTAGGGATTTGATCATTTAAAAGTTAGATATTAGATATTAGATATAAGAAGTTAGATATTAAATATGTTTAAATCATAGACTTCGAAATTCCAACATTTTTTACATTTCCAGTTTATTAACTTTATTCATCATTTGTACACCATGTACCAAAGAAGCACCACCTCTAATGGCTGCGGCTACATGTAATGCTTCCATCATTTCCTCTTTAGTAATTCCACGTTGAAGCCCATCGCCAGTGTAAGCATCAATGCAATATGGACATTGAATGGTATGCGCTACTGCAAGTGCAATTAATGACTTTTCACGTTCAGATAATGCGCCTTCTGTAAATACGGAATTGTAGTAGTCAAAGAATTTTGCCCCTAGAGCTTCGTTCCATTCAGAAATCTTTCCGAATTTCCTTAAATCTGCTGGGTCATAGTACGTTTTTTGCATAAAGATTTTGTTAGTATAGTTATCTACGTAATTATTGAAGATAGAGTTTTAAGTCGAAAAATTTAAATTTCATTACACATATTGTTAAAAAGAATTG
>JBGTCT010000120.1:0-2055 GCA_041748695.1 Aquaticitalea sp. | reverse complement strand
AGCCGTTCTAAAATGCCGATATATTTTCCGGCGTCTTTTAACGATTCGTTGCCATCTGTCAATTTTGAAATGTTCCATTTGCTAAAAATGGTTTGCATAATGATTGAAACGGGCTGCGTTAAGAACAGCAAACAAATACATAATAGAAGTGCTTGTTGTGTAAAGATGACTTCTAAATCTAATTTGTTTTCAACAAGAAATAAATATGCAACAACGATAGAAACCACATGCAGTGCCTGGTCGATAAAAAACCAGAAACGTTTGGTTTTCTTGGTTTGAAAAACAAGTTTAATGCCATCGATCATTAAATGCATTATCCCAATGGCAAAGACCAAAGGCCACAGTGTGATATCCCAAAGCAACAACAATAAAAGTGCAACATGGATCGCAACATGGATATAAAGTTTGGGGGATTTTAATTTTTTCTCTTCCTTCTCATCAACCCATTTTTTAGGTTGAAGAAAGAAATCGCCTATCAGATGTGCCAATAGGATTTTGATAAATACGATCATGGCAGTTGGTTTAGTTTTTGTCGGTACATTTTATCCAATTCCAAAATGGTGTCTAAATAGGCTCGTTTCTGTCGGCTACTCACCGCATTTTGATTGATACCTAATGTTTTGCCCAAGGTTTCCTGCAGAGCTTCTGGATTTTCAATACTCAATTTAACGATCTCTGCAGAATTCTTAGTCCAATGATCCATAGGTATCAATGCCAATTTAAAATACAGATTCAATTCCTCGTTGATGGAATCATTTGTGGTTTTAATGCGCAAATTTTGCTTTTCCTTTTTGAGGGTTTCCAAAGTTTCTCCCGAAAATAAAAAAGCTTCACCATTGGATTCCGTTACCGTTTTGCCTTCAAAGCTTTTGTTGCCAACACCAATTGCCAAACGTACATCCAATCCTTTGATTGTTTTTATGCAAGCCTTGATGTATACAGCTGCCATAAAACTTTCGGCACTGTTTTTTAATTCTATCTGAAAACTGTCGCCTCTATAAATGTCCCAATAGTTTGTATCGCTTTCAAGATAAGAGAGCGCATCCTTTAAAACCTTTAGCCAGTGTTCTGGGCTTTTTGTGTTTCTTGATTTGATGATATCTCCGGTAATGATGCTAATCATATGTTGTAATTAGTAAGTTGTTTTAAAAAATATCACGTTTTTAAGTGATAAACACAAGTATCATGTAATTAAATGATATAATTACATAGTATCGAATTATGTACTATTCAACTCGAAAGATCGATTCTTACCTTGTGCTCCTCCAAAATATGAAGGTAATTTTCATGTAACAATGAATCATTTTCAAATTCTTTACTTCTTGCTTTTTTAGTTTCAGAACGCTTTATGGCTTTTAAAAATCGCTTAATGTCCAGCGTGCTTTTTAAGATCAACCCAGGAACATCATAAGATTCGCCCTCATCGTTTTTGGCAACCATGGTAAAAAAAGATGAATTGCAGTGTTTAATCACACCAGTCCGTATATTTTCTGCTTCCACACGTATGCCAACGACCATTGAGGAATTGCCCACAAAATTCACTGAAGCTTTCATGGTGACCAATTCGCCAATTTCAATCGGATTCAAAAAATCAACTGTATCAACAGAGGCCGTAACACAATAGGTTTTCGAATGTTTGGAAGCACATGCAAAGGCAATCTGGTCCATCAAATTAAGAATGTAACCACCATGGATTTTTCCATTGAAGTTGGAGTAGGAGGGTTGCATCAATTCAGAAATAGTAATTCTGGAAGCTTCTATGGGTTTGAAATTTGGCATTGTCTTATCTATTAATCGTCATCATTGGCACGCTTCAACAACTTTTCGTTTTGCTCTTTACTGGCTTTGGCGCCCAATGCTTTTAAATTCTCAACGCGTTTGATGAGGTTCCCTTTTCCGGTGAGTTTAACCATGGCATTTTCATAGGATTTTTGAACGGTTCCTATTTGATTTCCCACTTTAATCAATTCTTCGGTTAAGTTTACAAACGCATCATACAAACGTCCGGCTTGCGTGGCAATCTCAATGGCATTTTCCTTCTGTTTTTCGTTTTGC
>JBGTCT010000119.1:0-12789 GCA_041748695.1 Aquaticitalea sp. | reverse complement strand
GGTTTTTATAGGCATATTAGCGGGTAGGGAATTGGCCATTACTTATCTCCTGAATAAGGACAAAATAAAATACACCTATATTATTATTGCCAAAGATTTGGGAAAGGTCAATATCGGACTCGTAGTGAGTGTGGTCATTGCCTTTATGATTCAGTATTTTAAGCAGTAGTTGCATCAAACTATGATTTAGACCGAATTCCGGCTTGCATTGTTATTACCAAATAGTGAGAGGGTTACCAAGTTATCAAAGATTTAAATTTGCTCGGTATCTAAAGAAGTTTTTTTTAATTCCTGAATTTTCCTTCTAGCTTACTGATGTATGAAATTTGATGCTATTTAAACTCCCGGAAGGTTTATTTTTCAAATTCTTACGTAAAGTAATGGTGGTTATGAATTTTTGCCATCTCCATTCTTTCAGCAGCATTCAAATACAAAGTCCTTGTATCCCTAATTATCTCAAAAAAATTGGATTCCAAAATTTATTAGGATAATTTAAATAGACAAGTAATATTCCTTATTTTTAAGCAATATCTCTCAAACTTCTTATAATGCTAACCAAAAAACTTTTCTATTCCTTTGTCCTTATTTTTTCGTCAATAACTGTTCTTGGGCAAGACTACTTTTTTAAGGACAAAGCTCCTTTTAATCCAGATATACCTTCTCCTGAAGCCTTTCTTGGTTATCCAATAGGAGAACAACATACAAGGCATGATCTTATTGTAGCTTATCTAACCAAATTGGCTGAACTTTCTGATCGGGCCGAAATTGAAACTTATGGCTACACTCATGAAAAGCGCAAACTTGTGATGCTACGTATATCGGCACCTGAACATTTAAAAAATTTGGAATCCATAAAGGCTGAACATTTAAAATTTGTGGATCCCAATCTAACTCCCACAAATTATAATGACGTTCCTATTTTTATACAATTAGGTTACAATGTCCATGGCAATGAACCTTCGAGTTCAGAAGCAGCATTATTAACAGCTTACACTTTAGTGGCATCCAATAATCCTGCAATTGAAAAATATCTTCAAAATGCCGTCATATTTATCGATCCAACCATAAACCCTGATGGAAGGGATAGGCATACGCAATGGGCTAATCAGTTTAAAGCAAATGAATTGGTTTCAGATGGTGTCGACGCTGAACATAATGAAGGGTGGCCAAGAGGAAGAACTAACCATTATTGGTTCGATCTGAATAGAGATTGGTTATTGGCCGTGCATCCAGAAAGCCAAGGTAAACTGGAATGGTACCACAAATGGTATCCTAATGTAGTGACTGATTTTCATGAAATGGGTACCAACAGTAGCCACTTTTTTGAACCCATGAAACCAATAGCTTCCCAAGACCCGATCATGCCCAAAGAAAACTATGAAGATTTGAATACTTTATTTGCTAAATATTTTACGGGTGCAATGGACAAAATTGGATCCCTCTATTACACAAAAGAATCATTTGATGGGACGTATCCAGGATATGGTTCATCGTATCCAGATTTGCAAGGTGCACTGGCGTTATTATTTGAACAAGCAAGTTCCAGAGGTCATTTACAGGACACTGATTATGGAACGATGTCTTTTGCCTTTACCATTCGAAATCAATACATTTCAGGATTTGCAACGATTAAGGCTGCAGTTGAAAACAAGGCCACATTGAGAAAATATCAGCAAGATTTCTTTAAATCGGCAATTTCTAAAAAGGAAGCAAATGGGTTTGCTGCCTACGAATTTGGGGATGCTTACGATATGAACCGAAATAAAGCATTTGTAGATTTCTTATTGAAGCATAAAATAAAAGTGTACAAAAACGGAAAGACCTATGTTGTTCCAACAAAGCAGCCCCAACATCGTATGGTACAAACCATGTTTGAAACTTATAACAAATATCGTGACAGTGTGTTCTATGACGCTTCTGCTTGGAGTGTAGCTAATTTTTATAACATGAAATATCAAGGTTTGAAAACAGTAAACCTTGGTACAGAAATAACTTCCACTCTTGATTTTATCAATAATTCTGTTGTTAGTAAAACAGATTATGCCTATATCATGGATTGGGATGATTATTATGCTCCGGCAGCATTATATTTTATGCAATCCAAAGGCCTGATCGTTGCTGCTGCTTTCAAACCTTTTTCTGTGAATACAAATACAGGTTCCAAAAACTTTAATTACGGAAGCATTCTGGTTCCAGTGAGTAAGCAAGAAAAAAATAGTCAAGAAGTTTATGAAATTGTAAAAGAAGCACAAGAAAAATTTAATGTTCCGGTATTTTCAACAAGTACAGGATTCAGCATTACTGGTATTGATTTGGGAAGTAATAATTTTAGGGTTTTAAAAAAGCCTAAAGCGGCTTTACTTATTGGCGATGGTGTTAGTTCTTATGAAGCTGGTGAGGTTTGGCATTTAATGGATACAAGAATAAAAATGCCAATTACCAAAATCCAAATGAATAGCTATGATTCAGCCAATCTAGATAAGTACAATACCCTAGTTATGGTTTCTGGAAGTTATAAGGAATTGGATTCTATTAGAAGACAAAAACTAAAAGATTGGACAGCAAGAGGAAATACCCTGATTACGATAGCTACCTCCTCAAAATGGGCAATTGAAAAAAAATTGGTAAAAGAAAAATTGACCAAAAAACCTAAAGAAAAAGACAGCACGAAAACCGTAGAACGCTTGGCATATGTGGACGCTTCGGAACATATTGGAAGAGAACAGTTGGGAGGAGCCATTTTTGAAGTGGATCTAGATATAACGCATCCTTTAGGATTTGGATATCATTCAAATCTCCTTCCTGTATATAAGAATAATAATGTGTTTTTATCTCCTAGCAAGAATGCCTATTCTACAGTAGCTCAATATACCAAAGATTCCCATATTGATGGTTTTATCTCTGAAGACAATTATAATATATTCCTCAAAAACTCGGTCTCATTACTC
This sequence comes from Aquaticitalea sp., assembly GCA_041748695.1. GTDB lineage: Bacteria > Bacteroidota > Bacteroidia > Flavobacteriales > Flavobacteriaceae > JBPOFM01. The sequence goes on along the minus strand of JBGTCT010000119.1, from coordinate 9,841 downwards.
GTGAGCCCCCTTGGTAGTGGGCGTGTTGTTATGTTTGCCGATAACCCAAATTTCAGAGGTGCTTGGTATGGCACTAACAGGCTCTTTTTAAACGCAGTATTTTTAGGCAATCTTATTACTGTTCCAAAAGAACGGGAGCAATAAATAAAACCCAAAATAATGAAACAACTAGCCATCATTTTTTTACTACTTTTCTCTATAAATGGTTTTTCACAAGACAATTATCCTGGTGAAGGGCCATATTCCCAACTTATTATCAGAGGCGTAACTTTAATTAACGGTGATGGGGCTCCACCAAGAGGCCCCATCGATATTGTTGTCGAAAACAACAAAATCGTTTCCATTGAAGTCGTGGGCTATGATGGGGTTCCCATAAAGGAAGAAGATCGCCCAAAATTAAAAACGGGTGGGCACGAATTGGATGCCAATGGCATGTATTTACTGCCTGGATTTATTGATATGCATGTACATATTGGAGGTGATGAACAAGGTGCAGATTCTGATTATGTATTTAAACTTTGGATGGCGCATGGGGTCACTACCGTTAGAGAAGTTAGTGGGCGTGGTATTGATTACACAAATGACCTCAAACAAAAAAGCAATGCCCACCAAATCATAGCGCCCCGTATTTTTAATTATACTGGTTTTGGGCAAACTTCTAGTGCTTTTAACTCATTAAATGATGCTCCAATAAGCACGCCTGAAATGGCAAGACAATGGGTAAGGGCCAATGCTAAAAATGGTGCCGATGGCATTAAATTCTTTGGTGCTGAACCAGACATCATGACTGCTGCTATTGAAGAAAATAAAAAACTAGGGCTTCGTTCTACAGCACACCATGCACAATTAAGTGTGGCACGATGGAATGTCTTAAATTCTGCGAGAGCAGGAATGACCTCTATGGAGCATTGGTACGGTCTGCCCGAAGCACTTTTTTCAGATCGAACTGTCCAGAATTATCCTTTAGATTATAACTATCAAAATGAACAGGACCGTTTTGAAGAAGCTGGCAAACTCTGGAAACAGGCAGCTACCCCTTATTCTGATCATTGGAATGCGGTTATGAATGAACTGATTGATCTCGATTTTACCATTGACCCAACCTTCAACATCTATGAAGCCAGTCGCGATTTAATGCGTGCAAGGCGTGCCGAATGGCATGAGGATTATACCCTTCCTTCGCTTTGGAAATTTTACGAACCCAGCAAAATCAGCCATGGCAGCTATTGGCATTATTGGGGAACCGAACAGGAAGTAGAATGGAAACAGAATTTCAATCTCTGGATGACCTTTATAAATGAATATAAAAATCGCGGTGGCCGTGTTACAGTAGGCACCGATTCTGGTTTTATTTATCAACTCTATGGCTTTGCCTATCCAAGGGAAATGGAACTATTGCGTGAAGCAGGGTTCCATCCATTGGAAGTTATTAGAGCGGCAACTTTAAATGGCGCTGAAGCATTGGGTTGGGACGATAAAATTGGATCTGTCCAAATTGGAAAACTTGCAGACTTTGTAATTGTAGAAGAAAATCCTTTGGTCAATTTAAAAGTACTTTATGGTACAGGGGCGATCAAACTCACAGACACTAATGAAGTAGTTCGTGTGGGTGGTGTAAAATATACCATCAAAGATGGAGTCATTTATGACGCAAAAAGATTATTGGCCGATGTAAAAGCTATGGTAGATGCCGAAAAAGCCAAAACGAATTGGAAATTAAAGCAACCGGGTGTCAAGGATTAGAAACGCATTTTTTGGCTTGTTTTGAACATAAAAAGAGTTCTGCTATAAAAAAATCAATAATGTCCGGTAAAGAATCAAGATCGTTCCGCCTTTGGCGTAACTTCAAGAGCCTAGAGCCAAGACTTATTTAAATTATTGATAATGATTTAGTTATGATATTTATTTTTTGAAGCATTTTAAAAAATTACTAAAAGCAAGGTAATATTTTACAAATCACATTGTATAGACCAATAAATGTGAGATTTCTGCTTTCACAAATATGGTTAGCATACAACAATGAAAAAAATCTATGCTTAAAATTGCTTTTCATCCTATTTACAAACATTCTTTACCCAATGGGCATCGGTTTCCAATGTTGAAATATGAATTACTTCCTGAACAACTCCTTCATGAAGGCACTTGTACCGAAGCTAATTTTTTTGAACCATCTATTCCTGACGATTCACATATTCTTAAGGTTCATACTCTAGACTATTTCAATGATTTGCGCAATTTAACATTAGAGCCAAAAGCAGCGAGAAAAATCGGGTTTCCCTTGAGTGCTGTTTTAGTCAAACGGGAGCGCATTATTGCTGATGGCACTATGCAAGGCAGCGAATTTGCTTTAAAGCACGGTATCGCTATGAACATCGCAGGCGGAACACACCATGCATATCCAAATCATGGGGAGGCATTTTGCTTACTGAATGATCAGGCAATTGGTGCACGTTACCTTCAAGATAAAGGTTTAGCCAAAAAAATATTGATTGTAGATTTAGATGTACATCAAGGGAACGGAACGGCTGAAATATTTAAAAACGACGCTTCTGTTTTTACTTTTTCCATGCACGGAAAAAGCAATTATCCTTTTAAAAAAGAAAAAAGCGATTTGGATATTGCTTTAGAAAACAATACAAAAGATGACACCTATTTATCAATTCTAAAGGAGACGCTTCCAAAATTAATTGCAACCGAAAACCCAGATTTTATCTATTATTTATGTGGTGTCGATGTCATTGCATCCGATAAATTGGGCAAACTCGGCTTATCTATCGATGGTTGCAAGCAACGTGATCGATTTGTATTACAAACCTGTAAAGATATGAACATCCCTGTGATGTGCAGCATGGGAGGCGGCTATTCTCCGGATATCAAAACGATTATTGATGCGCATTCAAATACGTTTCGATTAGCACAAGAAATTTTCTTTTAAGCCGAATTCCAGCTTGCATTGATATTCCCAAAGAGTGAACGGGTCAATAATTTCTCAAAGATTTCAATTTGCTCGGTATCTACAGGTGTTTCCTTTTACAATTCTTGAATTTTCTTAAGGGCGTATTGCTGTATGGTCAGTTAAGGCAATACGAAAAACATCCCATCGACAACCCCTGTAACTTAAGCCAGTTCGTTTAATTCATAGGGACTAATTAAAAGTTTAGCAAATCAACCTTTTAGTTGGGTTTTATTATTTCTGTCATCACATCTATAAAATTATTTCGAATTCAAATAAAAATACGCAGATAGGAAAAAGAAACAATTCTTTAAGAAAAAAAACTATGTTATACCGCTTATAACTCTAACCACTGAGCAGAGTTAAAATTTAATGATTAAAAAGCATTAACATGAGAACTGTACAAACATTATCCGTAATTTTACTAATAACAGTAAACACAATTATAATGTCACAAGAAAGACCTTTCAAAGGAGAAAACGACCCTCAAATATTCACCTCTATTCAATCATTTTTAAAAGAATTGAATTCTGGTGATAAAAAACCAATGGAGCAATTAAGCCCCGAAGACGCACGGCAGGTTTTGATTGAAGCACAAAAATCTGTAAAAGTAGATTATTCAGGAATTGAAGAATCTGAACGCACCATTTCTCAAAATGGATATGATGTAAAAATTCATATTGCAAAACCAAATGATGTCAAAGCCAATGCGCCAGTTTTCATCTTCCTTCACGGTGGTGGATGGGTTTTGGGAGATTATCCTACCCATAGAAGATTAGTTCGTGACTTGGTGGTTCATAGCGGCGCTGTAGCCGTTTTTCCTGATTATTCACCTTCTCCTGAAGCCCAATATCCAATTGCAATTAATGAAATTTATGCCACTACCATATGGGTTTCAGAAAATGGCAAGGAAATTGGCGTTGACGGAAAAAACCTTGCTGTAATAGGGAATAGTGTTGGTGGAAATATGGCAACGGTAATTGCTTTAATGGCAAAAGACAAGAACGGACCAAAAATTAAATTGCAAGTCCTACTATGGCCTGTCACCGATGCTAATTTTGAAACAGAGTCTTATAATCTGTATGCAAATGAACGATTTCTGACCAAAAATATGATGAAATGGTTTTGGGATAATTATTTACCTGACACTTCAAAGAGAAAAGATATATATGCTTCTCCCCTACAGGCTCCATTAAAATTATTAAAAGGTATGCCTGTTACACTGGTTCAAACAGCCGAAAATGATGTCTTAAGAGATGAAGGCGAGGCGTATGCCAGAAAATTAGAACAAGCTGGGGTTCCTGTGACTTTGACAAGATACAATGGACTGATTCACGATTATGGCTTGTTGAACCCAATAGCAAATGTTTCTGCCATTCAAACTGCAGTTTTGCAAGCAGCGGCTGTAATAAAAGCTAACTTGAAATAAATAATCTATTTAAAAAAAATTAGAAACAGCTACACAAGATACTTGATGGAAGCAGTTGTTTCTCTCATTCAAACAAAGAGTGATTCAGATGCTCTATACACTAATATTACTTAACATTTGTAATGCAAATAGGAATTATATTAGCGTATAAAGCCATCTTTATTGAGAAAATTTAAGCCGAATTCCTACTTGCATTTATATTCCCAAATAGTGAGCGCGTCACCAATTTCTCAAAGATTTCAATTTGCTCGGTGTCCACTGGTGTTTCCTTTTGCAATTCTTGAATTTTCTTCAATGCATATTGTTGAATGGTCAATAAAGGCAATACGATAGATTCCCTAACATCGATGGACGCTTTGCCTGTAGGCTCCTCTTCCATAAGCACTTTGTAACCTGTCAATTTCAACAATAAGCGCTTGGTGGTTTGGTATTCGGAGTAGATGATATTCCAGAATTCACCAAATTCTTTATCATCAGACATGTATTTGGTTAGGTCAAAAAAGGATTTTGATAAGGACATCATACTATTTTCAATCAAAGTCCTGAAAAAACTCGATTCTTGATACAATTGTTTTACTTTGTCAAATTCGTCGCGGTCTTCATAGGATTTTAAAGCGGTACCAACTCCAAAAAAGCCTGGAACGTTTTGCTTCAATTGACTCCAACTTCCTACGAATGGGATGGCCCGTAAATCTTCAAAGATCAGTTTGTTGGAATTGCCTCGTTTGGAAGGACGACTGCCAATATTGGTTTTGGCATAGTACTTCAAGGTGCTCATACGCTCCAAATAGGGTACGAACATGGGGTGATTCTTAAAGCTTGTATAGGTTTTAAAACTCACCTGCGCCAAAGTGTCCATGGTTTTGGTATTGGCTTTAGAGAGTTGAAGCGTGGTTTCATTCAGTTTATTGTAAATGCCAGAACTTATCAATTGTTCCAAATTATACTGGGACGAATCCAAAGTGCCAAAATTAGAACTGATGGTCTGTCCTTGTATGGTTAACTGCACTTCTTTGGCTTCAATTGTTGGACCCAAAGAGGCGTAAAACTGATGTGTCTTTCCGCCGCCTCGAGCTGGTGGACCACCACGACCATCAAAGAATATGACGACGATGCCATATTTACGTGACATTTCGGTCAAGCGTTCCTTTGCCTTAAAAATCGCCCAATTGGCCATCAAATAACCACCGTCTTTTGTGCCATCGCTAAACCCAAGCATTATGGTCTGTTTATTGCCGCGCTGCTTTAAATGATTCTTGTAAGTCTTGTTTTTATAAAGTTCTTCCATAATGGTGGCAGCATTTTCCAAATCGGTGATGGTTTCAAACAAAGGTCCGATATCAACGCTAATCTCATCCGGAAATGCCACCAATTTGAGCATAGCATACACCTGCATCACATTTAAGGTGTTTTGATTGTTACTGATGATGTATCGGTTACAAGCCCTTTCGCCATTCTCGTCTTGAATGGTTTTTATGGCTCTTATAGATTCCAAGGTTTTTAAAACTTCTTCGTCTTTAAACACATTCAAATTAATGCTTCCTTCAATATTGGAGAGAGTTTTGAGTTGTTCTTTTTCTGATAATTTGAGGTAATTTTTCGGAAAGATTTTGCTTCCGGATTCCACTAAGGTTTTAACCATACTGGTAAATACAGTGTCATGATAACGACTGTCTTGACGAATGTCCAAAGCTGCAAAATGGTAGCCAAATAGATGAATTTTATTCAACAAGCTATTGACTTCGTTGACATACAGAGATTGGTGATCTTTAATAATAATGGCCCTTATCTGTTTTAATTCGGACTTCAAGGTTTCCAGTTCGATACTGTGCTTGGCCTCTGGATGAATACTGCTTTGATACAATTTGGATTCCAAATGAGACATTTGGGCTTCGACTCCATGAAACGTCAGGCGTCTTTTCAACTTTCTGATGTCTCGATAATAATTTTTAAGAATGGTTTGCTTTAATCTGTTGGCAACTTTTAAGGTAATTTCTGGTGTTACAAAGGGATTTCCGTCCCGATCCCCACCTGGCCAAAACCCAATATTGATGATGTCGTTTTCGACGGGCTGATTGTCAAAAATATTCTGTTCTATATAATCAAAAATGTTTCCAAAAGATTTGTAAAAAACATTCTCCAGGTACCAAATAAGGCTTACCGCTTCATCATAAGGTGTCGGTTTTTGATGCTTGAAAAAAGGCGTTTTGCCCAATTGCGCCAACAAATCATTGATGGTCAACAAATCATTTTTCTTAATGGCTTCCGTCAAATCGGTAATGATGCCCAAAACAGCGCCAGGATAAAATTGAGTAGGATGTGCGGTAAGGACAATACGAACTTTAAATTCCCTGAGATAAGATTGCAACTGTGTCAATTTGTGTTCGGTGGTCGCTGATTCCTTTAAACTTCGAAGCGTCCCAATGCCATCCATATTATTGACTATGGGAAAAGAGGCGTCTTCAATGGCATCAAATAACACCACTTGTCGCTCAATATATTGAATGAACCTAAAAAGCAGATTAACCTGGCTTTCGTGAGTTCTTCTTGCTTGGTATTTTTTGAAAAATGCATCCACAATGGTCGTTGGGTTATCGCCCTGCTCGAATCCCTTTTTACAGGTTTCGTGAAACAAGGGCAGCAGTGCTCCTGTTTTTGTAATGGTATCAAAAGGCAAGGTCATGAAAATACTGTTGTAAATTTGATACTTTGCTAGAACGTTTTGTTTAAAACGCGTGAGTTTTGGTTGTGTGGACATTGACTTTTGACTTTTTTATAAAAGTACTAAAGGATTTTTTAAACCCCTACAATCGACAAAATTTTTACGTATTATTTAAATTTAGGGAGTGATCTATAAAAAAAGCCCTACTTAAAGGGCTTGTTTTTAAGAATTTGAAATGTTTAACTTGCTAGATACAAACTTAACTTCAATTTCCAATACGGCATTTGTTCTTCAAAATGCAAGAAAAGAGGTTTTAAACCTTCGATATCGCCAAGTTCGTTTTTTGCTTTTTGAATGGTTTCAATCTCTTCAGAAGTAATGAATTGATCCAAGTCTATCGACTCGCCTTCTTCATGCATTTTAATGAGATGGCTGTAAATAGTGTCTTCCTTAAAATCGCGTATAGTCGCAATTTCTGCAATACTTTTTCCTTGTTTAAAGAGTATATAACTCTGCTGATGGGTTGGTAATTTGGATTTGACTGACGCTTGATGTTCCGCGATTACTTTGAGGAAACGCAGAGCATATTTGTCTTGTTTTACCCTTCCTACCCCATGAATGTTGGCGAATTCGTCTTCGGTGGAAGGTATTTGGGATTCCATATCCTTTAAACTTGCATCGCTGAAAACTATATAGGCTGGCACTCGTTCTTCAATGGCAATATTGGAGCGAAGCTGACGCAGTTTTTCAAACAATCCGTCATCAAACAATAATTGGGAACGTTCTTTTTTACTTTCCGGTGTTAGTTTCTGCAACGTGGCCAATCGCACTTGTTTATCTTCAAATAAAATCTTTTTGGCCAAGGGCGTTAATAATAAGCGTCCATTTTCATGAAAACGGATTTCCAAAATTCCTTGGTTGATCATTTGGATGCAGTACTGTTGCAAATCCAACCAAGAAATGTCCTTGGCGGCGCCATAGGTTTTGATATGCTGATAGCCTTTATCAAGCACTTGTGCATTTTGTGCGCCACGCAACACATCAACCACCATCCCCAACGCTTCTTCTTCCTTTAATCTGGCCACGGCAGAGCATACTTTTTTGGCCAGAATAGTCCCATCAAAATATTTGGGCGGTGCTTTGCAGATATCACAATTACCACACGGATCGGTAAGGTATTCCCCAAAATAATTGAGCAAGGCAACCCTTCGGCAACTTAAGGCTTCGGCAAACTGTTGCATGCGCTCAAGTTTTGCAATTTGATAACTCTCGTTGGACGTGCCTTGTATAAATTGTCGCAATTGCACCACATCTGCAAAACTGTAAAACAGCAGATTGTACGATGGCAAACCATCACGGCCGCTTCTTCCAATTTCCTGATAATAACCTTCGATGTTTTTTGGCATGTTGTAATGGATGACCCATCGCACATTGCTCTTATCGATGCCCATTCCAAATGCAATCGTCGCTACAATGATGGGCACTCTATCATTGATAAAATCTTCTTGAATTGCGCTGCGCTCTTCCGAAGACAAACCAGCATGATAGGCTTTGGACATAAAACCACTCGCATTGAGTTTTTCTGATAGTTTTTCGGTGCTTTTGCGGCTCAAACAATAGACAATGCCACTTTCTTCCCTTCGTGATTGCAGGAATTTTAATATCTGTTGGATGCGGTTGGTTCCTGGACGTACTTCGAGATACAGATTTTCTCTGTCAAAAGATGCCAAATGAATTGCCGCATCCTTCAAGTTGAGCTGGGTTAAAATATCCTGCTGCGTGGCAGAATCAGCCGTAGCGGTAAATGCCGCGATGGGTGTTTTTGGAAACTGCTCTTTGAGATAGCCCAACTGAGTGTAAGCGGGACGAAAATCATGACCCCAGGAAGAAATGCAATGGGCTTCATCTACTGCAATTAAACTGATGTTCAATTCGGAGAGATATGGCATTAACTGGGTCAAACTTTCTGGGGCGACATAGAGCAACTGCAATGTGCCATTAGTCAAATTGCGAAGTGTTTCTTGCTGAACTTCCTGTTGTTGGCTACTATTATAAAATGCCGATGCTATGCCATTGGCCTGCAGGGCATCGACCTGGTCTTTCATCAAGGCAATCAAAGGTGAAATGACAATGGCTGTGCCTTCCAACACTAAAGCTGGCAATTGAAAGCAGAGTGATTTTCCACCACCTGTTGGCATGATGGCCAATATATCCTTACCGTTGAGAATGTCACTGATGATCTGCTCTTGGTTAGGCTTAAAGTGATCATAACCAAAGTGGGTTTTTAGGAGCGTTTGAATGGAGTCTTGTGCAATCATTGGTCAAATTTACGAATTAATAAAATGAAAAAAATATCATAAAAAAATTCCAAACTCCAAGTTATAAGTGTTGGAATTTGGAATTTGTAATAGTTGGAATTTAAATTTACTTCGCTCCCAACATCATCAATTCGCTACAAACGATTTCTGTGATATAGCGTTTCTCACCTTCCTTGGTTTCGTAACTGCGAGATGTCAACTTGCCTTCGATTGCAACTTCTTTTCCTTTGGTCAAATAGCTTTCTACGATCTTTGCGGTTTTGTCCCAAGCTACTACGTTATGCCATTGTGTGTCTGTTACTTTTTCGCCTTTCGCGTTTTTGTAATTTTCATTTGTGGCGATCGAAAATTTTGCCAATGTTTTTCCTGATTCAAGATTGATGATTTCAGGATCGTTACCTAGATTACCAATCAACTGTACTTTGTTTCTTAATGTGCTCATGATTTTAAATTTTTTTCGTTAAACAGTTAATACTATT
>JBGTCT010000118.1:0-9254 GCA_041748695.1 Aquaticitalea sp. | reverse complement strand
AAGACCAAGCGGGCGTCTTGTTTAAAATCAGGGCTAATATATTCTTTCGGAATCCGAGATAGGTTCAGGTCCTTTCCTTGGATTGCTATCAAGTGCATTAGTTCTTCTGCCATGCTGGAACGGACCCCCGAAAAATCCACGCCGGCCATGGAATTTTCAAGCATGCGTATATAAATATCCAGCGCTTGATCGAGATATCCGTTAGCAGTATATATATGGGCAAGGTCTCGATGGGACTGAGCATCTTGTGGCCTGATCACAGCGACACGCTGGTAGACCAGTTGGGCATCTTCCGACCTGCCCAGTTCATCGTAGCTAAAGGCGAGCGAGCGCAGGGCGCTAGGGTTGTCCTTTGAAATCAACTCGAGATGGTCATAAATTCCCTCCGCGTACTTTTTGTCCCATTGCTGGAAATATTCGGCCGCACCTAAGGACAGGCCTATGTCCTGGCCCTTAGACTTTAGGAGCATGCTCTCATACTTGACCTTTGCTTCCTGGAAGGTTTTTGCTTCTTGGATAGCAGAGATTCGTGACGAAGGTCGTTTCTCGTATTCGGGAACATCAACATCTTCAACGTAATCGTTGCCTGTGGCAAGTGCTGAGGCTTGTTCAACCTCCTCTTTTAAAACGCTAAAGGTCTTAGTTCTAATAATTATTACTCCTCCCCTTCCTAAAGTACCGTATAAAGTTGTGGCAGCCAAAGAAGTTAATACTGTCACAGTTTCGATATTTTGTGGATGAATGGCTGGTAAATTTTTACCTTGGAATATCATTCCGTCAATGTCGTAGATTCTGCCTTGCGAATTAGATATACTCCCTTCTCGGCTATGATTAAGCGCTGCAAATCTTCCTTCCAGTAATTCACCAATAGTAATATAATGAGGCGCAATGTCTTTTGCTGTAATAATATTTATTGAAGTACCGACAGCATCAAAACTTTTTTTACCGCTTAACCCCAAATTAATCATGTTTTCCTCTTTTGTCTTTTCTCTAAAAAGTTCAACTTCGTCCAATATTGTGGCCTCCGTATCCAATTCGATATCAATAGTTTGATGCTTACCGACAAGGAATTCCCTTGGTTTCATCCCGAGAAAATCGAAAACCAGTAGGTCATCTTCTCTAGCGGCAATATCATACTTGCCATCAACATCGGTCACTGTCTCGACAAGAGTATTCTTGACCTTTACTGAGACACCTTCCAATGGTACATTGCTGGTGGTAACCTTCCCTTTGATATGGGCTTGGACCATCCTGGAATTAGTTTTAGAAGTATTTTGATCAATACTGTCATCAATTGAATCAAAACTTTCAGGAACGAGATAAATCTTGTCGGTGTTTTTCAGCAATTTATGCATAGCCGAAACGGTAGCTTGGGTGACTTGATAGCCAAAGGCTGAAAATTGCACAACATCATCGTTTCTTATTGAGTCTTCGTCATAAAGTAAAATGAATTTTCCCTCGCCGTTAGTAATCGCTTTTATGCGTTTATTTTTGAAATCGACATTAACATAAGGCAGGGGCTGATCAGTCGTTTTATCCAACACTTTAGCCTGTATATTAATTTGATACTGGGCGAATGAAGAAGTACTTATGATTACAATGGTTATTATTATCGATATTTTACGGAAATCCATTTTTTAAAATTTTATTAGTAAATACAATTATCAATCGTTACTTTCAGTTGACTATCCTCCAATATTTATAGGTTAAGGCTATAGGTTGAAAATTATAGAGTGTATACAACGTGATCAATAAAACAAATGAGATTATAAGGAGCAAAGGATTCGTGTAATCTAACAATTGCTTATTATTTAGAATTCTCTCGTCCTTTTCAATGGCATTTAGAGTACCATTCCATATATCTATAAATTTACTGGGTTTAATGCTATCCTTCAATCCACTAATATAATATAAAGTGACAGATTTTTGGCTCTTGTGAACTTGATAAATAATATTGTCATTATTTTTCTTTATTATGGCCAAGAAATCGTCCGGAAGTTGATTTAATGAAGTCTTGGGAACATTAGCGATCCCGTTTTCAATCCCAAAATAATCAAAGGTATCAGTAATCGATTTTACGCTAGGGTAGTCAGGATTGCTATTTAGTTGTAGATATAAATCTCGCTTATCTAAATAGTATTCAGATTTTCGAAGAAAATTATTGAGGAGATTCAATAACGGGTTATCAGTAGCCATCTAAATATAGTATCTGGTATAATATAATTAAAGGCATTCCCCACAAAGGCCTAAAACTTTACATTCATGATTAACAAATATTAATCCCTTATAAATCTGATAATTGTAATATGTATAGCATTTAAATATATGAAAAATATTTTATTTAAGGCATCATGCATGCTAATAGTTACCATTGCGTAGATTTTGGCTTCCAATGGTACAGGAATTAGTTCATCAATAGATATTCCTACAAATTCATTCCAAATTAAAATGGTTTCATTACTGTAAGATTTAATCATACCATTATTAAAAGTCTTGAGAGAAAGCTCATCGGCTTGCGAAGATTCATCCACAACGATGGGCAACTCATCTTTAGAGCAGGTAAATAAAAAAGTTAAAAAAAATAGGGCAACTGGAAGATAAAATTTTGTTTTCATGATTTTTATGAATTTATCCTAGAAAGGAATGTTAATTAGAATAAATTTAGAACTTCATCTAACGGTAAAATATCTTTAGAGTCAAATGGACCATGAATCAGGACAGAAATGTATTTTTTAAGGATTAAAAAAATTATGAGTGAATTTCTCGACAAGAAACAAAGCTCCTTTATCAATTAAGGTGGTGATCTGTCATAGAACAAATGTAGTTTTAATGATTGATTTTGAGTCTTACACTATGCTAAACTCCAGAAAATGCACTAAAACCACCATCGACATGAACTACAATTCCTGTAACAAAACTTGAAGTGTCAGAACACAACCATAATGCGGTACTGACGAGTTCTTCGGCTTTACCAAATCGTTTCATGGGCGTGTTGGTAATGATTGTTTCGCCCCTTTTGGTTAAAGATCCGTCGGAATTCAATAGTAAATCCTTGTTCTGTTCTCCAATAAAAAAACCCGGTGCTATGGCATTGACCCTCAAATTTGCTGATACTTTTTGTGCCATTTCAACAGCAAGCCATTTAGTGAAATTCTCAACGGAAGCTTTAGCTGCCGAATAACCAACAACCCTCGTTAGAACTTGTTGCGCTGCTATCGATGAAATATTTATAATGCAACCAGTTAATTGTTTTGCGATCTCCTCACCAAATACAAGAGAAGGCAATACAGTTCCTTTTAAATTCAAGTTTAGCACTGCATCAAAATCTTCAATTTGCATGTCAAAGAAACTCTCTTCGGGCTTAATGATTGCCCCTTTTATGTTGCCACCAGCGGCATTTATAAGGATATCAATTCTTCCATAATGATTGAGCACTTCCATTTTTGCCTCTTCAAGGGATTCCCGATTTAAAACATCGGCAGTTACACCAAGCGCGTTACCTCCTTCCGATTTAATTTCATCGACTCTAGATTCCACTGCTTTTGCTGTTCGCCCCAAAATAACAACTTTCATGCCTTGGAGGGCAATACCTTTGGCAATTGCGCCTCCAAGGACACCAGAACCTCCAGTAATAATAGCGACTTTGTGTTTGAAATTATCTGTTTTCATTTTACGCATTGTAATGAGTGAATAATATGAGTTCTAAAATTCCAACTATCAAATCGATAATACAAATAATTTAGGATTTAAAATAAATTATTATATATTTGTGTAATCGATTACAATATAAATAATATTATGACCAATCATAGCTTTAGATACGCATCGCATCCTAACGATGCCAATAAATATAATACAAATGAATTAAGAGAACATTTCCTAATCGAAAAATTATTTGAAAAAGGCGAAATCAACCTCACTTATTCCATGTTTGACAGATACATTGTTGGTGGCGCAATGCCGACTGACAAACCCTTGAAATTGAAAACCATTCCCTATTTGAAATCCCAGAATTTCTTGGACAGAAGGGAATTGGGCATTGTGAATGTTGGAGGAAAAGGTTCCGTGAGCGTTGATGGACAAATTTATGACTTAGATAAAAAGGAAGCTTTGTATGTTGGTCAAGGTTGTAAAGAAGTGATTTTTTCCAACAGTAATGACGAACAGGCTTTGTTTTATATCAACTCCGCTCCTGCTCATAAAAGCTTTCCCACCAGAAAAGTTGGTAAAGAAGATGCTGAAGTGATTCAATTGGGTGATGAAAAATTTGCCAATAAAAGAATTTTGAATAAATTGATTGTCAACAGTATTGTGGAAACTTGCCAATTGCAAATGGGCTTGACCGAATTGCTTCCCGGAAATGTGTGGAACACCATGCCAGCACATACGCATAACCGACGTATGGAAGCTTATTTTTATTTTGATTTGGAAGACGGCCAAACCATCGCTCATTTTATGGGACAACCCGATAACACACGTCACATTTTTATGCAAAACAACCAAGCGGTCTTATCTCCTGAATGGTCGATTCACTCGGGTTCGGGAACATCCAATTACTCATTTATTTGGGGAATGGCAGGTGAAAATTTAGATTATGGCGATATGGATGTTTGCGCACCAAACGAATTAAAATAACCAATGGAATTATTCAACTTAAAAAATAAAAGAGCTTTAATCACTGGTGGCACCCACGGTCTTGGAATGGCAATGGCAGAAGGTCTGGCAAAAGCTGGAGCCGAACTCGTCATTACTAGTACGACTCCTTCAAAATTAAAGGAGTCTTTAGCGTATTATAAAAATAAAGGTTACAAAGCATCAGGTTATATTTTTGATGTCACTGATGAACATCTTGCAGATGAAAAAGTGGCGCTCATTTATAAAGAAATTGGCGATATTCATATTTTGGTAAATAACGCTGGGATTATCAAACGCGAGCCTGCCATTTCTATGCCAATCAGTGAGTTTAGGCAAGTGATAGATGTCGATTTGGTCGGCCCTTTCATTATGTCTCAATTGATTGCCAAACAAATGATTGAACGCAAGGAAGGAAAAATCATTAATATCTGTTCGATGATGAGCGAACTTGGAAGAAATACGGTCAGTGCCTATGCTGCCGCAAAAGGTGGCTTAAAAATGCTTACCAAAAACCTTGCAACGGAATGGGCCAAGCACAACATTCAAGTCAATGGTATTGGGCCAGGATATTTCGCAACTTCACAAACAGAGCCCATTAGAGTGGATGGACATCCATTCAACGACTTTATCATAAGCAGGACGCCAGCCGCACGTTGGGGAGATCCAGAAGACTTGGAAGGAACTGTTGTCTTTTTGGCCTCAAAAGCCAGCGATTTTATAAACGGACAAATTATTTATGTCGATGGCGGAATTTTAGCGACCATCGGAAAACCATCAAACGAAGACTAAAGAGACATGAGTAAGCATTTTATACATGACAATTTTTTGTTGGAGAATAAATTCGCCGAAGAGTTATACCATACCTATGCGAAAAATCAACCGATTATAGATTATCATAATCATTTGCCTCCAAAGGAAATTGCCGATGACAAAATTTTTGGCAATCTGACCAATGTTTGGATCAATGGCGATCATTACAAATGGCGCGCCATGCGAACTTTGGGAATCGATGAAAAGTTCATTACAGGAAATGGATCCGAAAAAGAAAAATTCATGCATTGGGCAAAGAGCGTTCCCTATACCATGAGAAATCCGTTATACCACTGGACGCATTTGGAATTGGCGCGTTATTTTGATATTTATGAATTGTTGAATGAAAAATCAGCAGAAAAAATATACTATGAGACTTCAGAAAAATTAAGTTCCAAAGCTTACAGCTGCCAGAATTTATTGTTGAAAGCAAATGCCAAACTAATTTGCACCACTGAAGATCCAACCGATACTTTAGAACAACATCAAAAGCTTTCAAAAAGTGATTTTAGCGTTAAGGTAAGTACCGCTTTTAGGCCCGACAAAGCCATCTTAATAAACAATGATGGTTATAATGAATATATCGATGCACTCGGGAAATCGGCCGATATAATGATTAGTTCGTATTCCGATTTATGCGACGCCCTAAAAAAGAGAATCGACTATTTTCATCAAAATGGCTGTAGATTATGTGATCATGGCTTGAATCAAATTTATTTTGAAACTAGCACTGAAAGTGACATCAAATCCATCTTTCAAAAGAAAAGAACTAAAGAGAACATTAGTGAAGAAGAAGCCTTAAAATTCCAAAGTGCAATTCTGTTATTCCTGTCCGAAACCTATCATGAGTATGGCTGGATACAGCAATTTCATTTGGGTGCCCTACGGAACAATAACGTAAGAATGCACCGAATTTTAGGACCTGATACTGGTTGGGATTCCATTGGCGACTATCCGCAAGCGGAAAACTTATCCGGCTTTTTGAATGCACTTGACAGTAAAAATAAGTTGACCAAAACCATTATTTACAATCTGAATCCAGCCGATAACGAAATTATGGCCACCATGATTGGAAATTTCAACGATGGCAGTGTCAAAGGAAAAGTGCAATTCGGATCTAGTTGGTGGTTTTTGGACCAAAAAGATGGCATGACCAAACAGATGAATGCTTTGTCCAATATGGGATTAATTAGCTGTTTTATAGGCATGTTAACAGACTCCCGAAGCTTTTTGTCATTTCCTAGACACGAATACTTTAGACGTCTATTATGCAATTTATTGGGCGATGAAATCAAACGTGGGGAATTGCCAAATGATATGGAATGGATTGGTAAATTAGTGTCAGATATTAGTTATTTTAATGCCAAGGAATATTTTGACTTTTAAGAATAAATAAAACTATGCAAATACAGAAGGTTTTTTGCCATCAGAATGACGATTGGGAAATCATTGATGATAAAGTTAAGCGCCAAATAGTGAGTTACGATGATACCATGATGATGGTTAACGTTCATTTTGAAACAGACGGTGTCGGTGCGATGCATCATCATGTGCATACGCAATCAACTTATATTGCAGAAGGATCATTTGATGTCACCATTGCTGACGAAACCCAAACTCTAAAAAAAGGTGATTCTTTTTTTATACCTTCCAATGTAAAACATGGCGTGGTATGTTTAAAAAAAGGAATGCTTATCGACATATTCACTCCCATGAGGGAAGATTTTATAAAAACTTACACCAAATCCTAAAATGAGCAACGTAATTGCCTTTGGAGAAATCATGCTTCGGTTATCGACCGAAAGACATTTACGCTTTTCACAAGCAAAATTCTTTGCAGCTACCTATGGAGGCGGGGAATTCAATGTAGCTGTGTCTTTGGCCAATTATGGAATTCAATCGGAATTTGTAACCCGAATTCCAGATAATGAAATTGGTGCTTGTGCGCTAAAGGAAATGCGAAAGCTGAATGTTGGCTCAAAACATGTTGCTTTTGGTGGCGACCGATTAGGCATTTACTTTTTGGAAACAGGCGCAGGAACCAGAGGCAGCAACGTGGTATACGACAGGGCAAATAGCGCTTTAGCAACCACATCCAAAGGAGATTTTAATTGGGAGGAGATTCTTAAAGAGGCAACTTGGTTTCATTGGAGCGGAATTACACCGGCCATTTCTGAAAGTGCGGCCAAAGAATGTTTGGAAGCTGTTAAAACAGCTCATAAAATGGGACTGACCATTTCATGCGATCTTAATTATCGCTCTAAATTATGGCAATATGGCAAAGAGCCAAAGGAGGTAATGCCAGAACTTTTAAATTACAGTCATATCATTCTTGGCGATATCGATACAGCGTATTTCATGCTCGGAAAAACAAAAGTTGAACCCAATTACCAAGACGAGGCTTCACTTCCGGTGTTGTATGACAAATTATTTAAGTTGTGTCCAAATTTAAAAACAGTAGCTACAACACTTCGTTATTCCGTAAGTGCTTCACATCAACGTATTGGAGGAATTCTGTATGACGGCAAATCCATTTTTAAAGCTGCCATCAAGGAAGTTACACCAGTTGTGGACAGGGTTGGAAGTGGTGATGCCTTTATGGGAGGATTGATCTATGGCCTGTTGGAATATAAAAATGATAGAAAGAAAGCACTTGATTTTGCAGTAGCGGCATGTTGCCTAAAACACACCATTTCGGGTGATTATAATTTAGTATCTGTAGAAGAAGTAGAAAAAATGCTCAGCGGCGATTCCAGTGGAAAAGTTTCGAGATAACAAATGATGACCTTAAAAAAAATATCGCACCTTTCAGGGTTTTCGACATCAACAGTGTCTAAAGCCTTAAACGATTGTTTTGATATTAGCATGAATACCAAAAAACTGATACAGGATATTGCGATTCAAAATAATTATTCGCCTAACAAAAATGCGATTGCATTGCGAACAAGCAAATCCAATATTATTGCTGTGATTTTACCGCAAGTGAATCATCAACTGTATAGCGACACACTTTATGACATTCATAAGACCGCTTCAAATTCAGGATACAGAATCATGTTGTATCAATCCTTTGAAAGCGCTGATAAAGAGAAAGAATATTTAGAAGATATCAGTGATGGTAGTGTGGATGCTGCTATCGTGCTTTCGACGAACGAAGGCACTCAAACACTAGGGAATATTCCAATTGAATATCTTCAAATTTTTAAAAATCAATCACAAGCTGATTTGCAGGAACGCTGTAGAATCAACTTTGAAAATTTACTGCAACGAATCAAATAATTATGGCACAATATTCACGAATAGAAGTCGCTCAAACCATGAAATCAACAGGTATGGTGCCGTTGTTTTATCATGAAGATATTGAGCTTTGCAAACAAGTTTTAAAAGCTTGCTATGATGGAGGTGCACGTTTGTTGGAGTTCACTTCCAGAGGTGATTTTGCCCATGAAGTTTTTGGTGATTTAATAAAATATGCCTTAAAGGAATTGCCTGGAATGATGCTTGGCGTTGGCTCTGTCACAGATGCCGCCGCAGCTTCATTATATATGCAATTGGGCGCCAATTTTATTGTTACACCTGTTTTAAGAGAAGACATTGCCATTGTTTGCAATCGCCGAAAAGTACTTTGGTCGCCAGGTTGTGGATCACTGACAGAAATCGCGAGAGCAGAGGAACTGGGTTGCGAAATCGTAAAATTGTTTCCAGGAGACATCTACGGACCTCAATTTGTAAAAGCCTTAAAAGGTCCTCAACCTTGGACAAGTATTATGCCCACTGGTGGTGTTTCGCCAACTCAAGACAATTTAAAA
>JBGTCT010000117.1:0-29440 GCA_041748695.1 Aquaticitalea sp. | reverse complement strand
GTCTTTCCAAATGCGAGCACCAAAGGTATTGGGAGCCTTCAAAATCCATGGGATTTGCAGACGGCTTTGAGCCAAAAGCCAGATGGCGTCAACGGTGGCGACACAATTTGGCTCCATGAAGGAGTGTATGATGGACGATTTGTGTCAACACTAAAAAGTACAAATCCAAACAAAAATATTGTGGTGTCATCCTACAAAAATGACAGAGTAGTACTCAACGGAAATATTCCTTCGGTTAAGCCATCAGTTCTCGAGGTTAGGGGTAATAACGTGAGTTTTAAAGATTTTGAAATTACCTTCATCGGTGTATTTTCTAGAACGATAGAGGATGCCACATTTCAAAAAGTTGATGGTATCAATCACCTTTCTGGCGAAGACTGTGAGTTCATCAACTTAAAAATCCATAACAATCCAGGGTCGGGTCTTGGTTCTTGGAAGATGACTGGTGGCACATTGATAGAGCAGTGTCGCATTTTCAATAACGGTTATTTCTCTAAAGTTAGAGGCAGTGGTGCTGGTATTTATGTTCAGAATAGCAGCGAGAAAGTTCGGATGATTAAAAACAATCTTATTTTCAATAATTATTACATGGGTGTTGAGGCTTGGTCGGCAGCCAAAAATGCTAAAGAAGGTTATGTAAAAAATATATCCATAAAAAATAATGTCATTTTTAATAACGGAATGCCAGGAGGGATGCATAAAAACAATCTTCTTGTTGCCACAGACGATAAAAACGGCATCAACAGAGCAACAAATATCGTTGTTGAAAACAATGTACTTTACCACAACACAGTTATCGTCAACAACAAGAGCAGTGGCGACGCTGGATCCCTGCAATTGGGTGCTAACGCCAAAGCTCCATTGAAAAACGTGACAGTTAAAAACAACGTTATTATTGGCGGAAACAACGCTTTTAGACTGCATACTGCCGAAAATCTATCCTTTGATACTAATCTTGTGTATGGTGGTTATGTGCATATTTATAAGGATGTCATCAACAATATGGATACATGGAAATTCAATAACAACAGCTATTATTCTAAAAACAACAGGAATTTTAGGGTGATGGATTTCAAGGATTATACTTTTGATCAATGGAAAACAGGGTTCAAATTAGATAGCAATAGCCAATGGAAGCTCAATAAGGAATTTTCGTTGCAACCGGTTATGAAATTGACACAAAATGAAATAAATCCTTCAGAATTTCAAGTTGCATTGTTTGAAATTAAAGGCAACGAGGTGGAAGTAGATTTTCTAAAATATGGATTATTGGAAAATACTAGTTACACCATATTAAACATTGCAACCGATGAAATCATCAAAAAGGGAATTCTGGGAAGTACTAATAGAGTCAAATTCCCAATGGGAAGTTTCAATGAAACCAATATAAATTTTGGTGTTTACAAAATAGTTTTTGAGTCTCAAGAAAAATCGGAAGATTCATATTTCCAAAAACTCCTAAAATGGTTGGGTTTTTAGTCTATTTAGAAACTATAAGTACCGTTTCTGGCGATAGATATCCTAAATAAAAATCGTCCTGTTGGGGTTGGAACGTTTTTACCAAGACCTTGAAACCACAACTTTCAAAACGTTCCTTTAAACCATTAACAGAGTATATTCTCACGTGGTCATCCTGTCCAAAAGCTTTTATTCGTCCTTCTTTGGTGATAATTGTGTCATCTTCATAAATATCCCCATCTTTATATGGCGTTTGGATATAGCATTTGCCGGTAGGTTTTAACACCCGAAACAATTCTTTCATGGCCTTTAGATCATCATCAATATGTTCCAGAATATGATAGCAGATAATGGTATCAAAAAAATGCATATCCATTTTAATATGGGTAATATCAAAATGGTAATCCGCAAGGAATTCATCAGCAAAGTCACTACTGTAGTAATTGATTGAATTGAGTTTTTTGAAATTTCGGAATAGACTTCTTGACGGTGAAAAGTGCAAGACGTTGCCATTCAAGGCATCATCTTTTTTAAGAAGCGCATTCACTCTTCTAGTCCTGCTCAAACTGCCACAGGACGGACAAAGCAAATCATTGGATGGAAGTTTTATGAACGACTTTAATTTTGCATTGCAAAGCTGGCACTGATGATTGTTGCCATAATATTTTAAAGCATAAACTCGTCTGAAGCTTAATTCATGCTTCAACAGGAATTTTTTAGGAACTAAAGAGGTGGTCAATCTTTTTAGAAAATCATACATGCTCAATTGGCCTTCCGTTGCACCACCTCAAAAACCTTATTCTCATCACATTTTAAAGTTTTGCTTGGATAGCGAAGTAGCAATGCGTAATCGTGTGTAGCCATTAAGATCGTATTACCGTTTTTATTGATTTCCTGAAGCACTTCCATCACCTCAATACTGGTTTGCGGATCTAAATTTCCGGTAGGCTCATCGGCAAGTATTAATTCAGGGTCGTTGAGTAAAGCCCTGGCAATCGCAATACGCTGTTGCTCACCACCAGAAAGTTCATGTGGAAATTTAAAACCTTTGGTTTTCATGGCAACCTTGTCGAGCACCTTTTCAATGCGTTCAGTAATTTTTTCTTTATCGGTCCAACCGGTGGCTTTCAGGACAAATTCAAGATTGCTGTTAACAGTGCGGTCTGGTAACAATTTAAAATCCTGAAATACAATGCCCAATTTTCGTCTTAAAAAAGGGATGTCCTTTTCTTTCAAGGTTCGCAAATCAAAATCCACAATATGTCCTTCGCCTTCAGTAAGTTCGAGATCGCCATAAAGGGTTTTCATAAAACTGCTTTTTCCACTTCCGGTTTTGCCGATTAGATAGACAAAATCGCCCTTTTGCATTTCAAAATTCACATCAGACAGCACCATGCTATCGCCTTGATAAATGGATACATTTTTTAATTCTAAAACGGTTTCGGACATTTTTTCAGGACGTTTTTTTTGATGATGTAAATGTATTATTTTAAAATTCAATTATCAAACTTCCAAATTATATAATCACCATAGAAGAATAATTCTCAAATTCTCAAATTCTCAAATTCCAAATTCCAAATTCCAAATTCCAAATTCCAAATTTCAAATTTCAAATTCCAAATTCCAAATTCCAAATTTCACCTTCACCTTCACCTTCACCTTCACCTTCAATTTCAATATCAATATCAATATCAATATCAATTTCAATCTTTTTAATAACTCCGTTTATAATTATTAAATATTTCCGACGTTATAAGTTTATCATTCAATTATCTTTGAATCATCAAACAAAAAACGAAATTAATGACTAGAAAATCATACATCATTTTAGTAACAGTTCTACTGGTAAATGTTTACAGTTTCGCTCAATTATCGGCAACCTACACCAACGATCTGGTCGAATATCAAAAGGCACTCACACTTTATAACAACAAACAATATCAAGCGGCACAATCCATGTTTGACAAGGTCATCGACCAAACAGACGACCAACAAATCAAGTCCGATGCCGTTTACTACTACGCCAACTGCGCCGTCCGCCTCAATCAGTTAAATGCAGACACTCTCATTGAAGATTTTGTGGAGACCTACCCAACAAGCACCAAAAAAAACACAGCCTTTATGGACGTAGCCGATTATTACTTCGATAATGGCAAATATGCGTACTCACGAAAATGGTATGAAAAAGTAGATGAAGGAAGCATTTCTAGAACCGAACGCGATAAATTCTCGTTCAATTATGGGTACAGTCTCTATTCCACAAAAGACGAGGTAGCGGCACAGAAATATCTAAATCGTGTGGTCAATTCCAAAGAATATGGCTCGCAGGCCAAATATTATATAGGCTTTATGGCGTATGAAGGCGATGATTACAACAAAGCCAATGAGTATTTCGAACAGGTTAGCGATGACGAAAAGTACAAGGAAAAACTCTCGTACTACCAAGCAGATTTAAACTTCAAGCTCGGTAACTTCGAGAAAGCAATCACTATGGCAACTGAACAAATGCCCAAAAGCAACGCTTCCGAAAAGTCGGAGCTTTCAAAAATCATAGGTGAAAGCTATTTTAATCTTCAGAAATACGAAAAAGCCATTCCGTATCTTCAGGCCTACAAAGGTAAATACGGAAAGTGGACCAATACCGATTATTACCAATTGGGTTATGCTTACTACAAACAAAATGACTTCGAAAAAGCCATTTCCGAGTTCAACAAAATTGTAAGCGGAAACAACAGCGTCGCACAAAATGCCTATTACCATTTGGGCGAAAGCTACATCAATCTCGATAAAAAACAGGAAGCCCTCAACGCATTCAGGAATGCCTCCCAAATGGATTACGATTTAAAAATTCAAGAAGATGCCTGGTTGAATTACGCCAAGATAAGTTACGAAATTGGCAATCCATACCAATCCGTTCCTCAAGTTTTGACTAGCTATCTCGACAAATATCCAAAAACTACAGTGCGCGACGAAATCGAAACCCTGCTGATAGATTCTTACATCACCTCAAAAAATTACGATGAAGCCCTAAAATTATTGGAAGGCAAATCAAGTGCAGAAAACAAAGTGGCCTATCAAAAGGTCACCTTTTACAGGGGAATCGAAATCTATAACGAAGGAAAGTATTCCGATGCAAAACAAATGTTCGAGAAATCTTTAAAAGAGCCGCGTGATTCAAAATTCACTGCAAGAGCCACTTTCTGGAAGGCCGAATCCGAATATAATATCGGGAATTTTAATGAAGCCCTCATTGGTTTTAAGCAATTCCAACAACAAGCTGAAGCATCAAGTACACCAGAGTTCAACAATTTGGATTACAACCTCGCTTACACCTATTTCAAACAGAAAAATTATTCGAAAGCCACAGAATTCTTCAAGAACTTCATCGCCAATAAAAAGGACGATAAACTCCGTTTGAATGATGCCTACCTGCGATTGGGAGATGGATATTTCGTGTCAAGCAACTATCAGGAAGCCATAGCTGCCTACGATAAAGCCATCGGCCTCAATGAAATCGAAACCGATTACGCCGCATTTCAAAAAGCAATGAGTTATGGCTATATAGGTCAAGGCAACACCAAAATTCAGGAATTGAGTGGTTTTATAGATAGATACAGCAAATCATCATTGAGGGATGATGCTATGTACGAACTGGCAAATTCCTATGTGAAAGCCAACCAAACCGATAAAGCAATGTCCTTATATGACAGGCTCAACAACGAATACAAGACGAGCATCTTTGTTTCAAAATCTTTGTTGCGCCAAGGATTGGTGCATTACAACGCCAGCCAAAACGACCAAGCACTTACCAAATTCAAGAAAGTGGCCAAAGACTATCCGAGCTCCGAAGAAGCCATTCAGGCAGTTTCCACAGCACGATTGATTTACATTGATATGGGCCGTGTGGATGAATATGCGGCATGGGTAAAAACCTTGGATTACGTGAATGTTACCGATTCCGAATTGGACACGACCACCTATTTAGCTGCCGAAAAACAATATTTGGACAACAACACCGACAATGCCATCAAACAGTTTAATAACTATTTGAAGCAATTTCCAAATGGCAACTACGCATTAAAGGCACATTTTTACCTTGCGGAATTGTATTCAAAAAAGAACCAGCCAGAGAACGCTCAATCACATTATGAATACGTCGTCAACAAATCGAAAGGCGAATACACCGAACAAGCTTTGGTGAAACTATCTGAAACTTATCTCAACGCATCCCAATGGAATAAAGCTTTACCGCTGTTGAAACGTTTAGAACTGGAGGCCGATTACCCACAAAACATAATCTACGCACAGTCTAATTTGATGAATGCCTATTACCAATTGAATAATTACAAAGATGCAGAAGTCTATGCCGAAAAAGTATTGAATAATTCCAAATTGGACAATAAGGTAAAAAGTGATGCCCAAATTATCATAGCGCGTTCGGCAATTCAAACAGGCAACGAATCCAAAGCAAAATCAGCCTATGCCGAAGTTGAAAAAATCGCAACGGGAGCACTTGCAGCAGAAGCATTGTACTACAACGGTTATTTCAAGAACAAGGAAGGAAAACACGAAGCTTCCAACACCGTCATTCAGAAATTGGCCAAAGATTATTCGAGCTACAAATATTTCAGCGCTAAAGGATTGGTCGTTATGGCAAAAAATTATTATGCGCTAAAAGATGCTTTTCAAGCCACCTATATTCTGGAAAGTGTCATAAAAAATTTCGCCGAATTTAATGATGTCGTTTCCGATGCACAAACCCAACTCAACATCATAAAAACAGAAGAAGCCAAAACAAATTCATCAATCATAACGGATAACTAGTATTTCTGTCCCGTTGGGCCTGTCATTCCGAGCGGAGTCGAGGGGCGAGAGGTCATAAAATAGTTATAACACAATCAATTTTAAAAATGACAAATCAAATCAAACATACTTTCATCATCGCTTTTTTATTAAGCACTATTACTTTTGCCCAAGAGCGCACCAAAGACACATTAGATCCTGAAGTGGTTACAGTTGTAAAGCCATATACTCCAACGGTTTCGGATGCTTTCAAAATAAGGGAAACCCCAACTTTAGATGATGCAACCACGACCTCAAAAAAGGAAATTAAATACAATATTTTTTCCATTCCTGTAGCGTCTACCTTTACACCAGCCAAAGGAAAGGCAGCTACAGTAAACAAAGCTAAACAGGAAAAGCTGTACGATAATTACGCATCCCTCGGAGTTGGAAATTACACAACGGTTTTGGGTGAAGTATATCTTAATCACGAGCTCGGAAGAGGCGAAACCGTTGGTGGTTATTTGAGTCATCATTCCTCTGGTGGAGGCATTGAAGGATTATTGTTGGATGATTCTTTTTGGAATACCAATCTGAATGTCAATTATAGCAAAAAACTCCGGGATTA
Source organism: Aquaticitalea sp. (assembly GCA_041748695.1). Lineage (GTDB taxonomy): Bacteria > Bacteroidota > Bacteroidia > Flavobacteriales > Flavobacteriaceae > JBPOFM01. Next base: position 22,572 of record JBGTCT010000117.1, on the reverse strand, counting down.
TTCGTGGTCTGTTGATGGTGGCGGACTGTATCAAAAATACAATTGGTACGGATTGCCACAACCCTATTTTGATGTCACCACAGCTGAAACCCTCGACGTGAGCCATTCGTTTGTTGGCGCCAATGTAGGGGGTAAAATCAAGTTTGAAGATACCTATTTTAAACAGGCATCCGTTAGATATAGGAATTTTGGCGACAATCAAGGGTCTTCAGAAAACCGATTTGTTTTAAAAGGTGATGTCGATGTGCCCATTCAAGACGAAATAATTTCAACTAAATTCACACTCGATTATTTGGGAGGTTCGTTTGACAGAAATTATTATAATGAAACTGAAATAAATTACGGCAATATTAACTTCGGAATTGCGCCGCAATATCAATTGACCCAAGATGACTTAACATTAAACCTTGGCGTTAATCTGGTTTACTTGAATGACAACGAAGAAGGGGACAATAATTTTTATATCTACCCAAACATTACCGCAAGTTATCGTCTGGTGGATGAATTATTGATAGCCTATGGGGGTCTTGAAGGCGGTTTGATTCAGAATTCGTATGAAGATTTTTCGCAACAGAATCCGTTTGTGTCACCAACTTTGATGGTCATACCAACCGATCAACAATACAATTTTAATGCAGGTATCAAGGGGAAACTATCCAATAGCATTGGCTATAACCTGAATGCACGATATGTTGCCGATAGGAGTAAGGCTTTATACCGAGCCAACAGTGTTTTAGGTGGAGCCACGGAAGATTATCAGTATGGTAACTCATTCGGAATCGTTTATGATGATGTAAAAACTTTGTCCTTTGCAGCGGAAGTGAATGTCGATGTCAACCGTAATTTTAAGCTGGGAACAAAAGCCGAATTTTTAAGCTATAACACAAAGAACGAAGCCGAACCATGGAATTTACCTGATTTAAAGGGGTCCTTGTTTATGGATTACCAAATTGATAAAAATTGGTTTGCTGGAGCGAGTTTGTTTTTTGTAGGAGAGCGTAAAGATCAATTTTTTGAAGAAGGCACATTGGTGTTACCCTTGATGCAAACAATAACTCTAGACGGTTATTTTGATGCCAATGCGCATGTTGGCTACCGAATTACAGACCAGATATCAGCATTTGCAAAAGTGAACAATATCGCCAACCAAGATTACCAAAGATGGCTCAACTACCCCGTGCAAGGCATACAGTTTTTGGTGGGAGGAACGTATCAGTTTGATTTTTAATAATCCCTGCTAAGGCAGGGATCTCATCAAGAGAATCTCAAACATTTTCAAATGAAAGCATTCCAATCGGGATGCTTTTTTGGTTTATAAGAATGAAATCAAAAAATATGAATATCGGATAGCTTTAATATAGAACCTATCCGATAAATTTGTATCTGTGGGGAATGTTAGAATTAGATTTGACATATCGCAATGAGCTCAATCCTTTATTTGAGCGGCTTGAAGCAAAACGGTCTCAATTAAATAAGCACAGGCCTTTGCCTTCTCATGGCAATGAATAAAATCAAGGAAGCCTTAACCATTGAGTGGACTTATAATTCAAACAGTATTGAAGGCAATACCTTGAGTCTTCGGGAAACCCATATTGTGCTTCATGAGGGGATTACCATAAAAGGAAAGTCCTTAAGAGCATTTTGAGGCAAAAAACCATGAGCGCGCCATTAACCTTTTGTACAAATTGGTAGAAACACGTGATGTCTATCTATTCAGGATATACTTTCTTTACATGCATTGATAATGAATTCTGTAGAAGAGGAGTTTGCAGGAAGGCTTCGCAATGGAGGTGTTCGTATTTCGGGGGCTAATTTTGTTCATCCCAATGCGTTAAAAGTTTCCAATTTAATGGATGAACTTTTGTTGTTTGTTAAAAACAATCCTTTGGGTTTAAATGCTATTGAGATTGCCACAGTATTCCACCACAAGTTTATATGGATTCATCCATTTTTTGATGGCAATGGCAGGACAGTGAGGTTGGCGATGAATCTTTTGTTGATGAAGGCTGGTTTTCCTCCGGCTATTATTCTGACCAATGACCGTTTTAAATATTACAGTGCATTTAATGAAGCAAATAAAGGGAATTATGAAAAATTGATGCTATTGATGTCGCAAGCCATTGAGCGCACACTCAACATTTATCTAAATGTCTTGCCTGGCACTGCCTCGGAGTATACCGAAATCTCCAATTTAGTCGAAGAAGAAAATCTTCCCTATGGTCAGGAATATATTAGTTTACTTGCAAGAAGAGGTAAAATCGACGCTTACAAAGAAGGAAGAAATTGGCTTACTACAAAGGAAGCGGTAGAAGATTATATCAAAAGAAGTAAACAAAAAAGATAAGCGTTCCATATGGAATGCTTTTCTTATTTTTGTGTTAAAGTTGATAAGCTTAATATATGAAAAAACTCCTCACACTAATTATCCTCATATCGATTTTTTCATGTAAGAAAATCGAAAAGACCCAAGTAGATACGATTGTTATCAATGCGAATATCTATACGGTAAACTCAAGTTTTGACAAAGCACAGGCCTTTGCAATAAAAGATGGCAAGTTTCTTGAAATTGGCCGTAACAGCGACATTCAGAAAAAATATGAATCTCACAACATTATTGATGCTGAAGGACAAACAATTGTTCCTGGATTTATCGATGCCCATTGTCATTTTTTAAGGCTGGGTTTTGATCAGCAAAATGTCAATTTGGTGGGGACCAAAAGTTTTGAGGAGGTTGTGGACAGTGTGGTCGCGTTTCAAAAACGAACGAATTCTAAATATATCATTGGTAACGGCTGGGATCAGAATGATTGGTTAATAAAAGAATTTCCTAACAAGAAAATTTTGGACGCTTTATTTCCAAATACGCCAATAGCCTTAACACGCATTGATTCCCACGCTACACTTTATAACCAGGCGGCTCTCAATTTGGGAGAAGTGACTAAAGACAGTAAAATTGATGGAGGCACCGTGGTTCTTGAAAATGGAAAGCTTACGGGTATTTTAGTTGATAATGCCCAAATGTTGGTCGACCAATTTTGGCCACAGCCTACACGACAAGATATGGCAGGCGCACTTTTGGCGGCTCAAGCGATATGTTTTGAAAATGGCCTGACCACAGTAGATGACGCAGGTTTGAATAGAGAAAACATTGAGGTAATTGATAGTTTGCAGAATGCCGACATTCTTAAGATGAGAATTTATGCCATGGTATCTGGATCAAAAGAGAATCTGGATTACTATTTAAAAAAAGGAATTTATAAAACAGATAAATTGAATGTGCGGTCATTTAAATTTTATGGAGATGGTGCTTTGGGATCACGTGGCGCATTGCTTCGTAAGCCATATACTGATAAAACTGACCATTATGGATTGTTGACTACTAGTTTGCAAGTTATGGATTCTGCCGCACAGCGAATTGCCAATTCTAATTTTCAGATGAATACACATGCTATTGGCGACTCTGCCAATCATGCCCTTTTAGATATTTACAATAAGGTTTTAAAGGACAAAACCGACAGGCGATGGCGCATAGAACATGCACAGGTAGTATCTTCAGAGGATTTTGACCTTTTCAAAAATATCATGCCATCGATTCAGCCAACGCATGCCACCAGCGATATGTATTGGGCCGAAGAGCGTTTGGGCAAGGAACGTATTAAGGGTGCCTATGCTTACAAGCAATTATTAAAAGCGTATGGCAAAGTGGCTTTAGGAACTGATTTTCCTGTGGAGCAAGTGAGTCCGTTTTTGACCTTTTATGCTTCAGTCGCACGTCAGGATATGGAAAAATATCCATTGGATGGATTCCAAATGGAAAATGCTTTGAGTAGAGAAGAGACCCTAAAGGGAATGACTATTTGGGCAGCTTATTCCAATTTTGAAGAAAACGAAAAAGGTAGTATTGAAGCTGGAAAATTTGCAGACTTCATTATTCTTGAGAAGAATATTATGGTAATTCCTGCCGATGAGATTCCAAAAGTGAAAGTGGTGAAAACTTTTGTCAACGGTACTGTTCAATATGCAATCCCTAATGCAGAAGAAGCGACGACTTCGAAAGAAAAGAAGAATTAATCTCTTAAGATTTAACCACCTGGAGCTTGTATTGTTGTTTCTTTTTGGAATTTGGTATTTTTCTTTAGGAAATTGATACCTCTTAAGCTTGCATCGAGGTAGTTTATTTAATTATTGTGGGATAGTTTGGCGAGATAATCAAAATGATCTCCTTCCATCAACAATTCACATTTCAGGTCTACCGATTCGCAAATTGTTTTTAGGGTTTCAATATCTAGATACAACCATTTTAGAGGTAATTCCTTTTCGTCTTTATAGCTTAAATAGTAATCCAATTCACCATAATAATTGGCATTGGTGTCTATCCAAAGTCCACCATCTTCATCTTCGTACATATAAGCAATGTCTGAGGAATCAATTAAAATCTGCCCATTGGGATTCAAAAGCGACCTCAAATGCCTCAAGTGTTTAGAAACCTGTGACAATTCCTGAAAGATTCCGGTGCCGTTCATGAGCAATAAAATGGTGTCAAATGTGTCGGTTTCATTAAGGATATTTTTTAATTCAACATTTATAACACCTCTAGCTTTTGTGACTTCAACAGCACCTTCTGAAATGTCAATGGCTTTTACATCAAAACCTTTTTCCTGTAAATACAGACTATGACTTCCAGATCCACATCCAACATCAAGTACGTTTCCTTTGGCCAACTGTAAGGCTTTTTGCTCGAGCTTTGGACTATCTTTATAACTTCGGAAGAGATACGGCAATGGCAATTCATCATCGTCTGAGATGTTGGTTGATGTGATGAGGTCGTGGGTATAATTCCCATTATGATAATCTAAAAGTGCTTTTCCAAATAAATCTTTCATTCAATTTAGTATTTTTGTAATATGCAAGATTTCATAAATAATCTCCCTAAACTCGCCAAAGATAAGCATAAGGAAAACAAAAATTTCTTTGCGAAGCTCAAAAAGAAACCGCCAAAACAGTTGGATTATTTAATGCAGGAATTGCACGAAGCAGAATTCAAACGCACCGATTGTTTAAAATGTGCCAATTGTTGCAAAACTACAGGACCTTTGTTTACAGATAAAGACATTGAGCGTATTGCCAGACATTTTAAAATGAAACAGCAGCAGTTCATTGATCAGTTTTTAAGAATTGACGAAGAAAATGATTTTGTACTTCAATCTGTACCATGTTCGTTTTTGGGAGCTGATAATTATTGTTCCCTTTATGAAGTGCGCCCAAAAGCATGCCGCGAGTTTCCGCATACCGATCGGAAAAAATTTCAGCAAATTTCGAACCTAACGCTGAAGAATGTTGGAATTTGCCCTGCTGCATATCAAATTGTCGAAGAGATGAAAAAAAGATTGAGTACCTTAAGATGAGCTTTTGGATTTTAAACCTAATGAAATGAAATAGTCATGACTTCAAAGCATAACACCAATGAAGATAGGGCGATCGCATATGACCTTTAAAAAACAATAAAAAGCCACATATGAAAAGAATTGTTTTACTTTCTATATTCACTTTGATTACCGGCCTTTGTAATGGCCAAGAATGGTTCAGGTCTTTCGATGTTGCCAAACGATTGGCCATTGTTCAAAATAAAATGCTTTTCGTACTCTGGGAAGAATCCTTCAATGTGCCAATTCCTTTAATGATTACTTACGAGAGCGGTCAAAAAGGCGTTGTCGATTTATCTGTAAACAACAGTCTGGATCCCATGATTTGGGACTATTATGTGCCAGTAAGATTATCAGAATTAAACTATGAAGATTTCCTTATGGAAGCAAAGGGAAGAGGTTATAAATACATTAATAAACTCAACGATGATTCGATAAAGATCATGGATGTCAATGGCAATATATTGAATATTGACGGCCCCTCTGAAGCTTTACCAAACTTTTCTACGCTGATTTCTCAGTATGCATTGAACACCACTTACATCAAACCCGAATTGGAAAATTATCTCATCGAAAGAAATTTTCATACATCATTTAGATTGGCTGTTAAGTATATTGATTTTGCCATATTAACCAATGATCCCTTAAGATCGGAAATCATAGTGCTGGCTAACATATATCTCAATGAATCGGAAGAGTTCTTAACAGGTTTGAACAGCGAAAATAATGATGCTTATTTGCAGCGAATTGAGCTGACTAAAATTAAAGAGCTATTGATTCTAAAACAATTTAGACGAGCAAATAGAAAAGTTAAAAGAATTGATGAAATGGACATAGATACCATCAATGAACCATTATTTGTATTCTTGAAATATACAATTGCCAAATTGATGGATGATGAAATTGAAGCTGAATTATGGAAAAGTAAAATATCTTCATTAGATTTGAGGAAGGCTGAATTAATTTTAAATATTAACCAAATTGGAATCCGTAATTAACTATTTCGAAACCATTCCTTCACTTCACCGCAGTATCATACTTATTGGGGGCATCGCGTTTTTTTGGTTGTTGGAAGGTTTTTTGCCATTATTTCAATTCAAATATAAAAAATGGCAACATGCGTTGCCAAATTTCTTTTTCACGTTTACAACGGTTATTGTGAATTTCGGATTGGCATTTTTGCTTTTAAAAACTGCTGATTGGGTAACGGCAAATGATTTTGGAATCATCAATTGGTTGCCAGAAATGTCATTATGGTTATATGTGGTTTTAGGCGTCTTGTTATTGGATTTTGTTGGTGCCTATTTGGCGCATTTAGTAGAACATAAAGTGAAGCCGTTATGGATGATTCATTTGGTTCATCACACCGATCATAAAGTAGATACAACCACGGCCAATAGACATCATCCCATTGAAAGTGTTATCCGTTTTGTGTTTACATTATTTGGCGTATTTATCATCGGAACACCTATAGCCATTGTGTTTTTATATCAATCTTTATCGCTAATTGCCACGCAATTTACACACGCAAATATCAAAGTGCCGAGTAAGTTGGACACCTTGTTGAGTTATGTTATTGTGTCGCCCGATATGCATAAAGTGCATCATCACAATGTCTTGCCGTATACAGATTCCAATTATGGCAATATTTTTTCTATTTGGGATCGAATTTTTGGGACGTTCATGAAACTCGATAGGGATAAAATCATTTATGGTGTTGATACCTTTCCTGATGAAACTACAAATAGTAATATCAAGGAATTATTAAAACAACCGTTTCACAAATATCGAAAACCTACCACCATTCAACTACCAAAATAAATGCGCTATCTAATATTAACCTGCGTTTTGATGCTTATAAATTGTAAATCAAATAATCATTTAGATATTCAAGGGCATCGTGGTTGCAGAGGCTTGTATCCCGAAAATTCGTTGCCTGCGTTTTCAAAGGCCATCGAACTTGGCGTGCATACTTTGGAATTGGATGTCGTCATTTCAAAAGATCATAAAGTGGTTGTTTCCCATGAACCCTATATGAATCATCTCATTGCATTGGATGCCTTTGGAAACTCCATTCCGCAAGAAATGGAAATAAGTTACAACCTTTATCAAATGACATTTGACAGCATTAAAATGTATGATTGTGGGACAAAAATTCATCCGAGATTTCCTGAACAACATAAGCTTAAAGTCTACAAACCACTGTTAGATGAGGTGATTGATTTAGGAGATTCGCTAACTAATCAAAACATAAAATATAATATCGAAATAAAAAGTATGCCCGAATATGATGGTATTTATACACCTTATATAGAGGAATTTGTCGAACTGGTTTTAGAAGTGATTAAATCAAAAAACACTGCAAATAGGACCACATTGCAATCATTTGATATCAGAGCCTTGGAACTTATAAATAATCGAGCACCAGAAATCACAATTGCCTTGTTGGTAGACGAAAATGAATCGATACAGGGAAAACTTAATTTATTGACTTTTCAACCAGATGTTTTGAGTCCTTACTACAAATTGATATCAAAAGAAAATATAGAGGAATTGCAAAATAAGGGTTTGAAAATCATACCATGGACTTTGAACTCCAATGAAGATATGCAATCAATGATTGATTTAAAGGTAGATGGTATTATTACTGACTATCCAAATAGACTTATTAACCTAATAAAACGAACTAAAAATTAAGTTCTTCGATTTTTTTTACCGTTGAACGATATTTCGACCAATGTCATTTGAATTCTAAATAGATTTAACACAGGGATTTACTATTTGCCGTTGATTCGACACTTGTCGGACTAACCAACCTTTAATATATATGGGAAAATATAGTAAATTCGTTATGGCTTCGGTCATCGGACTAACACTTCAAAAAATATCTGCGCAAAAACAGTTTGCAGCTCTCGAAAAAAATTACAACGTCAATGCGAAAGATCTTTCGCATGAATTGAACCCCACCAAGGACACACTTCTTCTTAAAAGCTCGAAAACGATTGATTATGTATACGCTATTAACCGGGATTACAAAAGGGAAATCGACTTTTATAACAACACCAACACACTTAAAATTCCCTTAAAACAATTGAGTATGGGTAAACATTTGTTTGTGGTTGGCAATTCGAGGAAGCAAATTGTATTCGTAGTACGCGTTTTGAAAGATTCCAAAACCTTGGCGTCGGTTAATGACAACAGTATGTCATCTTCAAATAATTAATCGTAGAGCAAGTACTCTTCTCTGGTAGATTTAAAAGTTTGGAGGTTCTTATACCATGTGGATCTGATGTCTTCTTCATTAAAACCTTGTTCAATTTGTTGTCGCAATTTTTTTGTGCCAGCCAACTTGGTAAAGAAATCATTGAAAAATATCTTTTTATCCACTGTGTGATTATAGGCTTCGATTAACCATTTTAAGTTGACAGCTTCTAGATTATCGGAATTACTCAAATCATTTCCGTAGCACATTTCACCATTATGTGGCGGTGTTTTGGCACCTTCGTTTGGTTGAGGTACAAATTTGAATGCATAATAATCCTTAAACAAATAAGGGCTGCCATACACCTGGAATTGTTTATTCGTACCACGTCCAACACTGACATTTGTCCCTTCAAAAAAGCAGAGACTGGGATACAAATTAATGGCAGTATCATTTGGTAAATTCGGGGAAGGTTTTATAGGCAAACTATATGCTGATTGATGCGTATAATTTTTAATAGGAATAACTGTCAATTCACATTTAATCCCATTCTTCAACCATTTCTCGCCATTAATCATTGTGGCATATTCGCCAATGGTCATACCATGAACCACAGGGATTGGGTGCATCCCAACAAAACTTGAATGCTCCATTTCCAAGACAGGACCATCAATAAAATGTCCGTTCGGATTTGGTCGGTCTAAAATCAGCAACGGAATTTTGGCTTCTGCACACGCTTCCATGACATAATGCAATGAGGAAATATAGGTGTAAAATCGAGCACCAACATCTTGAATATCAAAAATCATGATGTCAATACCTTGCAATTGTTCGGGTTTAGGTTTTTTGTTGTCGCCATACAACGAAATAATCGGCAAGCCTGTTTTTAGGTCTTTTCCATCCTTTATCAATTCGCCAGCATCGGCAGTTCCCCTAAAACCGTGCTCTGGCGCATAGACCTTTTTGACATCAATCTTTAAACTGATCAATGAATCCACTAAATGCACATAACTTCCAGGCTCTTGGCTCTTGACTCTAGGTTCTTTAAAAATAACACTCGTCTGATTTGCTACTATCCCAACTTTTTTACCTTTCAAAAGCGGTAAGTAAAGTTCAGTTTGGTTGGCACCAACTATTAAATTGCCTTCTAAACTTTCCGTCGGGGCAGAATCTATACTTTTTTGTTCACTTTCTGCAGTCTTGCCAATCGCGTCGAGCTCTCTGCTAACATCTTCCTGCTTCGAAAAGTTTCCGCAAGAAATCGCTATCAAAACAATTCCGATAATTGTTGGGAAAAACGTATTTTTGAACATCATTAAAGGCATCTGATAATTTGAATTACGAGTTTTTTATAGCTAAACGCATTATCGGCAATAAAGCGTATAAAAGTAGTGTTTCGGCGCCAATAATAAAAATTGGTATCGCCGCAATTGCTATCGGAATTATCGTCATGCTTATCGCCATTGCAACCGGAATTGGATTGCAGGAAAAAATCCGTGATAAGGTCGTGGCTTTCAATGGTCACGTCATCATCACGAATTTTGACACCAACGTATCTGACGAATCCGAAACTCCCATCAGCATCAAGCAGGAGTTTTATCCAAAATTCACAAAAGTTGACGGCGTCTATCATGTTCAGGCGGTTGCCACCAAATTTGGCGTCGTTCGCACCGAAACCGATTTTGAGGGTATTATTTTAAAAGGGGTGGGAGGCGATTATGATTGGCGTTACTTTCAAGAGTTTTTGATTGAAGGTCGTTTGCCCGATTTCTCAAAAGAGGAAAACAACGATGTATTGATTTCTCAGTATTTTGCCAACCGACTGCAATTAAAAGTTGGCGATTCCTTTCAAACACTTTTTGGAAAGGAAGATATCGATCAGATTCCATTCATAAGAACATTCACGATAGTAGGTATTTATAATTCTGGCTTTCAGGAATTGGATGAAAAATATGTCATTGGCGACCTTCGTCACGTCCAACGTCTCAATAAATGGGAAGACCATGATGTAGGAAGCTTTGAGGTTTTTATTGAAGATTTTTCAAAAATAGACTCAAAAGGACAAGAAATTTATGAGAACATTTCGTCCAATTTAAATTCTGAAACAGTGGTTCAGAAGTATTATTCCATTTTTGAATGGATCAATATTTTCGACAACAACACCTATGGTATAATTGGCATTATGATTTTGGTAGCAGGTATCAACATGATCACTGCACTGCTCGTTTTAATTTTAGAGCGCACCCAAATGATCGGTATTCTTAAAGCCCTAGGAAGCAACAATTGGAGTATCCGAAAAGTGTTTTTATACAACGCCACCTATCTCATTGGGTTGGGTTTACTGTGGGGAAATATTATTGGTATTGGACTGTTGTTGGCACAAAAATACTTTAAGCTTATTCCGTTAGATCCTTTAGTTTATTACGTCACCGAAGCACCTGTGTACATCAGCCTCGATTATATTTTGCTGCTCAATCTTGGCACTTTTGTAGTCTGTTTATTGATGCTCATGATTCCATCCATTATCATCACCAAGATTTCACCGGTAAAGGCGATACGATTTGATTGATATTTTGGGCGTTCCCTTCCCGATTGCCATCGGTAAGGTCGCGCTGTCCACTGTATCTTTTTTGAAGCACTTCTTTCGCCCTTTCTTCAAAAAAGGATGCGGTTCCCATCGCTAACGCAATTTTAATCCCAATTTAACTTTTAGCTTTTAACTTTTACCGTAAATTTGCAAAGCATAAAAATAGCTATGGAATACGCAAAAAACATATTGGAAACTATCGGTAACACGCCTTTGGTCCAAATCAATAAACTTACTAAAGATTTACCTTGTTTGGTTTTGGCAAAATATGAAACTTTCAATCCAGGTAATTCTACAAAAGACCGTATGGCGGTGAAAATGATTGATGATGCAGAAGCAGATGGGCGACTAAAACCAGGAGGAACAATTATAGAAGGTACATCTGGTAATACAGGAATGGGATTGGCATTGGCTGCGATTGTAAGAGGATACAAATGTATTTTTGTGATGAGCGACAAACAGTCCAAAGAAAAAATGGATATTTTAAGGGCCGTCGGTGCCGAAGTCATTGTGTGCCCTACAGATGTTGAACCGACCGACCCTCGCTCATATTATTCCGTTTCCAAACGTTTGGGAACTGAAATCCCGAATTCTTGGTACGTTAATCAATATGATAACTTGAGCAATACCAAAGCGCATTACGAAAGCACAGGCCCAGAAATCTGGAAGCAGACCGATGGCAAAGTCACGCATTTTATAGTGGGCGTAGGGACAGGTGGTACTATTTCTGGAGTTGGTAAGTTTTTAAAAGAACAAAATCCAAACATCAAAGTATGGGGAATCGATACTTACGGAAGTGTTTTTAAAAAATATCATGAAACAGGCATTTTTGATCAAAACGAAATTTATCCATACGTCACCGAAGGTATTGGCGAGGATATTCTTCCATTAAATGTTGACTTTGATATTATCGATGGCTTTGAAAAAGTTACGGATAAAGACGCTGCTGTTTACACGCAGTTGTTGGCAAAGGAAGAAGGTATGTTTTTAGGCAATAGTGCAGGAGCTGCCATCAAAGGGCTATTACAATTAAAAGAACATTTTACAAAGGACGATGTTGTTGTGGTTTTATTTCACGATCATGGTAGCCGTTATGTTGGCAAAATGTTCAACAACGAATGGATGAAGAAAATGGGGTATATTGATTGATAATTTCAAAAAGCTAATATTTATTGAATACAACTAAACCTGAAGGAAAATTCAGGTTTTTTATTCCTTGATTTTAGGATTTATAATGCAGGAACATGAAACCGTATGAATTGAATGTAAAATACAATGTAATTTGTATTTTGAAATTCACTATTTTTAGTCAATGCAAGAAGACTTCCTACATTATATCTGGAAACATAAAAAGTTTGCGACACCCAATCTTCACACTACTACTGGTGAAATCATTAATTTATTGAGTGGAGGTCAACATAACACAAATGCAGGTCCTGATTTTTTTTATGCACAATTGGAAATTGGAGGCCAATTATGGGCAGGTAATGTTGAAATTCATATCAAAAGTAGTGATTGGTATGTGCACAATCATGAGAATGATTCAGCCTATGACAATGTGATTCTTCATGTGGTTTACGAGCATGACACCGAAATTTTCAGAAAAGATAACACGGTCATCCCCACCTTGGAACTTAAAAACATTATCCATAAAGATGTACTAGAGAGATATCAGTACTTATTATCTAATCAACACAAATGGATCAACTGCGAGAATGAATTTTATACAGTAGAAGATTTTGTGCTCAATCATTGGTTCGAACGCCTATATTTTGAACGTTTGGAACGCAAATCCAATGAGATAGAGTTCATGTTGAAACAATCAAAAAACGATTGGGAAGCGGTATTATTTAAACTTCTCGCCAAAAATTTTGGGTTGAAGGTCAATGGCGATGCGTTTTTGAGCATTGCCAATTCGATCGAATTTAATGTAGTAAGGAAGACACAGTCCAAATTGGAATTATTGGAAGGCTTGTTATTCGGTCAGGCAGGATTATTGGAAGGAGATATTGAAAATGCCTACTATCAACAATTAATAAAAGATTACAGTTTTTTAAAGCAAAAGTTCGGCTTATCTAATGCACAGGTAATGAGCTTGCAGTTTTTTAGGTTGCGGCCGCCAAATTTTCCTACTATACGGCTTTCGCAATTGGCAATGCTATACCATCATAATCACAATTTATTTTCTCAAATAATAGCAGCAAATTCAATTGAAGAACTTTATCATCTGTTTAAAGTTTCAACCTCTCCCTTTTGGAATGAGCATTACACCTTTTCAAAATCTTCAAAATTCAATAGGAAAAGCTTATCAACTTCTTTTATAGATTTATTGGTAATTAATACCATATTACCTTTAAAATTTTGTTATGCCAGACATCTTGGTGAACCTATAGATGAAAAAATTCTGACTTTGGTTCATCAAATTGATCCTGAAAAAAATGCCATTGTTAATGCGTTTATCGCTTTAAAACCAATTTCGATCTCGGCATTACAATCACAAGCGCTCATTCAGCTTAAGACAGATTACTGTGATAAAAACAAATGTCTACACTGTGCGATAGGTAATAGTTTAATTGGTAAATTTAAAATAGCACTTTAGAAATCTTAGATAAATCATTCTTTTGTTTGTGATTAAATATAATTTAAACATTTCGTCGATTTTAATATTTTTAATTATTGAAATCAATAATTAAATTATACATTCGGGAAAATTAACAATAAAATATAAATATATGAAAAAGCTGTCCATCTTAAAATTCACCATTTTAGGGGCATTAGTCATAACCCTTAGCAGTTGTCAAACCGATAACACAGAAGATACGGTTGCAACTTCAGAAAATGTAACTTTTAAAACCTCGGAAGTTATTCCCGGCAGTTATATTGTGGTCTATAAAAATACAGGCGCTAAATTCACCGCTCCTCCAAAAGTAAAGTCCGCTTTTGAATATAAACAGAGAATGGGTGACTTAAAATCAACTTTTGTTGAAGAATTTAAATCCGTCAATTTAAAGGAAACTTCAATTACTCAAACTTTCGGATATGCATTGAAAGGGTTTACGGCTAACTTGACTGAAGATCAAGTAAAAACCTTAAGAAATGATCCAAGGGTTCAAAGTATAGAAAAAGATCAAACTATTCAAATTTCGCCATATGCGGGTAAACCAGGCGGCAGCGGCGGTACGCAACCATTACAACAAACACCTTACGGAACCACTAGAGTTGGTGGAGGGGTTACTGGTTCAGCATTTACGGCATGGGTTATTGATACAGGTATTGATCTGGACCATCCCGATTTAAATGTGAATGTAGCAAGGAGTGCCACCTTCTTGGGAGGGAATTCTACTCCAGATGATCAAAATGGTCATGGCAGTCATGTTGCTGGGACAATTGGAGCCAAAAACAATTCAATTGGGTCTCTTGGTGTTGCACCTGGGACAGTGGTTGTATCGGTAAGAGTTTTGGACAGGAGAGGTAGTGGTTCGGTCTCCGGCGTAATTGCTGGCGTCGATTATGTTGCTGCAAATGGCACCAATGGAGACGTGGCCAATATGAGTTTAGGCGGTGGAGTTTCCACAGCACTTGATAATGCAGTGATTGCGGCGTCTTCTGTAGTAAAATTTGTTTTGGCCGCTGGTAATGAAACGGATGACGCGAACAACCATTCGCCTGCAAGAGCAAATGGACCTAACATTTATACTATTTCTGCAATGAATTCTAGTGATAATTGGGCTTCATTTTCTAATTTTGGAAATCCTCCAGTAGATTATTGTGCTCCTGGGGTATCAGTTTATTCAACTTGGAAAGATGGTGGCTATAACACTATAAGTGGAACTTCAATGGCAGCGCCGCATGCTGCAGGCGTTTTATTATTGGGAAATCCGTCTTCTGACGGAACGGTCAAAGGTGATCCAGATGGAAATCCGGACCCGATCATTCGTAACTAAAAACTATATAGCAAAAGCCGCTTTTCTTATAGCGGCTTTTTTGTAAAATAAAATTACATCAATTTGCGTTTTAATGAATCTATTCTATAAACCATTGCTCTATTTTCAAAAACACGGATATTACGTGTGCCAACGCATTGCGGACCGCTTGGGAATTCGTGCCAAGGTGGTAAGAACCTCATTCATGTACTTAACGTTTGTGACTCTAGGTTTTGGATTTGCACTTTATTTGTTTTTTGCCTTTTGGATGCGCATCAAAGATCTCTTATATACCAAACGATCATCTGTATTTGATCTGTAATTATATCAACTTTAAACCAATTAATTGAGTCAAAATCGAATTTAACAGCAGATGTTTTAAAAAATCATTTTTTTTTAGCATCTTGTCGACCTTTTAATAGAAACACATACAAAACTAACTAATACTATCGATTCTTATGAAGAAACATCTTCTTTCAGTGCTTGCTGTTTTACTGCCTTTATTGACATTTGCTCAAGAAAAGGGGCTGGACGAAAAAATTAACGATGCATTCATGCCATTGGCGACATGGTGGGAAGGTTTTGTTCTTACCAGGGTGCCCATAGGAGAGTATAATGTTCCATTTGTAGTAATATTATTGGTTGGTGGAGCAACTTTTTTTACGGTATATTTTAAATTTCCAAACATTACAAAGTTCAGTACTGCAATTAACACTGTAAGAGGCCGCTATGTAGATATAGAAAAGCATGGTGTTGATAAATTATACAACAATGATGAGGCTATAGCTGTCGAAGATATTGCCGATACAATCCGTGACGAAAGTGCGCATGGCGAAGTTTCTCACTTTCAAGCTCTGGCAACCGCTGTTTCTGGAACTGTCGGATTGGGAAATATTGCGGGAGTGGCCGTAGCTATTGGACTTGGTGGGCCTGGTGCGACTTTTTGGATGATTGTATGTGGATTATTAGGAATGTCAACCAAGTTTGTTGAATGTACACTTGGTGTCAAATATAGAGATGTAGGACCAGATGGTACCGTGTATGGAGGTCCCATGTATTATTTGTCTAAAGGACTTAAGGAAATGGGTCTCGGGACATTGGGAAAAATATTAGGTATCTTATTTGCCGTACTTTGTGTAGGTGCCTCTTTTGGAGGCGGAAATGCATTTCAATCCAATCAAGCTGCTGTGCAAATAAGTACGCTATTAAATATAAAAGGTGGTGCAACAGGTGTTATAATTGGTGTTATTATGGCCATCTTGGTTGGTATCGTCATCATTGGTGGTATCAAACGTATCGCAAAAATTACGGAAAAGGTGGTTCCTTTCATGGCTGGCATTTATATTTTGGCATCTTTGGTTATCATATTTGCCAATATTAGCGATATAGGGTTGGCGTTCTCACTGATTGTTGACGGAGCCTTTACTCCTATGGCTGGACTTGGAGGTATAGTTGGTGTTATAATTGTTGGATTTCAAAGAGCAGCATTCTCTAATGAAGCAGGAGCAGGATCTGCTGCAATTGCTCACTCTGCAGTTCGTACAAAATATCCAGCATCTGAAGGCGTTGTAGCACTTTTAGAGCCGTTTATAGATACGGTTGTTATCTGTACCATGACAGCATTGGTTATTATTTTCTTTAACATCAACGGCACAGATGCCCAATCTATATTTGATTATACGGCAGCACACGGAAGTAGTGTAATCCTTAAATCTACTCAATTGCCTATAAGTGGTGTAGATTTAACCTCACTGGCTTTTGATTCGGTAATTCCTCATTTCTCGTATGTATTAACTGTGGCCATTGTATTGTTTGCTTTTTCTACAATGATTTCTTGGTCATATTATGGGCTTCAGTCTTGGAAATACCTCTTCGGAAAAGGTAAATCGGCCGATATCGTGTACAAAATATTATTCTTGGCATTTGTTGTAATTGGCGCAGCTGCAACACTAGATGCGGTTATCAAATTCTCTGATGCGATGATTTTGGCATTGGTGTTCCCAAATATGATCGGATTGTTCTTCTTGTTCCCAAAAGTGAGACAAGAAATGAAACGATATCTAACTGCTATCTCCATTAAAAGGGAAGCTATACAGGATGGAGCCGAGGATATCACCAAGCATATGTAATCTTGTGATGCCGATGACATCATGAAAAAATTAAAATCCCATTTCGTATTTACTAAAAATCAACGGAATGGGATTTTTTTATTGTTAATACTTATTGTCATCGGTCAATGTTTGTATTTCTTTGTTGATTTTTCTTCGGAAGAGTTACAGGTGAATCAAAACGAGTTGGAAAATTTCAATAAGGAAGTCGATTCCTTAAAATTTATTGAAATTGAAAAAAACAAGCCAAAAACCTTTCCCTTTAATCCAAATTACATAACTGATTTTAAAGGATATTCATTGGGGATGACCAACGAAGAAATAGATCGTTTGCTAAAATATAGAGCTCAAGACAAATGGATCAATTCTGCAAAGCAGTTTCAGGATGTAACTCAAATTTCCGATTCATTGTTGGCCGTTATATCACCATTTTTTAAATTTCCAGATTGGGTAACCAATCCGAAACCAAATCAAAATTGGGTCGAGTACTCCAAACAAAATTACCCAAGTAGTTACACTTCCAAAACGTATGAGGAAAAGATAGATTTAAATAAAGCAACAGCCGAACAACTTCAAAAGGTAAATGGAGTAGGTGTAAAGCTATCCGATAATATCCTCAAGCACCGCAGTAAATTTGTTGGAGGTTTTATTGCCGACGTGCAGCTTCAGGATGTATATGGACTCACTCCAGAAGTCATACAGCGCATCACCAATGATTTTACCGTAAAAACGCCAAGGCCTATAAAAAAACTGAATTTAAACACAGCAACCAAGGAACAATTGGTTACCATTCAACATATCGATTACGAGATTGCACATTATATCATTGAGCAACGAACATTACGTGATGGATACAAATCCCTTGATGAATTGACTAAAGTAAAAGCCTTTCCGGTCAATAAAATTGATATAATTAAGTTATATTTGACCCTCGAATAAAAAAGAAAAAAAATTGCAAAATGAACACAATGTACTTCACGGAAGAGCATCAACTATTTAGAAAAAGTTTACAGGATTTTTTAAAAAAGGAGGTCGTTCCTCACATCGATAAATGGGAAAAAACAGGGACGATTGAACGTTTCATTTGGAAAAAAATGGGCGATATGGGATTCTTCGGAATTAATTATCCGGAGCAATATGGTGGGTTGAACCTCGATTTATTTTACACCGTCATTTTTCTAGAAGAACTTCAAAAAATAAATTCAGGAGGATTTGCTGCAGCTATGTGGGCGCATGCTTATTTGGCTATGACACATCTCAACACAGAGGGCGATCATAGCATAAAAGAAAAATATCTCGCTCCAAGTATCTCTGGTGATAAAATCGGCTGCTTGTGCATAACTGAACCTTTTGGTGGAAGTGATGTAGCAGCGATGCGAACAACTGCTGAAAAGACAGGTGACACATACGTTCTCAACGGGTCTAAAACATTTATTACCAACGGTATTTACAGTGATTATTTAGTGGTTGCGGCAAAAACAAATCCTGATGCTGGCCATAATGGGATGAGCATTTTTGTGATTGATCGGGATACCAAAGGAATTTCTGCCACCAAATTGGATAAATTGGGTTGGAGAGCATCAGATACAGGTGAAATAGCGTTTGACAATGTCGTTGTGCCTGCGAGTCAACTCATGGGCGAAGAAGGTAAAGGGTTCCCGTACATCATGCAGCATTTTGCTTTGGAGCGTTTAATAATGGGGATCAATGCGCACGCAAGAGCAGAACATGCCTTGGAATACGCACTTCAATACATGTCCGAAAGAACTGCTTTTGGGAAAACCATAGACAGATTTCAAGCCTTACGCCACAAAGTCGCCGATTTTTATACGGAGATGGAAATGTGTAAGGAATTTAACTATTCCGTAACTTACAGACTTAATAAAGGAGAGTATGTTGTAAAAGAGGCTACGATGTCTAAATTGCAATGCACCAAGATGGCCGATGAGGTAATTAATGGTTGTCTTCAATTTTTGGGTGGTTACGGATACATGGAAGATTATCCACTGGCACGAATGTTGCGAGATAGTCGACTTGGACCAATTGGTGGAGGTACTTCAGAAATTTTAAGGGAAATTATTGCCAAAATGATCATTGATAAAAAAGATTATAAACCAGCAACTTAATAGCTCTCTATAATGAAAACCAAATCGATCCAATACCTATTATGTTTTTTGATGTGCACGGTTTGTATTTCGGTTTTCTCACAAAAGGAGCTGAAAACTAAAATCGTGGATTTTACGACTATGCTTCCTATTGAAAGTGCAAGCATTTATGTGAAAAATACCACCATCGGAACCGTTAGTAATTCAGATGGAAAGTTCGTGCTTTTAGTAGCCAATGAATTTGAAAACGACACCTTGATCATTTCCTCCATCGGATACAAAAGTTTTAAAACTGTGGTAAAGGACTTTGATAATTCCATGGACATTTATTTGGAGGAAGATGTCGCCTCTTTGGACGAAATAGTGCTAGTGGCTGAAACAAGGCCTAAAACCGGAAACGATATTGTTTTAAGAGCCTTGGAACGATTGCCCAGAAACCTGCCAGATTCCTCATACATTCAAAAAGGATTTCTACGTCACAAAGAACGCAATAAAAAAGAGTTTAAATGGCTTATTGAAAGCGCCATTACGCTCTATGATTCCAGTTACACATCTAACACTGCCGATAATCTTAAAATCAATGTCGATCAGGTTCGAAAAAGTTACGATTTGCGTGATGTGGATAGTTTGTTGACCTACACCGCTTACCTTCAGCAAAAATCCAACAACAGAGATTTGCAGGCCAGGAATTTAAGAAGGGACACCATAAGAACTTCTTCTTTGGTGAAAGCAATTAAATGGAATGACACCAGGGTCAACGGATTGCAAAATCTGTTTGAAGGAAAGCTCAATTTGGTGCGGAATTCTGGAAATGCAAAAGCGCTGTTCGGCGAAAATATTCTCGATAATCATCAATTTGAATTGGACACGGTTTTGGTAGACAACGATCGCAAAATCTACAAAATCAAAATCGCTAAAGGAAATGATTTTGTGAATTTAAAAACGAGAGGCATTTTTAACGACGGATACGAAGCCAATGGCTGGATTTACATTTACTGGGATACATATGCCATTAAGAAAATTGAATATGAATTAGTTGCGGCATCTCCAGAACAAAAGAGCAGAAGCAAGGCGCTTTTTGACACACAGATCAATCATAAATTGGTGATAAACTATATGGAATTTCAAGGAAAAATGTATCCAAATTATATCTATTATGAAACACCGAAATTGGTCAATGTCGGTTCAAAACCTACTGAACAAAGAAAGAGTATTGAAGAAACTGTAACCTACGATAAAGATGAACGTTTTTATTATACCGTTCAGGAAATCCTTTTTACAGAAGTTATTTTAGATAAAGAGAAGATAGCCCAAGCTTTAACTCAAACGTGGGATTCGGATATTTTTTCCATTAAACCCTATAATAGAGAATTCTGGAAGAATTACAATACCTTATTGGAAAGTGAAGAAGACGAAAAATTGATTCAAGATTTGACCAAACGTTCTTCATTATATAAAGAATAGTTAATTAAACTATCACAATAATTATTTTAAACATTTAATTGCAAATATTAAATTCCTTTTTATCTTTGCAATCTTAAAAATTCTAAAAGAGAGGAGGTTAAGATACTATGTTAATAATACCAATTAAAGAAGGAGAAAATATAGACAGAGCGTTAAAGCGTTTCAAACGTAAGTTTGATAAGACTGGTACCAAGCGTCAATTACAAGCACGGAAGCAATTCACAAAACCTTCTGTAGAACGTAGAGCTCAAATTCAAAAAGCGCAATACATTCAACATTTGAGAGATCAAGAGAACCAATAAACGATTTTCGAATCATAAATTGAAATTCCTGCAACTGCAGGAATTTTTTTTGCCTTATATTTAATGAAACTTAAGCACTTGTTACAAAACACCTAAACAGGATGATCAAAGCGTTTACGGACTATTTACTGCATGAAAAAAACTATTCGCCACTAACTATAAAGGCATACCGAATGGATTTGGAGATTTTTTCGGAATTTATACATAACGAATATGATGGTATGTCTATCAATGATGTTAACTACTCGCAAGTGCGCAGCTGGATCGTGAGTTTGGTGGAATCAGGCGTTACAAATAGAACTATTAATAGAAAAACATCTTCCCTTAATTCTTATTATAAATTTTTATTGAAGACTGAAACAATAATTGCAAATCCACTAACAAAACATAAAGCACTAAAGACCAATAAGAAGATTCAGATTCCATTTTCAGAAAGTGAAATGAAAACCGTCATTAACGATCTAGAACATGAAAAAGACTTTAAAGGTTTGCGAAACCGATTGATTGTCGAGCTATTCTACGCAACGGGCATCAGACGTATTGAATTGGTGCAAATAAAATTGTCGGATTTTGATGTGAGTAATAAAACCTTAAAAGTTCTCGGAAAACGAAATAAGGAACGATTCATTCCTTTGATAGATTCCGTAACAGAAACTGCAAAATCATATTTGGAAGTCAGGAATCATTTGAGCACAATTCAAGACAAAGACTATCTTTTTTTGACTAAGAAAGGGTTAAAAATTTACGAAACGCTTGTCTATAGAATTATTAATGATTATTTTAGTGTAGCTTCTTCAAAAGTAAAACGAAGTCCGCATATTTTGAGGCACTCATTTGCGACCCATTTACTTAATCAAGGTGCAGATTTAAACGCTGTCAAAGAGTTGCTTGGGCATACGAGTTTGGCAGCAACTCAAGTTTATACTCATAATAGTATAGCTGAATTAAAAAAAGTGTACACGAATGCACACCCTAGATCCAAAAAATAATGCATTGTCTAACCTAAAGAGAAACTTATGAAAGTTATCACACAATCAGTCAATTTTACAGCAGATAAAAAATTGATAAATTTTATTCAAAAACGAATGGATAAACTGGAGCTGTTCTATGATAAAGTCATCCAATCGGATGTCTATTTAAAGTTGGAGAACACCAGAGAAAAAGAAAACAAGATATTCGAAGTAAGAGTCAATGTTCCAGGAGATAGTTTTGTAGTAAAAAAGCAATGCAAAACCTTTGAGGAAGGTGCAGATAGTGCAGCTTCGAGCATTGAAAGACAATTAAAAAAGAGAAAACAAAAATTAAGAGCACATATCGGATAAAATATTTCAAAAAATGTTTTGAAACAAAAAATAAATCTCTACATTTGCAGTCCGTTAGAAATAGCGGGCTTTTTTTGTCAAGAAATTTAGCACAAAAAGCCGATGTAGCTCAGCTGGCTAGAGCAGCTGATTTGTA
>JBGTCT010000116.1:0-17622 GCA_041748695.1 Aquaticitalea sp. | reverse complement strand
CATCGAACAAAAAGAAGCCGACGCCTTACGAACTCAAATACTAGATGAAATCGGTTTTAAAGTGATACGATTTACCAACGAACAAATCATCGGAGATATTGACAACGTTTTAATTTATATTGAAAAACAGATCAAAAGTCTCCCCTCTGGGGAGATTAGAGGGGCTTTCATTCCTCCGCACATTTTAATAATGACAGCGACACCTATTCCCAGAACCTTGGCCATGTCCGTTTATGGCGATTTGGACATCTCCATTATCGATGAATTACCACCGGGAAGACAAGCCATCAAAACCGTACATCGATACGATAAAAATCGATTGAAAGTCTTTCGTTTTATTAAAGATGAAATCTCCAAAGGCCGTCAGGTTTATATCGTTTATCCTTTGATACAGGAAAGTGCTACTATGGACTATAAGGATTTGATGGACGGTTACGAAAGTATCGTAAGAGAATTTCCGATGCCTGATTATCAGATTTCGATTGTGCATGGCCAAATGAAAGCGGCCGATAAAGATTTTGAGATGCAACGATTTATTAAAGGCGAAACACAGATTATGGTAGCCACGACTGTCATTGAGGTTGGCGTGAATGTCCCTAACGCGTCTGTGATGATCATTGAGAGCGCTGAACGCTTTGGCTTATCGCAATTGCACCAACTGCGAGGTCGTGTTGGTCGTGGTGCAGAGCAAAGCTATTGCATCCTTATGACAAGCCATAAATTGAGTGAAGCCAGCAAAACACGATTACAAACCATGGTGCGCACAAACGACGGATTTGAAATTGCAGAAGTCGATTTGCGTTTGCGCGGCCCTGGCGATTTGATGGGAACCCAACAAAGTGGCGTTTTGAACTTAAAAATCGCCGATGTCATCAAAGACAAAGACATATTGCAACTGGCGCGACACCATGCGAAAAAAATCCTCACTAAAGACCCTTCTCTTTCACTTCACGAACATCGTGTGGTAAGGCATACTTATGGGCAATTGGCAAAGTATAAAAATATTTGGAATTATATTAGTTGAAGTTGAAGATGAAATCGAACATGAAGCTGAAATTGAAGTAAAGTTGAATGATTTCCAAGTTGAAAATATATCTGCAACAACCTTTACAATTTTACTCCGCTAACAATTCCGCAATAAATCCTTCAAATTGTTTTTTAAACTCAACATACTTTTGTCCTGTGGCTGGCCCATTAAAACCAGTATGGATTTTTCGAACGGCTCCTGATTTGTCAATAATTATAGAGGTTGGATACGACAATACATGATTAAGCATAGGAAGTTTTTGCTGTGCTTCTTCTTTATTGGAGGATCCATATTGCGCCAATAAAATCGGATAATCAATTCCAATATTATCTTTTAATCGCGCAATGCTCTTAAATGCGCCTGCTTCGGTTTTTGCATATTCAAAGGCAAGAGCAATAAATTCAACGTTTTTATCCTGATTCTCTTTATGATATTCTGTAAAATACTTGCTTTCATCCAAACAGTTTGGACACCAGCTTCCCATCAATTGCACTACAACTACTTTGTTTTTGAATTGATCGTCGCTCAACGAGATCATTTTTCCATTGGTGTCAGGAAATTTAAATTCGAGTTTGTCATAACCTTCCTTTAGAAAGGTCAATTGGTTTTCGTCGGGCAATTCAAAACTTTCATTACGCTTGGCTACAAAAGGTTCTTTCCAATGGTTGCCCGAATGGAATTGTCCTTGCATTGTACTATCAGTCACGGTGGCGGTAAAGAAAAACAAGTGTGCGCCATCAAAGGTTGATAATTTTAATTCATCGCCATCCATTACGCCTGCCAAATAACGGTAATCGCCAGTTGTGGTTCTGAATGTTCCTGTTACTATTCTTCCCTCCTGTTTAAAAATTCCTTTTGCCATATATTCATCATCTGCAACTCCTTCACTGAAAATGGTTTCCCAAACTCCAGTGACATTTGATTGTGGTGCGGATTTAGGCCGGTCAAATCGTGTTTTCTCATTCCATCGCGCAGTAAAGGGAACGCTTCTGTCCAAACTTTCGATGATAAAATTGCCTTGCACTACCGTATCTGTCATGGTTAAAGCGAAATATCCTTCAAAAACAGGTATTTTTATAAAAATGGAATCATTTCGATATTCAATTTCGTCAACCAAAATAACCTCTTCCGCATTAAAAATTTTCATCCCCTTTTTTGCAGTTATTTCAAAATTAAAAGGGAGTGTGTCTGTTTCCGAAACTTTAAATTCGCCACGCCAAACGCCCTGTTTAATGGCTTTTGCGTTGTATTCGGGATTGCATGAAGTCAGGACGAGTGCCAAAATAATAAAGAAAGATATTCGCATTTTTTTTTGTTTAACTGAACTAAAGCCGAAATAATAACAAATAACTTACAAATAAAAATTATTTAGCATTTCTATTGCTATTTAGTATTATTATCTTTACGCCCGTATTGAATAAAAGCATGAAATCGCCATGATTTGGAAGAACAACCACCAATGTAGATAGGGCGATTGCATATGACCATTGAAAAACAATATACATCTCATATGAAAATATCCTATAATTGGTTAAAACAGTTCATCAACATTGATTGGTCTCCCGAGCGCACTGGCGAGCTTCTCACAGATTTGGGTCTTGAAGTGGAAGGTATTGAACGATATCAGTCCGTAAAAGGTGCATTGGAAGGCATTATTGTAGGTGAAGTTTTAACCTGCGAACAGCATCCCAACGCAGACCGATTGAAAATTACCACTGTTGACATCGGCGAAAATCAGCCATTGCAAATTGTCTGCGGTGCTACCAACGTAGCTGCTGGTCAAAAAGTACCTGTGGCAACCATTGGAACGACTTTATATACTATAGAAGGCGAAGCGTGGACTATTAGAAAAGGCAAGATTAGAGGCGAAGAAAGTCATGGTATGATCTGTGCCGAAGACGAACTTGGACTCGGAACTTCGCATGAAGGAATCCTAGTTTTGGATGACACTCTTCAAGTTGGAACAATGCTTTCAAAGGTTTTTAAAGTTGAAAACGACCACGTTTTCGAAATTGGACTCACACCCAACAGAGCGGATGCCATGAGTCATTTTGGAACCGCTCGCGACTTAAAAGCTGCCTTGATTCAAAAGGAAATGAACGTAGAATTGATTACGCCTTCAGTGTCCGCATTTCAAGTGAATAATAGAACTCTTAAAATCGATGTTGAAGTCAAAAATAAAGCCTTGGCACCTCGTTATTGCGGGGTTACCATTTCGGGGCTGAAAGTGAAAGAATCACCAACCTGGTTGCAAAATCGACTAAAAGCCATTGGTCTGACACCAAAAAATAATATTGTCGATGTTACCAATTATGTTCTACATGAACTTGGTCAACCGCTTCACGCGTTTGATGCTGCAAAAATCAGTGGAAATAAAGTGATTGTAAAAACCCTCCCCCAAGGCACAAAATTTAAAACCCTTGACGGTATTGAGCGTGAATTGCACGAGGAAGATTTAATGATCTGCAACGCGGAAAATCCGATGTGTATTGCAGGGGTTTTTGGTGGAATTGATTCAGGTGTAACAGAAGGGACGACAAGTATCTTTTTGGAAAGTGCTTATTTTAATCCGATAAGTATCCGGAAAACGGCCAAACGCCATGCGATGAATACAGATGCGTCTTTTAGGTTTGAAAGAGGCATCGACCCAAACATTACAGAATACGCATTAAAACGCGCCGCACTCTTGATTCAGGAGGTTGCTGGAGGGGAAATCTCTAGTGAGATTGAGGATGTTTACGGAAAAAAAATCGAGGACTTTCAAGTTCGGTTGAGTTTTGAAAACGCCAAAAAATTAATTGGGGAAGAATTGCCAAGGGATGTCATCAAACGTATTTTGATGTCTCTTGACATAAAAATAAATAATGTAACAGAAACCGGATTGGGATTAACTGTTCCTGCGTATCGCAATGATGTGCTCCGTGAAGCCGATGTGATTGAGGAAATTTTGCGTGTTTACGGATACAACAATATCAATACCACCGAAAAGTTGAATGCGAGCATCTCCAACTCTTCAAAATTTGAAGATTTTAAACTGCAGAACATCATCGGAAACCAATTGGCGTCGCAAGGTTTTTTTGAAATACTTTCCAATTCATTGACCAATCCAAATTATATCTCATTAAGTGAGCAGTTGCAGGAAAATCACAATGTAACTATGCTGAATCCTTTGAGTAACGATTTGAGTGTATTGCGCCAAAGCATGTTGTTTTCTGGTCTTGAAGCAGTTTCAAGAAACATCAATAGAAGGCGTTACGATCTAAAATTATTCGAATTTGGAAAAACCTATCATCACTATAATGATAAGCGTGAAGAATACAAACATTTATCACTTTTCGTTACAGGAAATAAAACCATGGTGCGCTGGAATACAAGCACACAACCAAGTGACTTTTTCTTTTTAAAAGGAAGCATTACAGCTATTTTGGAGCGATTGGGATTATCTCGAATTAAGGCATCTCCTTTACAAAATGATATATTTAGCGAAGGGCTTACTCTTACTTCAGGGAAAACAATATTGGTAGAGTTCGGATTGGTTCACAAAAAAGTACTGAAACATTTTGGAATTTCCCAAAGCGTATTGTTTGCCGATTTTAATTGGGATAATGTAATAACGATGGCAAAACACAACAGTGTTAAATTTAAGGACATCCCAAAATATCCCGAAGTGCGACGCGATTTTGCATTGTTAGTGGACGAGAACACTTCTTTTGAACAGATAGACACAATTGCCATGCAAACGGAAAAACAATTGCTGAAAGATGTGGATTTATTTGATGTGTATCAAGGTAACAATCTTCCAAAAGGTAAGAAAAGCTATGCTGTGAGTTTTATTCTTCAAGATGAAAATAGCACATTGACAGATCAGAAAATTGACAAAATCATGAATAAGTTACAAGCTAATTTTGAAAAAGAGCTTGGAGCGGAGTTGCGATAAATCCCTTATTTAAATATTGGATTTTTAATTTCTTGGGTCAGCGTTTCTTTAAAAGCGTTGTTTGAATTCTTATTTTCAAGCACTTTTTTCAATGTCTTGGCGATTTCATAAGCCATTAATGGAGGTACCGCATTACCTATTTGTTGGTATTGGCTCAATCCTTTTTCCCAACTCATTTTGGTTCGCATGCCTTCAAAGATAAAATCGTCAGGAAACGATTGCAACCTCGCACCTTCCCTTGCGGTAAAATTTCGATGGAGATAAGGATGAATAAAGTTGCTTTGAAACGATGCCGCAATCGTCGGCGCAGGTTTATCTGCAATCAAACGCAAATTGTTCTGGCTAAATTTTACTTTCGATTTTTCTTTTGGATTGCCACGTTGCACTGCACCATGAGTTTCCCAAACATCCAATAGGTTTTTACCAGGTTTTATAGCTTCAAATCGCTCGATAAGTCGCTTGGTGTGTTTCATGGCGATATGATTATGAACGGTTTTGGAATTCTTGCGCATCAACAATTGGTAGTTGTTTTGAGGTTTTAAGGCATATTGCATTTTTTCAGAACCTTCGCCCGCTTTTATTTGTGGCAAATCGGAAATTGCTTCTTCAACGGTAATTTCTTTATCCTCCTTTTTGCTTGGAAATTTTGGAATCATTCCTAGATCCTTTCGAATACCTATGATAATAACCCGTTCCCTGGATTGGGGAACGCCATAATCGGAAGCTTTTAAGATTTTCAATTCGACGTTATAGCCCAATTTTCCTGCTTCCTGGAATTCCACTAGAATTTGTTTGATGACTTTACCTGATTGCATGGACAATATACCTTTGACGTTCTCCATGACAAACGCCTTGGGCTGGTACCATTCAATGGTCTTCACAAATTCGTAAAACAGGCCGTTTCTAGGGTCATTGGACACCGTATTGCGACGCTTGTTTGCGAGGCTAAAACCTTGGCAAGGAGGCCCTCCAATAATGACATCGATTCCGGAATTCTTGATGTGCTTGTCAAAATCCTCCTTTTTAAAATGGGACAAATCGCCACAGAGAAATGGAATTTCAGGAAAATTGGTGGCAAAGGTTTTTTCGCAGTTTTCGTCAATGTCGGAAGCAAGCACAGATTGAAAGCCAGCCCAACCAAAACCAAGGGTCATTCCGCCACATCCTGAAAACAAATCGATAGATTTTAACATAGTCATTTATTCTTGGGCAATAATAACAATTTTATTCAGGAATTTTTGGGAACTTTAATAAGTTAGCCATATTTGTTGGTAAAAATTCGAACGCAATTCTTTAGCAATTAGCTATCAGTGAGTTCATCAATCACTTAAAAAACATTATGTTTTTTTTAATAGTATAACTTCAAATTATTACTAATTTTAACATTCTAAATAAATGAAAAATATGGCCGTAGTCTCATTCAAACAAGATAAAGCAAATACCTCTGGAAACTTACCTAAAAAGGGCGAAAAAGCTCCAGATTTTAAGTTAACATCCACAGATTTGAAAACAAAATCACTCAACGATTATAAAGGCAATAATCTCATTCTTAATATTTTCCCAAGTATTGACACCAATACCTGTGCGTTGTCTGTAAGACAGTTCAATAGACAAGCTACAAAAGTTGAAAACACAAAGGTATTGTGTATTTCTCGTGACTTGCCTTTTGCGCTCAAACGTTTTGTGGCGAATGACAATGTAAATAATGTCGTAAGTCTGTCAGATTTTAAAGATGGAAATTTTGGCAAAGCTTACAATTTGGATTTCATTGACGGCCCTTTTGAAGGTTTATTGTCACGCTGTGTGGTAGTCATTAATAAAGATGGCGAAGTCATATATACAGAACAGGTATCTGAAATATCGGATGAACCAAATTATGAGGCAGCCATCAACGCCTTGTCGTAATACAAGGTCTATGACGGAAAAGAAAGACTCATTTTTAATTAACCGGCTTAAAAGTGTTGGCTATGCTTTTAATGGAGCAGTCTATTTGTTCAAAACCGAAGCGAGCATCAAGATTCAGTTGTTCATTGCAGCTTTTATGACCGTTGTGGGATTTTATTTTGAAATCTCCAATACAGAATGGATGTTTCAGGTGGCGATGATTGGTTTGGTTATGAGTATTGAAGGTGTAAATACCACGATCGAATACGTCGCAGATTTTGTGCATCCCGATCATCATTCGAGTATTGGGCGTATTAAGGACATTGCTGCAGGTGCTGTTTTTATATCTTCGATAGCCGCAGTGGTAGTTGCCATGATCATTTATATTCCCAAAATATTTTAATTATATCTGTACAAGAATTTTCTAATTTTTACCTAAATACGTTGATTTTTATTCGCTTTAAAATTATACGATTTACTTCGCTATTCCGTTAGGATAAACCTTAGTAATTTGTATTTTTGTTTCAATCTAACAACGCATTAATGGCGAAGAGGAAAACTAAAACTAAAAGCAGTACAGAATCACCATCTAAAAAACCAAGTTTGAAATTATCGAGCCAACAAAAATTGATTTTTGGGAGCTTACTGATTATACTTGGGATTTTGATGTTTATTGCTTTTTTATCTTTCTTCTTTACTGGAAAATCTGATCAGAGTACCTTGACTGAATTCACCACAAGAACTGTGGAATCGGACAATTGGCTCAACAAATTGGGCGCCTGGGTCAGTGACTTCTTCATTATGCAAGGCTTTGGTGTCGCTTCTTTTATTTTTTCAGGATTGCTATTTCTCTCTGGCGTTTATGTGACGCTCGACCTTAAAAAGGCAAAACTAGTGAAACATTGGATTTGGGGCATTCTCATTGTTATTTGGCTTTCTATTTTCTTCGGATTTTTTGCACATCAATACGATATTCTGGGTGGAACTATTGGTTTTGAAATGAACAGCTTTTTTCAAGCCTATATTGGTGCTATCGGAACAGTGCTGCTGTTGGTATTCGGACTGATTTCATATTTGGCCATTCGCTTTAAGGTCACTGGACAGGACATCGTAAATCTATTTAAATCCGCAAAAAGAGATTTAAAGGACGATTACAAATTGGATAATGAAGACCCCAATTATGTACCACTTGACAACGATTTAACCGCAGAAGCAGAAAACTTTAAGTCGGCCTTCGATTTGACACCAGTAAAAACTGAACCCACCATCGAGAATCATTCCAAGCCCACAATTCCTGCGCAAGCAAAAAATGTGGAGCCCGTAATTCAAAAACCAGCTGAAAGCGAGGTCGAAATTCAAGTAGAGCGCATTGAAGAAGAAGCTTCAGAGACTGATAATCTTTCCAATAAACTAGTAGAGGATTTTGGACTGTTTGATCCGACGCTTGAATTGAGCAAATATCAATTCCCACCTTTGGATTTATTAAAAAAATACGATTCTGAAGGGATTACCATCAATCAAGAAGAACTTGAAGAGAATAAAAACAAGATTGTTGAAACCTTAAACAATTATAATATAGGTATCGCCAATATCAAGGCTACCATTGGCCCGACAGTAACTTTATATGAAATAGTACCCAACGCTGGCGTTCGAATTTCAAAAATAAAAAATCTCGAAGATGACATTGCTTTGTCCTTGGCAGCCTTGGGAATCCGTATCATTGCTCCTATTCCAGGAAAAGGAACCATTGGGATTGAAGTACCTAATAAAAATGCGACCATTGTATCGATGCGTTCGGTGATTGCCTCGCAACGATTCCAAAAATCAGATATGGAATTGCCCATCGCATTTGGAAAAACCATCAGCAATGAAACCATGGTGGTGGATTTGGCAAAAATGCCGCATTTGCTGATGGCTGGAGCTACAGGACAAGGAAAATCTGTCGGTTTAAATGCGGTCTTAACATCATTGCTTTATAAAAAGCATCCGGCCGAAGTAAAATTTGTGTTGGTTGACCCCAAAAAGGTCGAACTTACACTTTTTAACAAAATTGAACGTCACTATTTAGCAAAATTACCCGATAGTGAAGAAGCGATTATCACGGATAATACCAAAGTCATCTACACCTTGAATTCGATGTGTATTGAGATGGACAACCGTTACGAAATGTTGAAAAACGCGCTTTGCAGAAACATTAAGGAGTACAACGAAAAATTCAAGGCACGTAAACTCAATCCGAATGAAGGGCATCAGTATTTGCCATATATTGTTCTTGTGGTTGATGAATTTGCCGATTTGATTATGACCGCTGGTAAGGAGGTTGAGACACCTATTGCGCGTTTGGCTCAATTGGCACGTGCCATCGGAATACATTTGATTATTGCAACACAACGTCCATCTGTAAATGTCATTACGGGAATAATTAAAGCTAATTTCCCAGCGCGTATCGCATTTCGGGTTACGTCCAAGATTGATTCGCGCACCATTTTAGATAATTCAGGTGCAGACCAATTAATTGGTCGTGGAGATATGTTATTTACCCAAGGAAATGAGCTCACAAGAATACAATGTGCCTTTGTGGACACACCAGAAGTTGAAAGTATAACAGAATTTATTGGTAGCCAAAAAGCCTATCCAGATGCTTATTTATTGCCAGAGTATGTTGGTGAGGAAAGTGGCACAAGTATTGATATAGATATTGCCGATAGAGATAAACTGTTTAGGGAGGCTGCCGAAGTCATCGTCGTCGCCCAACAGGGTTCTGCTTCTTTATTACAGCGTAAATTAAAATTGGGATATAACCGAGCCGGTCGATTGATCGATCAATTGGAAGCTGCTGGCATAGTAGGTTCCTTTGAAGGCAGTAAGGCAAGACAGGTATTGGTCCCAGATTTGGTTGCGCTAGATCAACTATTAGCAAATGAAGCGAACTAGTTTAATGTAAATTGATAGATTATGAAAAATGTAGTGATTGTTTTAATGGTTTTATTTTCCTTTTCAGGTTATGCACAAGATGCTGCAAAAGCCAAATCCCTATTGAATGAGGTGAGCGAAAAAGTGAAAAGTTATAAAAATATCAGTATCGATTTTAAGTATGTGCTTAAAAACACCAGTGAAAACATCAATCAGGAAACCCGAGGCAGTGTTGTTATGGAGGGTGATAAATACTTGTTGAACATTCTTGGTATAACTCGTATATTCGATGGAAAAACTTTGCACACCATAAGCCCAGAAGATGAAGAAGTGACCATCTCAAAGAATAATACTGAAGATGAAAGCACCATAACCCCTAGCAAAATGCTTTCTTTCTATAAAGATGGTTACACTTACAAAATGGACATCGTTCAAAATATCAACGGCAGAAAGGTTCAATATGTAAAGTTAAGCCCTGTTGATACCAATTCTGAAATCAAAAGTGTGTTGCTCGGTATTGATGCCCAAACAAAACACATCTACAACCTTATTGAAACGGGTAAGAATGGGACACAAACAACCCTGACTGTTAATTCTTTTAAAACCAATGAACCTATTTCACAAACCTTATTTACCTTTGATAAGAATAAATACAAAGGTTACTACATTAACAAATTGGATTAAGGTTGTTGATAATCAATGAAAATATTAGATAGGTACATACTTACGACCTACTTAAAAACATTTTTGAGCGTGTTTGTGATACTCATGCTCATTTTTGTTTTACAGACAGTTTGGCTTTACATCAGCGAACTTGCTGGTAAAGATCTCGACATGATGACCGTCGGTAAGTTTTTGATCTACTTTATGCCAAAGCTTATACCGCTCGTGGTGCCTCTGACCATTCTACTCGCATCCATAATGGTATTTGGTAGTTTTGCCGAAAACTATGAGTTCGCGGCCATGAAATCTACAGGGATTTCACTACAACGTGCTATGTTAGGATTAAGCGTTTTTATTGTGGCACTTTCCATTACAGTTTTCTTTTTTGCCAATAATGCCATCCCTTGGGCAGAATACAATTCATATAACCTTCGTAAAAATATTGCACAGTTAAAACCAGCGATGGCAATCGCTGAAGGCCAGTTTAATGAAATTGGCAATATCAATATTAAAGTAGATAAAAAAACAGGCGAACGTGGTCAGTTTTTGGAAAAAGTGGTTATGCACCTAAAATCAGCCAACCGAACAGGAAATTACAAAGTTATTATCGCCGAAAAAGGTGAATTAATCAGCAGTGAGAAATCCAATATTTTGCAGTTGGTCTTATTTGATGGTCATTATTACGAAGAGCTTTTTAGTAAAGACCCTAAAGAATATTTGAAGAAACAGCATGCCAAAAGTTACTTTGAATCTTACACAATCAATATTGATCTCGAGGGCATGAACGAAGTAGATTTAGAGCAAAAAAGCTTTAGCGATCGTTTTAACATGCTCAATGTAAGCGGATTGAACTACACCATCGACAGTCTCTATAAAGATAAAAGGAAAGATGTAAAAAGTTTTTCGAGCACATTATATTCCAGAACCAATATAAATAGTTTAAACACTCAAATTACCCCAAAAAAAGATACCATATTCAATGGAAACATATTGGATATTTTTGACACTAGTACAAAATCCCAGATGCTCAATTTGGCGCTGAATACAGTGAACAGCACCAATCAAATTATTGACACAAAAAAGCAAAGCTCCCTAATCAAAAATAAATGGTTGAACAAGCATGTGATTGCCTTGCATGAAAAATACGCCTTGGGATTTGCATGTATCATCCTATTTTTTGTTGGTGCCCCTTTGGGTGCATTAATTAGAAAAGGTGGACTTGGATTACCGATGATTGTCGCTATCCTATTATTTTTGACCTATCATTTTATCGGTATTTTTGCTAAAAACAGTTCGCAAGATGGTACTTTGAGTCCCATATTGGCAACTTGGCTATCCACACTAGTAATGCTTCCGCTAGGGATTTCTTTAACAAATCGTGCAACTAAAGATCGTGGCCTATTTGAGTTTGACAGTTATTTAGATCCTTTGAAAAAGTTCTTGAAATTAAAACAAAAAGTAGTTCTTGATCAAGATGGTAAGGATATAAGCTATCATTATTTTGAAGCTTATACAACTGAAAAATTAGTTGACATTATAAAGAATTATGAGACCTATGAATTTGATATATCCAGCAAAGCTAAAGCCTATTCAATTTTAATTAAAAGAGGTATAACCTTAAAAGAATTGCGATCCGCAGGTATAGCAATCGAAGACAATTTTATAAGGTCAACCGAACAAGCAAAAGATAGTATCGATTATTCCAAAATCGCATATGTCTTTTATATTATTGGAGCCGTATTATTGGTTTTACATTTTGTATTCAAAAACAATAAATTTCCCGAGTTTGCTGCTACTTCTTTGGATTTGAGCTTAATTTCATTTTTTATTTTTGCACTTTATTTTGTAGTTACATTTGTACAATCACGAGCGTTTTATAAACAATTGAACTTAAAAGTAAAACCTTTGAGTCCGCTTCTGATGGTTGTGGGATTGCCATTTTATGGTGTATCGCATTTCCTGTTGCGGAATAAAATACGTGAAGACCTGAATCAAAGTGCTATAGAAAATATAAAATAAGCCTTATCTTTGCATCCAATTTCAACAAAATGACAAGTACCACTTTACAAGCCACTACAAAATTACACACGATTGCTGAAGCCATTGAAGACATCAAAAATGGTAAGGTCATTATCGTTGTCGATGATGAAAACAGGGAGAATGAAGGTGATTTCATAGCTGCTGCAGAAATGGTTTCACCAGAAATGATCAATTTTATGGCTAAGCATGGCAGGGGTCTTATTTGTGCGCCTTTGACTGAAGACAGATGCCAAGAACTAGAATTGGCCATGATGGTCCAAAATAATACGGTTTTGCATCATACACAATTCACGGTTTCTGTTGATTTGATCGGCCATGGCTGCACAACTGGTATTTCGGTACACGACAGGTCAAAGACCATTAAAGCATTGGTTGATGAATCTACCCAACCTCACGATCTAGGTCGTCCAGGGCATATTTTTCCGTTACGGGCAAAAAATGGTGGGGTTTTAAGACGCACAGGTCATACCGAAGCTGCAGTTGATTTAGCACGTTTGGCAGGATTCAAACCCGCTGGAATTTTGGTTGAAATATTAAATGAAGATGGTACAATGGCGCGCTTGCCACAATTATTCGAAGTCGCCAAAAAGTTTGATTTAAAAATCATTTCTATTGAAGATTTGGTTGCTTATAGAATGGAGCATGATTCGTTGATAGAGAAGAAAGAAGATTTTGACATCGAAACCCGTTTTGGAAACTACCGATTAAGAGCCTATCAACAAACTACCAACGATCAAATACACATCGCCTTGACCAAAGGGCATTGGAATGCAAATGAACCGGTTTTGACGAGAGTAAATGCTACTCTGGTGAACAACGATATTCTAGGCACACTTACAAACAATGCCGATAAAAAACTGGATGATATGTTTAGGGTGATCAACGATGCAGGAAAGGGTGCCATTATTTTTATCAACCAACAATCAGAATCCATGAATCTTTTAAAGCGTTTGAATGTTTTGAAGGAATCACAAATTAAAGACACTGTGGTTAAAGCACCGAGCATTGAAATGGATTCCAAGGATTTTGGAATTGGCGCACAAATCCTTCACGACTTGAATATCCATAAATTAAGATTGATTTCCAACTCACAACAGACCAAACGCGTTGGGATGATTGGTTATGGATTGGAGATTATTGAATATGTTAGTTATTAGTTCTCTTTTAAAAGGTCTCTAAAGACTTCAACCTTTTAAAATTTGTTTTCCCAATAAGCATGTCAACTACTTACACGCTCCAAAACAGTGGTAATTGCCTTTGCCATTTTGGTGGCTCGCTCTTTGGCGATATCCTCTGTCCAAGTCAATTTTATCAAACACGAAATGTTACGGCCAATGTATTGATCTGATTGGTCAAAACAACGCTCCGAAAGGGCTTTTAGACCTTCTTTGACCTCCATTGATAAGGGATATAAAGATTTCAATTCCTTGAGATGTCGCCATTTGCGCACATAATGCCAATTGTTGTCATAATAATGAAAACAACCATCAATGCCATTCTCCTTTAATGTATCCGATACATCCCGTGTGATTTGCAAATCGGGTAAAAAGAAATTCAAAAAGGCATAGCTTTCCACACCACCATCTGGAACTCGTCGAAAGGTAATTTCCGGGATTTGTGATAATGCATCCCTTAATATGGTATAATTCCTTTTTTGAATCGCTACAAATTCATCCAAACGCCTTACCTGTGCCAAGCCAACTGCTGCATTGAGTTCGGAAACTCTAAAATTATAACCAAGAAAGGGATGTTCTTCAGCGCCTCTATCGGTTCCTAAATGATCATGTCCATGGTCAGAAAACTGATCGGCATTTTTATAAAACTGTGGATTATTGGTAATGACAGCACCACCCTCCCCACAGGTAATCGTTTTTACAAAATCAAATGAAAAGCAGCCAATGTCTCCATAACTACCCAAAGGTTTGCCTTTATAAGTACCACCAATGGCTTGGCAAGCATCCTCAATGAGGCGCAAGTCAAATTGTTTACAAATGGATTGAAGGGCATCCAAATTTGCCATACTGCCACACATATGCACTGGCATGATGGCTTTGGTTTTTGGAGTAATTGCGTGTCTTACGGCATCAATATCTAGTGTAAGCGTGTCGTCAATATCCACCAACACCGGAATGGCACCAAGCATCAATATGGCCTCAAAACTTGCCACAAAGGTAAAGGTTGGAATGATGACCTCATCCCCTGCTCCTATGCCTGCACTTGCCAATGCCACCGATACAGCAGCTGTTCCGCTAGAGAGTAATTGAACGTGTTTTGTTTTAAGTTTTGATCGTAGTTCTGCTTCCAGTTCTTTCGCCTTCCAATGTCCTTGTCGCATACCATCAAACCCATAGCGCATTAAAACGCCACTTTGAAGCACATCGTTGACTTCCTTTCGCTCTAAATCTCCAAACAGTTCAAATCCTGGCATATAAATCTATTTTAAAGTTTTTAAAAAAGCCCAATACTTTTGAATCGATTCTTGATCCATAGCAGTGTGAATTTCTCCAATTTCCATTTTGTCTTTATCAATTGTCAAAACCGCTGGAAATCTGTAAGATTTGTTATAATGTATTGTAAATCTCCGTTGCTTTATTACTGTTATATCAGTGGTATTAAGATCTTGATTGGAACCATCGAGCATCAACAAGACAAAATCATCAGCTATGATTTTGAAAGTATCTTGCTTAAAAAAGTCATTATAAAACGTTTGGCACGCCTCACAATCATTTTTGGTAAAATAAATAAGTACAGGTTTGTTATCTGATTTTGCAATTTCTGTAGCTATATTAATATCCTTTTGCCACGTTAATTGAACTTCTTGTGCCGATGTTGAAATATGAAAAATAAAGGTTAAAAGAAGTAGTGCTTGTCGCATGATTTATAGCATTAGGAATAAAACAAATATAAGTCAAACTTCAAGTCCATCAAAAGGAATTGCGCTTTTTAACTACAATTCAAGAATGGTATCCTTTAGCTGTTTCCGAACTTTTTTAAAATCTGCAAACATATCATTTTTATGGCGGTAACCAACAGGCAGTAAAAGAACAGATTTCAGGTTTTCGTCTTTTAGTTTAAGAATGGTATCAAAGCGCTCTGCGACAAATCCTTCCATTGGGCATGAGTCAATTCCCTCAACAGCACATACGGTCATTAAGGTTCCTAGTACGATATAGATTTGTTTTATTGACCATTCTTGACGTTGCTCTTTGGTCATGGATTGCATCATGGTCTTTAAATCCGTCCGATAAGGTGATAAAATGGATTCAGGTGTTTGGCGAATATTGGAAACATTGTCGAAATGATCATCCACATCGGAATCGACCACATCCTCATTGATACATAAAACCAATAAATGAGAAGCTTCCCACACTTGCTGCTGATTGAAGGCATGTGGCACCAAACTTTTACGAATCACTTCATCCTCAATAATGAACATTTTAATGGTTTGCATACCAAATGAGGTCGCCGTCAGATTGAAGGCCTGTTTGAGTATTTCGAGTTTATCTTTGGAGAGTTTTTGGTTTGTATCAAACTTTTTTGTGGCATATCGCCATTGTAAACTATTTATAACATCCATAGTCAATAACACTTTAGAATGCAAAATTAAAGGTTAGCTAGAACATACCATGATAAAGCCATAATTAAATTCAATAACTACATTAAAATTATTATAAAAATGTGATTAATTCTTTGAAAGAAATAAAAAAGCGTTCTATATTTGCACTCGCTTAAAGAGAAATGGCAATCGCGAAGTATCGGGAGGTCAAATGCGGTTAAGTTCGCAGCCGAAAGCGGTTTATTGGAGAAATGGCAGAGCGGTCGAATGCGGCAGTCTTGAAAACTGTTGAGGGTCACACCTCCGGGGGTTCGAATCCCTCTTTCTCCGCAAAAAGCCTTGTAATCATTTGATTTACAGGGCTTTATTTTTTAAGGTGTAATTATAGGTGTAAGTGTTATTTGCGAGCTTTGAAAATAGAATTTACAAATATCCTCTATTCTACTCTAACAAGTTCAATATAATAATAACCGCAATCTTCGCCACTGGCATCTGGATGTCTTTGGTTACTTTCTCCAAATTTAAAAACATTGTTGAAAGCTCATAAAGTCTATAGCCAAGATTCTCATCAGGGGGAGGGAAATTAAGCCATAATATATCTTCTGGAATACCTACATATGTCCCATCTGTTATCCAATATGTTCGGTCTTCATAAGTATGATTCACATAATTTCCTTGCAAGTCTTCACCTCAACTATATTCAATAAAAGTTCCATCTTCTCTAAATAGTATTCGATTTTTTTGTACGCAAATTGAAAATAATTCAACACTTTCGTCTAATTCAATCGCTTCAGAGCATGTTACTTCGACATCTTTTAAAAACTTACAATCATAAAAACAATCCCTAGATTTATTCCATAAAAGAAAACCTCTTAATTGTCTTGTATTAATTGGCGGTTTATTTATATCAACTTATACCATTTTTCCTCTCCAAGGAATTATACTTTCTGCTTTCATTTATTTCTTTGTTACTCCAATGATGTTTGGTATGTGCCAGAAGCGGTCATTGTGATCGCCATAGAAGTTTGATTCATAACTTCCAACGATTCCAACTTCCCACTTGTTGTGCTTCATATACATGGAAGCCTCTGGCCCACCTTCAAGGTACATGACATTACGTATGTTGAGGTCTGAATTTTTCAGTATCTCAATGAAGTCATGCATTGAATAAGGAGACCTACAGTGTATAAGCAAGACGCTGCCCTGCTTGTCCATAGCTATTACTACGACGCTCCATATAAGGTCTGATTTAGACCATACGTTTTCACCTGAAAGCGTCATCATTCTGATTGATTGTGTAAAGCTATTGTACTTTGGAGCAAAGCGTTTCCAATCACCTTCTACCATATCAATGATTTGAATTGGTGGTACAGTATTGTCCTTGGGATTGAAAGCCAATGTGGCTTTGTCACGGTTCATCTTCGGATTGTATAGCTTGTCATATTGCTGCATATAGCCCATATTGACATTGTTATCGTCATACATTCCAGCATTGACTACAGCTATGAGATTATTATCACAAGCCCATTGATCAGCTGTTTTAGGTCTGTCTTTGTCGCTGAAGATATTGAAGTCATAGAGCATCGGGTTTATCTTCAGTAT